>CALZIQ010000061.1 GCA_945787735.1 uncultured Chromatiaceae bacterium | reverse complement strand
AGAAGCTGTGCAGATGGTCGGTTAGTCAAATGATTTACGGATAAGAGCAGATGGATTCACTACTGATAGTTCTTGTTGTGATAGGTGTGGTTATGATTCTTGCTGGCGTTGCCAGAATGCGCAGCAAGCGCCGCTATGGCTGGGATGATATCGACCACAGTGTTTTATTTTCTAAAAGTGAACACGACGCCGATTCCGCTACCATTTCAACATCCAGTTTTGAGACAGATACAGCTGAGGATGTGTCCAGGCGTGAGCCGGAGTTATCTGAAAATGAGAATGAACTGGATCATCTGGTACTAGATCAGGAGGGGAGTGCCGTTATCTCCAAGCCGCGTGTCGTTGGTGACAGTGTTGATAACAAAAAAGATCTGCCCGAGCAAACCCCGTTAACACCTGCGCCTTCTGCAACCACAAACCGTGCCCGTTCTATTTTAAAGAAATTGCGCGGTGAAGAGCCTGAGGCTGTCGCTGAAACAAACACAAGCACTGATACGGAACAAAAAAATGCTTACAAGACTGGTGCACCAGACAAGGTGATTGTGATCAATGTGATGGCGCAGCAGGGGGAGTTTTTCAAAGGTCCGGCGCTTGTAGATGCGATTCAGGCGAGTGGCATGCACTATGGTGATATGCACATTTTTCATCATTATGCTAATGGTGCCGATGGCGTGTCGCTGTTTAGCTTGGTCAATATGGTCAAACCGGGGGTGTTTGATTTAGATGGGTTGGATGAAGTGGTAACACCAGGCGTTAGCCTTTTTATTCAAATGCCTAACGCACAGAGTGACGGTTTGGCTGCCTTTGACATCATGTTGACAACAGCTCAACAACTAGCGAAGCGCTTACGTGGGGAGCTTAGGGATGAAACCCGCAGTGTGCTGACGCATTCAGCCATCGATCATATTCGTCAGCAGGTGGCTGAGTATGATTGTAAATGGCTGGCAACGGCTTAATCGGCCTCAGATAAAGATCATTCAACCAGTTTTGTACTTTTTCAGCATTAATCATTTCTCATTAGTTGTAACAATACATTGCCAATTTCATGAAGGACGCCAGTAAACGTATTCAGCAATTACGTGATGAAATTAATCATCATAATTATCTTTACTATGTTCAGGATGAGCCAGAGATTCCTGATGCTGAATATGACCGCTGTTTGCGTGAACTACAGGCGCTTGAAAGTAAATACCCTGAACTGATTACACCAGATTCTCCCACCCAACGGGTTGGCGCAGAACCGGTTAAGGCGTTTGGCCAGATCAGGCACAAACTACCCATGTTGTCTTTAGATAATGCCTTTTCAGATGAAGAGGTATCTGATTTCGATCGTCGTGTTAGGGAACGTTTGCAAGTCGACACGGTTGAGTACGTAGCCGAACCCAAGCTCGATGGCCTGGCAGTCAGTATTCGCTATGAAAATGGTCAACTCGTTCAGGCTGCTACTCGTGGCGATGGTGTGACTGGTGAAGATGTTACTCATAACGTCAGAACCATTGCCTCGGTGCCACTGAGTTTAAGGGGGCATGATTATCCGCCAGTACTCGAAATTCGTGGTGAGGTTTACATGCCCAAGGCCGGTTTTCAACAAATGAATGAACGGGCGAAAGCGAAGGGCGAAAAAGAGTTTGTTAATCCACGCAATGCTGCTGCGGGTTCTTTGCGTCAGCTTGATCCAAGAGTAAGTGCTGAGCGCCCGTTGGCAATGTATTGTTACGGTGTGGGTCAGGTGGAAGGCTTGGCCTTGCCAGATAAGCATAGTGATGTTTTGTCATCATTGCGCCAGTGGGGCCTGCGTGTGTCACCTGAAATAACAACAGTACAGGGCGTAACAGGGTTACTCAAGTATTATCGAATACTGGGTGATAAGCGTGATTCACTGCCGTATGAAATAGACGGGGTAGTGTACAAAGTTAATCGTCTTGATCAGCGTGATCAGCTTGGTTTTGTCGCCCGTGCACCCCGTTGGGCGATTGCACATAAATTTCCAGCCCAGGAAGAGCTGACCCAGTTGCTCGATATCGAAGTTCAGGTGGGTCGCACCGGTGCCATTACACCCGTTGCAAGGCTTGAACCTGTTTTTGTCGGCGGCGTCACTGTTAGCAATGCCACCCTGCATAATGAAGACGAGGTCAAACGCAAGGATGTACGTATCGGCGATACGGTGATTGTACGCCGCGCTGGCGATGTCATCCCTGAGGTTGCCGCAGTTGTTTTATCTAAACGCCCCAAGAATGCAAAACCCTTTGTTATGCCAACACAGTGTCCCGTGTGTGGGTCTGATGTCATCAAGATTGAAGGTGAAGCGGTTGCGCGTTGCACTGGCGGTTTGTTTTGCGCAGCTCAGCGTAAGCAGGCGATTAAACATTTTGCCTCACGCAAGGCCATGGATATTGATGGTTTAGGGGACAAATTGGTCGAACAACTCTCTGACGAAGGTCTGATCCATGACGTGGCTGATTTATATACACTCAAGCAAGACCAGGTTACTGGTCTAGAACGAATGGGCGAAAAATCAGCCGCCAATCTGATCGAGGCGCTGGAGAAGAGCAAGCATACTTCTTTGCCGCGTTTTCTGTTTGCCCTTGGCATTCGTGAAGTGGGTGAGGCCACCGCACAGTCGCTGGCGAATTATTTTGCTACGCTCGAGGCTATTGAAACTGCCAGCCTGGAACAGCTGCAGGATGTGCCTGATGTGGGGCCGGTGGTGGCTGCCCATATCCTGGCATTTTTTCAGCAGCCACATAATATTGAAGTGGTTGAAAAACTGATCCAAGCAGGAATTAACTGGCCGGTGATTGAGCACGTTGCTGAAACAGAGCAGCCGCTGGCCGGTCAGGTCATCGTGCTCACTGGCAGTCTGTCGACCATGTCTCGTGATGAGGCCAAGCAAGAGCTACAAGCCCTAGGAGCCAAGGTGACTGGCAGTGTCTCAAAAAAAACCGATCTGGTGATCGCAGGTACCGAAGCTGGCTCAAAACTCGCCAAAGCGCAACAATTAGACATAGAAATTCTTGATGAAGCGCAATTTATCAAGATGCTAAAGGTGCATGACAAATCCCCAGGCTAATACCTTTTATTTAAATGGAATAAGCCTGAGAGTTAACACGTAATATCCCTAGCTTCCCCCTCTCTGTTGGGTGAAATCTCACTCAAATCCAATTGTGATAAAGAAATAGAAGTAATTAATAATTCTGTCTGTTTGCCGACATTAAATATGATCACCAGCATTGATTATTGCAACGCTCATTCTCGGAATATGAATGGAGATGCTGGCGTAAAAATATGGCGGTAAGCGTTAAGCTATGATTCCTGCCAAAAGTGTTGATAACTCATTGTATTAAAGGATTATTTATGTTTTCTTGGAGATTTGGTATAGCCGGCATGGTTATTTTGTTAATGACCAACGTTGCACTTGCAGGCGAGGGTATTCCTACACCTGAGAGTTTACCCGGCGGAAAAATAATCTTAGCGATGGATGCAAATTCGCTCTTGGATCAAAACAAGGCGATGTTTTTTGATGTGAGAAACCCGATCAATTTTGGCCGTGGTCATGTGCCTGGGGCAACTGCTCTGCCATATTCTGGCAAAAGTAAAAAAATTGTAGATTTCGATATGTCGCTGGATAAATTTGATACAAGCAAACTTCCAGAAGATAAAAATTCCGTGATCATAATTTATAGTCATGGCATAACAGGATGGAAATCCTATAAGGCTGCCGTTAGTGCGATTCATGCCGGTTACAAAGACGTTCACTGGATGCGCGAAGGCTTTGGAAAGTGGCTTGAGTTGGGGTATCCCACAAAACCTTAAAAACAATGACAATCAAACGAAAGCTTATCCTTTCGCCTGCGCTGCTATTGGTGCTTTTTGTCGTTATAACTAGCATCACCTGGATAAGTGGTATTAATCTCACAAAACAAGCAACTATTGCCCGAGCATTTGAGCGTCAGGCGATGCATTTGCAGATGTTGCTGCGTGGCGTCAATGAAACCTTATTGACAGAGGCAACGCCAGATTCTATTCAAATCTCCCAGCGAGCGACGAGTCAATTTGAGCAGACACACCAGTTCTTGTTAAGTGTTGTCACTGATACAACGATAAAAAATGAAGTATCAAACAAAGTTGAAAATGAATGGCAATTCATAAAAGCCGAGCTTAAACCGTTTCTGATTGAAGGAATCGCCTCAAGCGATAATGTCGAGATGATGGTTGCCTATGGTCAAATATTGGTTCACGCCGAAAAGCTATTGGCAACCATTCAAGAGCTTTCACACCATAGTCAGAGCATTGCTGAAGAACTTGCCCACAAGACTACGATGCTTATAACAGTCACCGTTACCGCCATATTGTTGGCAATCGTTATCCTCTTTTTTCACTTATATCGTTCAATTGCTCAGCCTATCTCCTTGCTTAAATCAGCTATGTTCAAAGTGTCACGAGACAAACATGACTTGGTCGGTGTTATTGATGAAGGCAGCAAACTGCTGGGTGAACTGGAACAAACATCGAGTAAAAATCAGGAAAATGAAATAGTCTCTTTGGCCCATACATCTCGCATTATGCTCTCGAGTATTCGCAATCACTTGGTCAAGCGCAAACATGCCGAAGCCGCTTTGTCTGAATTGAACAAGTCGCTTGAAGATCGAGTCGATTCCCGCACCCATGAGCTCAGGAGCATCAATAGGCAGCTACAAACACAAATCGAAAAACGGATAACCGGCGAACAGGAATTACGTTTTGCGGCTAGTATTTTCGATGATACACCCGACGGTATTATGGTAATGGATGCTTCTTATATCATTCTTAGAGTAAATGACGCATTCACAAAAATAACGGGATATAGCAAAGAAAGCGTGATTAAATCTGATATAGACCAGCTCAAAGTAATGCCAAACAATGAGAGTTATAGAGCCCTTGTCGAGCAGCGATTAAGTGGTAAGGATTTTTGGCAGGGTGAAATTATCAAACAAAGAAGAAATGGAGAAACCTATCCAGAATGGAGTAAGGTTCGCGTTATTCGTGATGAGCAAGGTAAAGTTACACGTATTGTCTATATTTTCAGTGATATTACAGAGCAAAAACAACTTGAAGAGCAGTTGCATCAGCTGGCTCATTACGACAGTCTGACCAGTTTGCCTAACCGCTCACTGTTTCAAGAGCGTGTTCAACAGGCTTTGTTCCACACACAACGTCGAGCCCGAAGTATGGCGGTTCTATTTCTAGATCTTGATCATTTTAAAGTGATAAATGACTCTTTAGGTCATCAGATTGGTGATGAGTTACTCGAGTTAACGGCTGAGCGTTTGCGGGAGTGTGTACGTCAGGATGATACAGTTGCTCGTTTGGGTGGGGATGAATTTACCATCCTGCTAAAAGACATCAATACGCCTGAAGATATTTCAAAAGTATCACAGAAAATTATTACAAAAATCAGTCAGCCCGCAGTTATTAAGGGCCATGAAATTCACACAGGAACGAGTATTGGAATCAGTATTTATCCTGATGATGGTGAGTCTGTGGATGTCTTGCTCAGAAACGCAGATACAGCTATGTATCGTGCCAAGAAAGATGGCAAAGGTGTTGCACGCTTTTTTACCCCGGAAATGGATTCAGTTATACAGCGGAGACTTTCAGTTGAGACTGGTTTACGTAAAGCTGTTGAAAGGGATGAGTTTGAATTGCATTATCAACCCCAAATTGATCTTAAAACAGGTTCGGTATTCGGTGTTGAGGCCCTGTTGAGATGGAATAGTGAAAGTTTGGGGTCTGTACCGCCGAATGAATTTATTCCAGTGGCAGAAGAGGCCAATCTTATAGGGGAAATTGGAAAATGGGTTATCGAGCAAGCCTGTACGCAATTCAAGGCCTGGTATGACAAGGGCTGCGCACCAGAACGCATCGGAGTCAACTTATCGCCGCGTCAATTGACAGCCCCAAACCTGTTAAGCGATCTAAAACGGATTCTGGCAGGCTTAAATATGTCGCCTTCATTTCTTGATCTTGAGATCACAGAAACTGCGATTATGGACAACCCGGATCGCAGTATTGATACATTGAATAAAATTACCGAGCTGGGAATCAAAACTTCCATCGATGATTTTGGAGTTGAGTATTCTGCGCTTAATCAACTTAAAAGACTTTCGATTCAAACTCTAAAGATTGATCGTTCTTTTATCAGGGATATTCCGGAAGACCCTGATGATATGGCAATAACAGCCGCGATTATTGCTATGGCCAAAACATTTGGCCTGAATCTGATTGCTGAGGGCGTCGAGACAAAGGAGCAAGTCGATTTTCTGCTGCAACATGATTGCAGAATTGTCCAGGGTTTCTACTTTAGCAAGCCATTGCCAGTGATGGAGGTTGAGAACCTGTTGCTGAAGGCCAATAAGCAGTGGATGTCAGTATGTGGAGACCGCTCATCTTAAAAAAAAGCCCGGTGGTTAATTTTAACACCGGGCTTTTTATTATTTCTCAAATTCAATTTTTGCTTTTTTCTGCAGCTCGGAAATTTTTGCTGAGATACGTTGTTCCGTCATAAAGTTGCGAAGTTTACCGACCGCCTGCTCATATGGGGGGATTTGCAGGGGACGTGATTGATCCACCTTGATGATGTGCCAGCCAAATTGTGTGTTTACTGGCTTGGCTGAATATTTGCCTACAGCTATGTTTTTAACAGTATCGCCGAAGCCAGCAGGCATCTTGGTTGGGTGCACCCAGCCAAGTTCGCCGCCTTGGGAAGCATTTGTGTCGATGGAGTTCGACTGAGCAAGCTCGGCAAAGTTTTCCCCCTTGTCCAAGCGAGAGATGATTTTCTTGGCATCTTCTTCTGTTTTAAGCAAGATGTGACTTAGTTTGTATTCGGCTTCTTTAAAGTTGGCCACCTGATCGTCATAATATTTGCGCATCTCTGCATCTGTGATTGGATTGTCAGTCAGAATTTTCGCGACAAATGCCTGGCTTATAACCTCACGGCGTTGGTTTTCCAAGGCAAGCTTGACCAGTTCTGTTTTATCCAGCTTTTGCTTTATTGCTTCCTGAAAAAAAAGTTCTCTGCCGATGTAAGCCTGCATAAGCTGATTGCGCGTATTGGCATCATTCAAGTCGCCCTGAGGATTTTTAACCTTTGCATAAGTTAGAAATTGTGATGCCATAATCGGCTGGTCATTGACCTCAGCGATTTTTTTGTCATTATCTACAGCATATGCTGCAGGCAGTAAGCATGTTGTCATTATTAGTATAGAAAGTGTTTTGGCTGTGCTTCGCATTTCTCTTCATCCTTATATCAAGTTATTTATTATTGTATGTGCTCAGGGTTGTAATTAAGCTTTATTTTCGTCAGTCGTGTGGGCCTGAATACTGAGCGCGTGAATTTCTGAATTCATTAAATCACCCACGGCGTCATACACAAGTCGATGGCGCTGGATCATGTTTTTACCGGCAAAACTGTCAGACACAATGCGTACGGTATAGTGCCCGCCGGTCGCGCCGTGGCCGGCATGCAGATGACTATCGTCAATCAACTCGAGGCTTTCAGGCTTGAGTGCTGCATCGATCCGCTGGCGGATCATTTGTTCGCGCTGGTTGCTCATTAGGGTAAGACCTTTTTGAAGGGTTTGATGCTGACACTTTCGTAAACACCTGCCGCAACATAGGGGTCTTGATCGGCCCAGGCCTGTGCAGTATTGAGCGAATCAAATTCAGCCACAATCAGACTGCCGCTAAACCCAGCTGGACCGGGATCAATGCTGTCGATAGCGGGGAAGGGACCCGCGACCAAAAGGCGTCCTTCCTGTTTTAGAGCTTCGAGGCGTTGCAGATGATCAGGACGGGCCGCCAGGCGTTTGTCCAGACTGTTTTCATTATCCTGCCCGATGATGGCGTACAGCACTACGGTTTCTCCTTACTTTCTTCTGGGGCTTCTTCAGTGGTTTCTTGCGGTTCTTTTATATATTTACCGATAAAAAAGGCTTGGCCAATGATGAATACAAATGTCAGGCCAATCATTCCAAACAGCTTGAAATTAACCCAGGTCTCCTCATCATAATTTTTGAATACATAAAGATTAAGAAATCCGAGGATTATGAAGAAGATCGCCCAGGCAGAATTTAGTCGTGGCCAGATATGGGCGGGCAGTTCGACATTGCTCTCCATCATGCGCTGAACAATGGGTTTTTTACCGATAAACTGGCTGCCAATGAAGACCGCGCCAAAGGCCCAGTTGATGATGGAGGGCTTCCACATGATGAAAGCCGGATCCCTCAATATGAGTGTTGCTCCGCCAAGCACGGTAATAAGCACTAGCGTGATGAGGTGCATCTTTTCGACACGACGAAATTGTAGCCAAGACCAGCTTACTTGTATAAACGTGGCGACTATCATCACAGCGGTGGCGACGTAAATGTCATAGGCCTTGTAGGCAACAAAAAACAGCAGAATAGGGAAAAAATCAAACAGGAATTTCATGTGATCCTCAAAAACTTTCATCTGCTCAAGGCGCAGATTCGAACTCGCTAAATGTGGCCAAAGATTCTATCATAGGCGGCTTTGTGCATGTGCGTTGGGTAGTTGATGGATTCTAATAAATACAAACAGTACGATCTACATTGTCATTCGACCGCCTCTGATGGCGAACTTTCCCCGGTAGCGCTTGTTCAACACGCGGTTAAATGTGGTGTGGATGTGTTGGCGCTGACGGATCACGATGTGACTGATGGCCTGGCTGATGCCGCTGAAGAGGCACAACGCCATGCGCTTGAGTTTTATTCCGGGGTAGAAATCTCAGTTAGCTGGAATAAACACCTGATTCATATTGTTGGTCTCAATTTCGATGTCGAAAACAAGCAGCTGCAAAGCGGTTTGGCGGGCTTGCGTGAGCAGCGTGACGGGCGTGCTGAGGAAATGGCCAGGCGGTTGGATAATATTGGTATTGAAGGCAGCCTGGAAGGCGCCGCCAGCTTCGCCAATGGCCAGATACTAAGCCGCACCCATTTCGCCAGGTTTTTGCTTCAGAACGGGCATGTGAAAACCATGCAGGAGTGTTTTGATCGCTATCTGGGGGCAGGCAAACGCGCCTATGTGGAGGTGGAATGGATCAGCTTGGCGCAGGCAGTGGAGTGGATTACATCAGCCGGTGGGCAGGCGGTGATTGCCCATCCTGGCCGTTACAAATTATCCGCCACCAAGTTGCGTCGTTTGATTGAAGACTTCAAGCAAGCAGGCGGGCTTGGTCTTGAGGTGATATCCGGCAATCAGGATATAAACATGACTAGAAACATGGTTGAATATGTGCGCCGCTATGAACTGTTTGCCTCGATCGGTTCAGACTATCATGGCCCCAGCCAGGTTTGGCGCAAAATGGGGCGCATGCCTGTGCTGCCCGAGAGCTGTGAGCCTATCTGGAGTCTGTGGGCTGGGTAGATTGTAAAGGTAATTTAATGAGCCAGTTTTTCCAAATTCATCCTGATAATCCGCAGCTACGACTGATTCGTGGTGCGGTGGATATCATCAAGCAGGGTGGGGTTGTTGTCTATCCCACAGACTCTTGTTATGCCCTGGGCTGCCAGATTGGTAATAAAAAGGCTGTCGACAGGATTCGCCAGCTTCGCCAGCTGAATGACAGGCACAATTTCACTATGATGTGCCGCGATATGGGGGAAGTATCAGAATACGCCATGGTTGATAATATCGCCTATCGCCTGATGAAGGGCATCACGCCCGGGCCATATACATTTATTCTGCCAGCCATGAAGAGCGTGCCCAAACGCCTATTACATCCCAAGCGCAAAACCATCGGTATTCGTGTGCCGAACAATGCAATTGCCTTGGCTTTGTTGGCTGAACTGGGCGAACCCATTCTGAGTTCCACTATGATCCTGCCCGGAGACGAACTCCCCATGATGGATCCCTATGAAATGAAGGACAGTATTGGCAGCCAGGTCGATCTGATCATTGATGGGGGGTATTGTGGCCTTGAGGCCACAACGGTGATCGAGATGTTGGACGAAGGTCCAGAGATTGTGCGCCGCGGAAAAGGGGCGGATGAACTCATTCTATAATTTAAACCTATTTCTTGGATTGAAGGGTAAACCATTTGATTAATAAAGAGTTACTCAATCTCATGGGTATTCAGGGTATACTGCCCCGATGATGGAATTAAGCCTGATCCAAAAGATAGCTGTCTGGATACTGCCAGTCTTGTTCGCCATTACAGTTCACGAGGTTGCCCATGGTTGGATGGCGCGACGTCTGGGAGACCCAACCGCCTTCATGTTGGGGCGCCTGACGCTCAATCCCATCAAACATATAGATCCTATTGGAACGGTGGTCGTGCCACTTGTACTGCTGGCCTTGGGTGGATTTATTTTTGGCTGGGCCAAACCGGTGCCGGTTACCTGGAAAAACCTGCGTAAACCAAAGCGGGATATGGCAATTGTTGCCTTAGCCGGGCCAATGGCTAATCTGTTAATGGCCGTCGGTTGGGGCATCATTGCTAAAATTGGTTTTATGATTGTGCTCGCTGTTCCTTTTGCAGGGCAACCGATGATCTATATGGGCAGTGCCGGTATTATAATTAACATCATTTTGATGGTACTTAATTTGTTACCATTACCGCCTCTGGATGGCGGCCGCATCATGACCGGTGTCCTTCCTGGGCCGCTCGCCTACACGTTTTCACGTATCGAACCCTTTGGCTTTTTCATACTGCTGGGCCTGCTAGCCACGGGTATCCTTGGGCAGATTCTGAGTCCTCTGGTTCAGGCAGTATCACAGCTACTGTATAGTGTCTTGGGCCTGAATTAAGAACAAGTAAGGAAGAGAGTATCTTGAACACCGTTCCAAGCCAACATCAGCGCGTTCTGTCCGGAATGCGTCCGACAGGAAAGCTTCACCTAGGCCATTACCACGGCGTGTTGAAAAACTGGGTGCAATTGCAACATGAATATAGTTGTTTTTTCTTCGTCGCTGATTGGCATGCCCTGACCACTGAATATGACAACACCGGCATCATTGCCGAGAGCGTCTGGGATATGGTCATTGACTGGCTGGCGGCTGGGGTTAATCCAGGTTCAGCCAAGGTGTTTATACAGTCTCAGGTGCCCGAGCACGCTGAACTGCATTTGCTCTTGAGCATGATGACGCCGCTGGGCTGGCTTGAGCGTGTGCCTACTTACAAAGACCAACAAGAAAAACTGAAAGAGAAGGATCTCGCCACCTATGGATTTCTGGGCTATCCGCTGCTGCAGAGTGCCGATATTTTGGTCTATAAAGCTGGGCTGGTGCCGGTCGGTGATGACCAGGTGGCCCATATTGAATTGACCCGTGAAGTGGCGCGCCGTTTTAATCATCTTTATGGCCGTGAAGCCGGCTTTGAGGATAAGGCTGAAGCGGCCGCAAAGAAAATGGGCAAAAAGAACGCTAAATTATACAACGAGTTACGAAGAAAATATCAAGAAAAGGGTGATGATGAGGCGCTAGAAACGGCCCGTGCTCTACTCGAGGGGCAGCAAAATATCACCCTCAGCGATAGAGAAAGACTCTTCGGTTATCTCGAAGGTGGGGGTAAAATAATCCTGCCTGAGCCACAGCCGCTGTTAACCAAAGCATCGAAAATGCCGGGACTGGATGGACAGAAGATGTCCAAATCTTACGGTAATACGATTGGTCTGCGCGAAGATCCGGCCGAGGTGGAGAAGAAGCTGCGCACTATGCCAACAGACCCGGCACGGGTACGCAAGACTGACCCAGGTGATCCTGAAAAATGTCCGGTGTGGCAATTGCATCAGGTCTATTCTAATGACGAGGTTAAGAGCTGGGTGCAAGAGGGCTGTCGCAGTGCTGGCATCGGGTGCCTCGATTGCAAACAGCCGGTGATCGATCAGGTAATAAAAGAGCAGGCTCCCATGCGTGAGCGTGCGGAGGAATTCATCAACAATCCCAATCTTGTCCGCAAGGTGATCAATGAAGGGGGCGAACAGGCCCGAGAAGTGGCGCGCAGCACATTAGTAGAAGTGCGCCAATCCATGGGCCTGGAGTACCGGTAATCGATGACTGAAACAGTAGACACAACCGAGACAGAGCCCGTCGCCGAAGCGGCCAGGCAGCAGGAGATTCCCTTTGCCATGATTCGTGGCGAGGCCCTTACCCAGTTGCCGCAGGATCTCTATATCCCGCCGGACGCATTAGAGGTTTTTCTTGAAGCCTTTGAAGGCCCGCTGGATCTGTTGCTCTATATGATTCGGCGTCAGAATCTGGATGTGCTCGATATTCCGATTGCCGAGATTACCCGCCAGTACATGTCCTACATCGACATGATGAAAGAGATGCGTTTTGAGCTGGCGGCTGAGTATCTCGTCATGGCGGCCATGTTGTGCGAGATCAAATCGCGCATGTTGTTGCCGCGTCCGCCGGCTTCAGAAGAGGACGAAGAAGATCCGCGTGCCGAACTTGTGCGTCGTTTACAGGAATACGAGCGTTATAAAAAGGCTGCCGAAGATATTGATGAATTGCCACGTGTCGGACGTGACGTATTTGAAACCAGTGCCAAGGCGCCCGATCTGAAGGTGGTCAAACCGCAACCGGATGTGGAGTTGAAAGAGGTGTTGCTGGCCTTTCAGGATGTGTTGCGCCGGGCTGACATGTTTTCATCCCATCATATACAGCGCGAGGCGCTTTCAGTTCGTGAGCGCATGATAAATATTTTGGAAAGACTGAATCCAGATAATTTTACCGAATTCACTCAGCTGTTTACGGTCCAGGAGGGACGCATGGGAGTCGTGGTCACACTGCTGGCCATCCTCGAGCTGATCAAGGAAACCCTGATCGAAATGATTCAAACCGAACCCTTTGGCCCCATCTATGTAAAGGCGCATCAGAATGTCCACGAACACGAATCTTGAAAAACTGAAGCAGATTATCGAAGGTGCCTTGCTTGCGGCAGGAAGACCGTTGAGCACAGACCAGATTCTGACTCTGTTTATGGATGAAGACCAACCCAGCCGTGAAGAGATCCGCGAGGCGATCACCAGCCTGCAAGAGGACTGTGAGGTACGCGGTGTTGAACTGAAAGAAGTCAGCAGCGGTTTTCGTTATCAAGTGAAAGCGGATCTGGCTCAGTGGGTCGCACGCCTTTGGGAAGAGAAACCACCCAAGTATTCTCGTGCTGTGCTTGAAACCCTGGCGCTTATCGCCTATCGCCAGCCTATTACCCGTAGTGAGATCGAGGACGTGCGCGGCGTCAGTGTCAGTTCGCATATCGTTAAATCCCTGCTGGAACGGGAATGGATTCGTGTTATCGGTCACCGTGACGTGCCGGGTAAACCAGCGTTGTACGGAACCAGCAAAACCTTTCTTGATTACTTTGGTTTGAAAAACCTGAGTGATTTGCCACCACTGGCTGAACTGCGCAATATCGAAAGCATCGAGCACGAACTCGACTTTGGCGACAAGCCAGAGGGTGACCAAGAAGCAGGTGAACAGCTCGGCGCGGCGAATGATGCTGGCGCTGCAGACGGTGAAGTTCAGCCGGTTCCACTGGCAGAGAGTGGTGAAGAAGCAGATCAAACCGAACTGCTTGACGAAGCTGCGTCAGATGAGTTGGATTCAGAAGCAGATGAGGATGATCAACCTGAAGCAGTCGCTGAGCTAGAAGCCGAAGAAATCGATGATTCTGAGTCAAACCAAGAAATCCTTGCTGAAGTTGAAGTGGATACAGACATGGAAGCAGAGACAGAAACGGCTGTGCATGAAGCAGCCATAGTGAATGCTGAATCTGATTCCATAGCAGATGCCGAACTGCTTGAAGAAACAGACCAAGCCAAGACCGAAGCAGCAGTGTAATAATCCTAGTGGCGGAACGTATCCAGAAACTGTTGGCTTCGGCAGGCATCGCCTCACGCCGTGAAGCAGAGCGCATGATTGAGCAAGGCCGAGTCAGCATCAACGGCAATGTAGTGCATTTAGGCGACAAGGCCGAAGTCACCGACACCTTGCGCCTGGATGGCAAGATCATCCGCCTCAATCGGCGCCCAGAAACCAAACATCGTGTCTTGGCCTATCACAAACCTGAAGGTCAGATCTGCACACGTTCTGACCCAGAGGGGCGGCCGACCATCTATGAGAAATTGCCGCGTATGCGCAGCGGTCGCTGGATTGCAGTTGGACGCTTGGACATCAATACCAGCGGCTTGATCCTGCTCACCACTGATGGTGAATTGGCAAACAATCTTATGCATCCTTCCCATGAAATCGAACGCGAATACGCCGTGCGTGTATTGGGTGAAGTGCCGGACTCGATGCTGCGCACGTTGCGTAAAGGGGTTGAGCTGGAAGATGGCATGGCCAAATTCAATAGCATTCGTGATGCCGGTGGCCAGGGTGCCAATCATTGGTATCACGTCACCCTCAACGAAGGGCGTAACCGTGAAGTTCGGCGGCTATGGGAATCTCAGCAAATCCGGGTGAGCCGCCTGTCGCGTGTTCGTTTCGGTCACGTCACACTACGCCGGGGCCTCAAGCCTGGTGAATGGGATGAGCTGGAGCGTAGCGATATCAATCGGCTGCGCCAGAGTGCCGGCATGCCCCCGGTTGAAGAATTGGAGACGGAAAAGAAATCGTTCAAACAGCGATCAAGTCGTCCCCACAAAAAACCGGTCAAGGCCAGACGAGCATCATCGTATAAAAAACGTAAATGACGTTTCTGTCAGTGTACCGAGTCTTGCTCAAACACAACGGTCCACAACACTGGTGGCCGGGTGAGACTCCATTTGAAGTAATGGTAGGTGCAGTGCTGACCCAGAACACGGCCTGGAGCAATGTTGAAAAGGCGATAGCTAATCTCAAACAGGCAAAGTCGCTTAGCGCAAAGAAAATCGCTGAGATGTCGGCCGAGCAACTGGCACACCAAATTACGCCAGCAGGCTACTTTAACGTTAAAGCCAAGCGCCTGCAGAATTTTTGTCGCTGGTTTTTGCAACAGGGTGGCAAGGCAAAACTCGACCGTTGGGATGATGCGGCGTTGCGGCATGGCCTGTTATCGGTCAACGGTGTTGGCCCTGAGACAGCCGATGACATGATGTTGTATGCGTTTGATCGGGCTGTATTCGTTATCGATGCGTATACCCGGCGCATCTTTGCTCGGCTGGGGCTGGTGGCGGGTGATGAGGGTTACGAGCACTTACGCCATCTGTTTGAAACTGAATTGGGCCGGACAATTAAACGACGGGATGAACAGCTAGCGCTGTTTAACGAGTATCATGCTTTAATTGTATTGCACGCCAAGGATGTTTGCCGTAAAAAGCCCCGTTGTGATGAATGCTGTTTAAGGCGACAATGTCCCGCAGCTGAATAATTAACCATGGAAAATAATCGTCGTCAGGAATGACGCAGCAGTTTAAAAAGTATGTTCAAACCTCTGGAAATTTTTGTCGGTCTTCGATATACCCGCGCCAAGCGGCGTAATCACTTCATCTCATTTATATCGTTTATCTCCATTGCCGGTATTGCACTCGGTGTAACTGCACTGATCACGGTTTTATCAGTTATGAATGGCTTTGAAAAAGAGCTACGTGAGCGCATTCTTGGTGTGGCGTCGCATATGGTGGTGAGTGGTGCTGGTCAGGGCTTGGATGAATGGCAACGTCTGCTGCCGCACCTGGAACGATACCCCCAAATAATCGGCAAGGCGCCTTATATTCGGGCGGAAGGTATGCTGACGGCCGGGGCAGGGGTTAGTGGGGCAATGATCCGTGGGATTTCACCTGAATTGGAACCCCAGGTCTCTACCCTGGACCGGGAGATGGAAATCGGTGAACTGGCTGATCTTAGTGCAGGCCAATTCAATATAATCTTGGGCCAGGAGCTGGCTAGGCGATTGGGTGTACGCCTGGGTGAGAAGGTTACGCTTGTTACTCCGCAGGCCAGCGTGACGCCGGTGGGTATTATGCCGCGACTGAAGCGTTTTACCGTGGTCGGTATTTTCGAGGCCGGTATGTATGAATATGACAGTGCTCTGGCATTGATTCATTTGGATGATGCAGCAAAGCTGTTTCTCAAACCCGGCCAGGTGACTGGGGTACGCATCAAGTTGACGGATATGTTTGATGCGCCGTATCTCACCCAGCTGATGGTGCAGGATCTTCCGCGAGGTTATGTTATTACCGACTGGACCCGTCAGCATGTCAATTTCTTTCGTGCCGTTAAAACAGAAAAGATTGTGATGTTTGTGATACTAACGTTGATCGTTGCTGTGGCGGCATTCAACATTGTTTCGACCCTGGTGATGGTAGTCACGGACAAAAGGGCTGACATCGCCATTCTGCGCACTCTCGGTGCCAGCCCCGGCCGCATCATGCGTATCTTCATCGTGCAAGGGGTTGTTATTGGTGCTTTCGGAACCCTGTTGGGTGTAATTGGCGGTGTGAGCCTGGCATCAAATGTGGAGGTGATTGTGCCGGCCATCGAACGGATTCTGGGCATGAAATTCCTGTCGCCGGATGTCTATTACATCAGCGAGCTGCCGTCCGAGATGCGCGCCGCGGATATCATCAAGATCAGTGTTTTGGCCTTTGTGCTTTGTTTGATCGCGACACTTTATCCCGCTTGGCGTGCTTCGCGCACACAACCAGCTGAGGCGCTCCGTTATGAGTGATGTAATTCTTTCCTGCCAGGGACTGGCCAAGCGTTTTGTCGAGGGTGGGTTGGCTGCCGAGGTATTGAGCTCGGTTGATCTGAGTGTGAAACGTGGTGAACGCTTGGCTATTGTAGGATCCTCTGGCTCGGGTAAAAGCACATTGCTGCATCTGCTCGGCGGGCTGGATACGCCCAGCCAGGGTGAGGTTTTCATCAATGGTAAAAATCTTACTGCGCTGAATGAAAAACAACGCGGCGATGTGCGCAATAAGACCTTAGGCTTTGTCTATCAGTTTCATCATCTACTGCCTGAATTCAGTGCGCTTGAGAATGTGGCCATGCCTCTGCTGATCCGTGGTGAGAAACCTGCGCGCGCCTCCAGACAGGCGGAAGAAATGCTTGAAAGGGTGGGCCTTGGGCATCGTGTGCGTCACAAGCCTGGCGAGATGTCAGGGGGTGAACGCCAGCGTGCTGCTGTGGCCCGTGCTCTGGTGAGCCAGCCCCAATGTGTGTTGGCAGATGAACCCACCGGAAATTTGGATCAGCAAACCGCCAATCACGTGTATGAATTGATGTTGGAGTTGAACCAGCAATTAGCTACCAGCTTTCTGGTGGTGACCCACGATATGTCTTTGGCTGGACGGATGGACCGGGTGCTAAAACTTGAAGACGGAAGCCTAGTTCCCGCCTAGAGATTGTTTACGCTGTTTGCGCCGCAGGCGCCTTTTTTTCAGATATTGAAAGATATGGAAGCGCCAGAATACTCTGGTCACAAAATACCCCGCCACACCTGACGCTAGTCCCAACACCAGGCAGCCGAGCAGAAATGGTTGCCAGATCAGGCCAAGTTCGGCCATTAACCAGTCAAACGATAATTCGAAATTGAATTTATGTGCCGGCACACCCAGCGTCCAAACGCCGATCTTGTAGGCGAAATAAAACATCGGTGGCATGGTGATTGGGTTAGTGATCCAAACCAGACAGACTGCTATGGGCAGATTGACCCGGGCGACGATGGCTACGGCCGCAGCAATCACCATTTGAAAAGGTACGGGGACCCAGGCACACAAAAAGCCAATAAAAAAGGCACCAGAGACGGAGCGGCGATTGAGATGCCAGAGGTTGGGATCATGCAATAGGGTGCCGAAGCACTTCAGATGCTTATGTTCCCTGATTTTTTGGTAATCAGGCAGAAAGCGTTTAATCAGCCTACGGGGCATATTTATCCTGTGGTTATGGCCCCTAAATCGGGATATAGTTATCGCTCACGTCATCTGAATAAATAAGAATTATAAGGTGCGAATCGCAGCAATTGTATTTCTGGCCGGGATACTTATTTTTCAGCAGCTGCCCGAATTACCGGACGGCCGCTGGGCCGGTCTTTTGCTGTTAAGCCTACCATTATCCATCTGGTTAAGACCACTCAAAATTCCGTTATGGTTTCTGAATGGGTTTCTGCTGGCGCTGTTTCAGGCCGATGCAATTTTAGCTGGTTCACTGCCATCAGCGCTGGAAGGCCAGGACCTTATTATTGAAGGTGTCATCGACTCAATACCGGAGCAAAGGCAGTTTGGCCAGCGTTTTATCTTCAGCCCGGAAAAGGCGATAAATCCACTGCTGCCGCAGCAAGATCTGCCGAATAAGGTGCGCCTAAGTTGGTATCGCACTCATGAGAAACCACAGGTTGGCCAACGCTGGCAGCTCAAGGTACGCCTTAAACAGGCCCATGGATTTATGAATCCAGGTGGATTTGATTACGAAGGGTGGTTATTCCGGCATGACATTCGTGCCACGGGTTATGTGCGTAAAGGCGGCGAAAATCGCTATATCTCGACTGCCAGTGGCATCATATATTGGATCGACGCACGCAGGACGGCGCTGGCTGCTGCGATTGAGCAAGCCTTGCCCGAAAGCCAGTTTACAGGTATGACCCAGGCGCTGGCGCTTGGTCAGCGCGATCGGATCACAGCGACACAGTGGCAGGTGTTGGTTAAAACAGGCACCAATCATCTGATGGCAATTTCGGGCCTGCATGTAGGCTTTGTTGCGGGATTGGCCTTTTTTTTGATGAATTGGTTATGGCGTCGTTCTGCACGTTTGCTGCATACATGGCCAGCGGCCAAGGTTGGTGCTGTTGCCGCCATTGTCGCTGCATTTGTATATGCTGCACTGGCTGGGTTTTCTGTGCCGACCCAGCGCGCTTTGACGATGGTGCTGGTGTTCATGCTGGGGTTGATTTGGCAACGTTATCGGCGCCCATCTGTTGGCTTGTCGCTTGCTTTGATACTTGTGTTGGCCCTTGATCCCTTGGCAGTAATGGATGCCGGTTTCTGGCTCTCCTTTGCAGCGGTGGGCATCATCCTGTTCGGAATGACCGGGCGTTTGAGTGGGCAAAGTGGATGGTCGAAGTGGGGCAAGGTGCACATTCTGGTTGCACTTGGTTTGCTGCCGCTGACATTGTTGTTATTTCAAAAGGCCTCGCTGATTTCACCATTGGCAAACCTGATTGCTGTTCCCTTTGTTAGTCTGCTGGTGGTGCCGCTAGTGTTGCTTGGTACCCTGTTGCTTGTCTTGGTGCCAGTTGTTGGGCAAGGGCTCTTGCAGTTGGCAGATTACTTCATGCAGTTGTTATGGCCCCTGCTTAAATGGTTTGCCGCGTTACCTTTGGCTCAGATTTATCAAGCAATAATTAGTGAGTGGGTGATCATTCCTGCCTGTATCGGAATTCTATGGTTGTTGGCGCCGCGTGGTTGGCCTGGGCGCTGGCTTGGAGGTGTTTGGCTGCTATGTGCCTTTTGCCTGCCCCATGCCAGGCCGCAACAGGGAGAGGCTCAGTTCACCTTGCTTGATGTGGGGCAGGGGTTGGCTGCGGTGGTTGAGACTCAGCATAAGACGCTGGTCTTCGATACCGGTCCAAAGTTCAGTGACAGTTTTAATGCCGGAGAAGCAGTGGTGTTGCCATACCTGGTTAGTCGTGGCCATGACCGGGTTGATACGCTGATAGTGAGTCATGCCGATAATGATCATATCGGTGGGGCAGAGAGCCTGATGCAAGGCATGCCTGTG
>CALZIQ010000060.1 GCA_945787735.1 uncultured Chromatiaceae bacterium | reverse complement strand
GTCCGCAAATATCCTAGATGGTAACAGCGCCACATCACAGGTCATCATCAACACTTTCCTTCATCTGGGCCTTGATAAAGTTGTGGGGGACAAACGCGCATTCATCAACCTGCCACATGACATTTTGGTTCACGATGACACACACCAACTGCCCAAGGAACATGTGGTGCTGGAGGTGCTGGAGGACATTCCACCAACCCCCACCGTTTTGAATGCAATTAAAAACCTGATCGAAGAAGGGTTTTATATCGCATTGGATGACTTTACATATGACAAGCCTTTACAATCCTTAATTGATCTTGCTCACATTATCAAGATCGACATCCTGAACCTGACGGCCCATCAAATAAAGGAGCAAGTTGAACTGGTCAAGGGAAACGGCCGAAAGCTACTGGCTGAGAAAGTTGAAACCATTGAGCAATACCAGCTGTGTCGATCACTTGGCTTTGACTATTTCCAGGGTTATTTTGTCGCACAACCTCACGTTATCAGTGGCAAACGCCCACCTGCCAACCGCCTGATGATTCTCAATCTGCTTGGCATACTGCAAGACGATGATGTTGAATTTGACGCCATCGAGGACGTTATCAGTAAAGACCTTTCCATATCGTATCGCGTGCTGCGCACCATCAATTCATCGCTTTACAGCCTGCCAAGAAAAGTGGAATCAATACGGACTGCAATCCAGTTTATCGGTCTAAAGCAACTCAAGCACTTGGTCTCCCTGATAGCGCTAGCCAATTTCGATGACAAACCGAGCGAGCTGGTCCTGCTATCGTTGATCCGAGCCAAACTGGCAGAATTATTAAGCGAAAAACTGAAGCTTTCTGCCCCTGACATTGCATTTACCGCTGGGCTATTCTCCATGCTTGAATCATTGCTCGATATCCCGATGGAAGAGATTTTGAAAGAATTGCCTTTAAGTGACGAATTGACTGCCGCACTGCTCAACCACGAAGGTGACACCGGCATGATCCTGAAACTGGTAAAAAATCATGAAAAAGGCAACTGGGGTCAATTCAATCTTCCAGAAGGAAGCGATATAGATATCACTCAGCTATATCTAGAATCCATCGCTTGGGCAGAAGAAAGCCTAAAAGCCCTGGACGGTTAATCATCACCCATCAACTGTGTCCGCAAAGCCTGAATTGCATCAAAAGCAAAAGATCGATGCACTATATTGACAATCCATAGTGGCAGTCTGCCACGCGGATCGGCATGAAATACTAGCTCAAGCCGTGTCCTTTTTTCATCCAGCGCCCTTAGATTGTATCGGCTTTCCATCAGCCAGGCCCTCACTACATGTTTTTGTTCAGGCATGAGAGATGTGATTTCAGAACGCATTATGTATGAGACCTCATCCTTGTCTCGCTGGATCCGCAAGCGGTAAACAAACTCCCTATCTCTAGCTGGCCAGGGCGCATCAAAATGATTGTATATCAGCTTTTCATCGGTCGAGATGGTTTGCAACACGCTGGCGCGGGAAAGATAAGGTACCCAGTCCGGATAGGTTAGCTCATCTTCAATAATGGCAAGAACCCTGTCTAAGCCAACTTCGATCTCGGCAACCGCCTTCACCTTGATGATCGAGGTATTTTCAACAGTGGCACTATAGACACGAATACCCAGACTGTTTCTGATTTCCTGCCACTCTACCGCCTCACTTTCACTCGCAGCGGATGTAACGGCAATCGAAAGCAGTAAGGAATAAACAAACAAGCGCATCTAGACTAGCCTGATCTCATCCTTCTCAATCAGAATCTTGCGCTGTTTATATAATGCCCCCAGCGCTTTTTTATAACTGCCCTTGCTGACATTGAATTCTTCATAAATCGCTTCAGGTGGGCTTTTGTCCGTTAATGTGGTTGCACCACCGTGCGCCTGCAAATAATCTAGAATCTGATCCGTCAGCTGCCTTCTGCCAGCCTTGCCTACTGGCTGCAAGCAGAGATCAATCTTGCCATCATCGCGAATCGACTTGATGTAGCCGGTAAGTTTCTGGCCGTATTTGAGCGGTTTGAAGGCATCGTCCTTAAAGATCAGCCCAAGATGGGTATTATTGATCACAGCCTTGTAGCCCATGTCGCTGCGGCCACAAATGAGCAGTTTCACCTCTTGCTGCGGTTTAAAATCATCTGACTGCTCTTGCAGATGTTTGTGTAGCTTGGAACTGGCAGCAATGCGTTCACTCTCTTGATCAAGATAGGCGCAAACCACATAGGACCTGCCCTCTTGCATTTTTGTAGCCTGTTCCTTGAACGGCACCAGCAAATCTTTGGCAAGGCCCCAATCAAGAAAGGCGCCTACTTCGTTTACCGCTTTAACGCTAAGATGCGCACACTGCCCTACCATAATGCGAGGACGCTGAGTGGTGGCGATCAGCTTGTCATCCGAATCGAGATAAATAAATACTTCAATCGTCTCGCCAATTGCCCAATTTTTCGGCAGGTAACGTCGCGGCAATAATATTTCACCGTGTTCACCACCATCGAGATAGACACCAAAATCCACCTCTTTGACCACCCGACAGTGATTCTTTTTGCCTATTTGCGCCATGATTATCTACTTATTAATGCTGCCATTCTGTTCCATAGTGTAGCCCTGCCGCTTGGCCAGGGCCAGCCAATCCTTTTTGTCGCTGTTACAAAGTGAAACATTTCGTTACCGCTTTGAAAGGTATCACCCGCTCGCAAGGACTACGCTGTTATCACAGTCAACCCACAAGGAGAACATTATGAAAAAACGAAATAAAGTTATGATTGCCATTGCCAGCGGAATTGCCCTGATCAGCGGCTTGGCCGCCTGCGGCCATCACCGCAGCCCGGAAGATCGGGCTGAGTACATGGTTGAGAAAATCACCAGCAAAATGGAACTGACAGAGCCCCAGGTCAGCAAGCTGGAAGCACTCAAAAATGAACTACTGAACGTACGCCAATCAATGCTGGCTGAGCGTGACACCGTGCACGAGGAGGTGAATGAACTGCTTAACCAACCAACACTGGATCAAGCGCGCGCCCTAACACTGGTGCAAGATCGCACTGACTCAATCAACCAAAAGGCACCGCAAGTCATCACCGCACTGGCTGGATTTTATGACAGCCTCAATCCCGAGCAACAAGCCATGCTGCGCGAAAAGTTAGAGGCGCATAAGGCACATCGAGGCCACTGGCGTCATTAACCTAACCCGCCCATCTTTTATTAGGAAAGATGGGCGTAGTCGTTAGTCTGGAATAGAGATAAAGTAACAGTCACCATGCCACGAATACTCCTAATCGATGACGACGAGCGCCTAGCCGATCTACTTCGGCAGTTTTTTGAGCGCTACGAACTCAAGCTGGAGAGTGCCATCCGTCCCAGCGACGGCTTGGCGAAACTGGCTCAAGGCGGCTTTGATCTGGTGATTCTGGATGTGATGCTGCCAGAAATGGACGGCTTTGAGGTATGTAAGGCCATTCGCAAGCAAAGCAGCATTCCAATCATTATGCTCACGGCTCGCGGCGAGGTGATGGATCGCGTGATTGGTCTTGAACTTGGTGCGGATGACTACCTGCCCAAGCCGTTTGAACCACGCGAGCTGGTGGCCCGCATTAATACCGTTTTAAAACGACTCAACAGTAATACAGCAAGCAATCACAACCCAATTTGTTTTGGCCCATTATGTGTTGACACAGATTTGCGCAAAGTATCACTTAACGATGCGCCACTGAATCTCAGTAGTGGTGAATACCAGCTGCTGACCCTGTTTGTAAAAAATCCGGGCAAGACCTTCAGCCGAGATGAAATCATGAATCATCTGCGCGGCACCGAAACCGAAATCTATTCACGCGCCATTGATATTCTGGTCAGCCGCCTTCGTACCAAACTCAAACCGGAAGCGTTCATCAACACCGTGCGCGGCCAGGGTTATTGTTTTGTAGGCAAGTCCTCATGAGCTATCGATGGAAAAAACGACGTCACACGCTCTCAGGCCGCCTGATGCTACTGTTTGTGGTTATGACAGCATTGATCCTCGTCAGCGTTGCAAGCACCATCGCCTGGGGGTTTCGTACCCATTTTCAGGAAAATATCCGCCCCCACTTGATGCAGTACCTCGATTACATCCAGCAGGATCTCGGCTCGCCACCCGATCCCGTCCGGGCTAAGGCATTAAGCAAAGAACTTCATGTGGATATTCATTATTTCAGTGCCGATCAAGAGTGGGGCACAAACACTGCCTTTTTTAAGCTTGATGACATCCACTATCACCGCCAATTAGAACGTGATGGTGTGGAATATGGTTTCGGCTATCTTGATGAGCGCGAATACCTGGTCAGCCGTAACGACCATTACAGCCTGGCCTTCTCCGTCCCGCGCCACAACAAGGGTGGCTGGCACAAGCTCATCCCACTCGCAGTGATATTGCTTGTGCTGGTGCTGCTCTATCATGCTACGCGGCGTCTGTTTGCGCCAATCAACACAATCAAAACCGGGGTTGCAAGAATTGGTTCAGGTGAACTGAGTCACCGGCTTGATATCCAGCGTCGCGATGAACTAGGCGAGCTGAGTGAAAGTATCAACACCATGGCCGATGATATCGAACAGATGCTCGAAGCAAAGCGCCAGCTGCTACTCGCCATCAGCCATGAATTACGCTCACCCCTGACCCGCGCCAAGGTTTCGGCCGCCATGCTGGATGATGAGCATCATCAGGCTGAAATTCAGCGTGACCTGGATGAGATGGAGGCCCTGATCGAAGAATTGTTGGAAACTGAACGCCTCAGTACACGCCATCACATCCTGAACAAATCTACGGTAGAGATTCAACAACTGATTCGCGAGTTGCTTGATCAGCACTTCGGCGGAGAACTGATTGAACTGAACATGCCAACTGCCCCCATCAGCCTGAATCTCGACAGCGCCAGGATCAAACTGCTGCTTAAAAACATTATTGCTAATGCACTGCAGCACAGCCCTGACGATACAGCTCCCCCCAGTCTGACACTGGAAACAGATAACAAAACAGTGAAAATCATCATCAAAGATCACGGCCGCGGTATTGAGGCAGAGCATTTACCCCATCTGACGGAGCCGTTTTACCGCACCGATACGGCGCGCCGGCGCGAGACCGGGGGCTACGGCCTAGGCCTTTATCTATGCAAGGTGATTACCGAAGCCCATGGCGGGCAGTTGCAGATAAAGAGTGAAATCAACCACGGCGCTAGGGTGCGGGTGTCTCTGCCTCGCGTTTAAGCATTCATCTCGGCGCGCAGTTTTGCAATCACCGGCTGTGTCTCCGGCCGTACACCTCGCCAAAGCTTGAAGGATTCAGCTGCCTGCTCAACCAACATACCCAAACCATCGAGTGATTTAGCCGCGCCATGTTGGTTTGCCCAACGTTGAAACGCGGTAGGCTCGGCGCTGTACATCATGTCGTAACAACACGCATTATCTGCCAGCAGATCATCGGGCAAGGGTGGCACTTCGCCTTCCAGACTGGCAGCTGTTCCATTGATTACCACATCGAACTGCTGCCCTGGTAATACATCAAAGCCGCAACCGAACACGTCACCAAAATCATTAAATTGCT
Organism: uncultured Chromatiaceae bacterium; assembly: GCA_945787735.1. Lineage (GTDB taxonomy): Bacteria > Pseudomonadota > Gammaproteobacteria > Tenderiales > Tenderiaceae > Tenderia. The sequence goes on along the minus strand of CALZIQ010000060.1, from coordinate 15,058 downwards.
TGGCCAGCTCCACCGCCTTATCAGCCGTTCGGTTCGCCAAGATGACAAACTGTGGTTTTTGCTCCAGCAAGGGCTGCAACACACCACGCACGGCACCACCGGCCCCCAAAACCAAAACACACTTGCCTTTCAGTTCAATTTGATGATTCACCGTAATATCTTGCAACATACCTACACCATCAGTGGTGTCTGCATAACGACTACCGTCATCACGAAACAGAATGGTGTTGACCGCACCGGCTAACTCAGCGCGTTCACTGCGGTCTTCGACCAAGGCCCAAGCCTGCTGTTTGAATGGCACGGTGATATTGATTCCCTTGCCCCCTTCGGCCTGGAACTTATCCACCGCGGCAACAAAACTATCCAACTCAACCAGCAAGGCTTCATAGGTCAGGTTTTGACCAGTCTGCCGGGCAAACTGGCTATGAATTTGGAGGGATTTACTGTGACCAATGGGATTGCCCATGACGGCATAACGATCTTTATTCACGGTATCTCTCGCTTGTGTCAGTTGAAGAAGTATAACGGAGCACACAAAAAAGCGGACACAAGGCCCGCTTGGTGATTCTATTCAGAAATGCTCAAACCTGCTTGAGCCACTCGGCGATCTGTTTGGCATAGTAGGTCAAAATGCCATCGGCACCGGCGCGCTTGAAGCAAAGCATGGCCTCCATGACCACGGCCTGCTCATTCAACCAACCATTCTGGCTGGCGGCCTTGAGCATGGCGTATTCACCACTGACGTGATAAGCATAAGTAGGAACGCCGAATTCACTCTTCACACGACGTACAATATCGAGATAAGGCATGCCGGGCTTAACCATCACCATGTCGGCGCCTTCATCCAGATCCAAAGCGACTTCATAAATTGCCTCATCTGAATTGGCCGGATCCATCTGATAGGTGTATTTATTGCCTGCCCCAAGATTAGCGGCTGAACCCACCGCATCGCGGAAGGGACCATAATAACTGGAGGCATATTTGGCCGAATAGGCCAGAATGCGGGTATGGATGTGTCCTTTTTGTTCTAGCGCATCACGGATTTGGCCGATACGGCCATCCATCATGTCAGACGGCGCCACCACATCGGCACCGGCCTCGGCATGTGATAATGCCTGATTCACCAACACCTCGACGGTCTCGTCGTTCATAACATAACCATTGTCGTCAATCAGACCATCCTGACCATGCGTGGTGAACGGATCGAGGGCGACATCGGTAATCACCCCCAGTTCGGGAAACGCTTTTTTCAATGCCCGCACGGCGCGTTGAGCCAGACCATCAGGATTAAAGGCCTCTGCGGCATCAAGGCTCTTTTTTTCCACCGCTGTAACGGGAAACAACGCTACCGCGGGAATACCAAGATTGACCAGCTGCTCAGCCTCTTTTAGCAGCAAATCGACACTGACACGCTCAACACCCGGCATGGAGACCACCGCCTCACGCTGCCCTTCACCTTCAAGGATGAACATGGGATAGATCAAATCGTCACTAGTGATATGGTTTTCCCGCATCAAACGGCGGGAGAAGTCATCACGGCGCATACGGCGCATGCGACGCGGGAGAAATAGTCCTGAAGACACGATTTTTACCCTCTTAAAAACAAAAATGGAGCGGCATATTGCTATGCCGCTCCATTATATCGCTTTAAATCAACTATCTTTTCTTTCTAGCGACTTTTTTCTTCGCTGCCTTTTTCTTGGCAACTTTTCTCTTGGCCACCTTCTTCTTGGCGACTTTTTTCTTGGCTACCTTTCTCTTGGCAACCTTTTTCTTAGCCGCCTTCTTTTTGGCGACCTTTTTCTTGGCTGCCTTTCTCTTGGCGACCTTTTTCTTAGCCACCTTCTTTTTGGCGACTTTTTTCTTGGCTACCTTTCTCTTGGCAACCTTTTTCTTAGCCGCCTTCTTCTTGGCGACCTTTTTCTTCGCTGCCTTCTTCTTAGCAGCTACTTTTTTCTTCGCCACTTTCTTTTTGGCGACTTTTTTCTTGGCAACTTTTCTTTTAGCTACCTTTTTCTTTGCCACTTTTTTCTTAGTGGCAACTTTTTTCTTAGCCACTTTCTTCTTAGTGGCTAACTTTTTCTTGGCGACCTTCTTCTTCGCCGCCTTCTTCTTGACTGCTTTCTTCATGGGTTTTTCCCCTTTGGCTGCTGACAATTTCTCCGTTACCGCCGCGGCAATCGCTTCGACTTCCGACGGCACTTCCCTGGCTCTTTTCTGCTCTTCCTCAAGTGTTGCATCGAGGAGTTTACATATGCCGTTGAATATATCGGCAATTTCACCGATAGCTTCAACTGTCTTTAACTTCTCACGACCCCGATAGTATTCCACCAGAGGTGCGGTTTGAGCTTCATACACCTTGAGGCGGTTACTAATCGTCTCTTCGCGATCATCTGCACGATGACGCAGATTACCTCCACAGCTATCACAACGGCCATCAATCTTCGACGGCGAAGTATAGATATTGAAGACTTGTCCACATGATTCACAGGTACGGCGCCCGGTAAGACGCTGCATAAGCAGATCTAAGTCAACATCCAGTAGCAATGATGCTTGCAATGGTTTGCCAATTCTTGTCAGCAATACATCCAGGGCTTCGGCCTGGGGAATATTGCGTGGAAAACCATCTAATATGAAACCATCTTTGGCATCAGGCTGGGCGAGGCGCTCTTCAATCATTCCAAGTACAATATCGTCAGAAACGAGATGTCCGGAATCCATCGCCGCTTTGGCTTGTAAACCAAGAGGTGTTTCAGCAGCAACAGCCGCACGCAGGAGGTCACCCGTGGATATCTGAGGGATATGATACTTTTCAGAGAGCTGCTTTCCTTGCGTACCTTTACCCGAACCTGGAGCACCCAGAAGCACAATTCTCATTTATTCAGTTCTCTCTTGTTCACTTTTCTTTTAAGTTTATTCCAAAAAACTTTTTACAACTTCATCTTAAACTTGCATGAGTATAGTCTGGAATATGGTAAAACTACATCCATGAAGCAACAAGGTCAATCAATTCATAAAAATTATTTTAGTTCATTTACTCAAGATATCTAATCCACACACGATCTATCTCGACAACTTAAACTCACGAGGTTAATACCATGGCTAAAAAAAATGCCTTTTATGCACAGTCAGGAGGTGTCACTGCAGTTATCAATGCATCTGCATGCGGCGTAATTGAAACGGCACGTCAACACAAAGATAAGATAGGAAAGGTATACGCAGGACGCAACGGCATTATCGGCGCATTGACCGAAGAACTCATCGATACCAGCAAAGAAACTGCACGTACTATTGCAGCATTACGCCATACACCAGGGGGTGCGTTTGGGTCTTGTCGTTATAAATTGAAAGGCATTGAAGAAAACCGAGCCCAATATGAACGTCTGATCGAAGTATTCAAGGCACATGACATCGGTTACTTCTTTTATAACGGTGGTGGTGATTCTCAAGATACAGCACATAAGGTTTCGCAGATTGGCGATGAACTGGGTTACCCCATCACTTGCGTTGGCATTCCCAAAACAGTTGATAACGATCTACCAATCACTGATAACTGCCCTGGCTTTGGCTCGGTAGCGAAATATGTTGCCGTTTCAACCAGAGAGGCGGCCTATGATGTCGCTTCAATGGCAAAAACTTCGACTAAGATCTTTGTCATGGAGGTGATGGGGCGACATGCAGGCTGGATTGCCGCGGCATCCGGTCTTGCAGCAGAACAAGAAGGTGATGCTCCACACATTATTCTGTTCCCAGAAATCGCCTTTGATCAGGACAAATTCATGAAACAGGTTAATCGCACCGTCAAAAAATACGATTACTGCGTCATCGTTGTTTCTGAGGGTGTGAAATATAAAAATGGTAAATTTTTGTCAGATTCAGGCACCAAAGATGCGTTTGGACATGCCCAACTGGGCGGCGTTGCACCGATGCTGGCCAACATGATCAAAAACGAGCTGGGTTATAAGTTTCACTGGGCGGTAGCGGACTATCTGCAACGTTCCGCGCGCCACATCGCATCAAAAACTGACGTCGAGCAGGCCTACGCACTGGGCAAGGCTGCCGTTGAGATGGCTCTTAAAGGTAAAAATGCCGTTATGCCGGCAATTATACGCAAATCCAACAAACCCTATCGCTGGACCATTGGTGAAGCTGCGCTGGCCGATGTAGCAAACGTGGAAAAGATGATGCCGAAAAGCTTTATAACGCGAAATGGTTTTGGCATTACCGACAGTTGCCGTGAATACCTAGCACCGCTGATCATGGGTGAAGATTATCCACCCTATAAAAATGGATTACCGCACTATGCACGGATGAAGAATGTTGCTGTGGCCAAAAAATTAAAGAAACGATTCAAAATCTAACTGCCCCACATCCCTCTCCCAAACGCGGGAGAGGGATGGACAACAGACGTCCCTACATGACAAGGTTCTCAACCCAATAAAGGCGCAATCACCAGACTCACGATTGCCAGTACATTAATCAGAATATTCATTGATGGACCGGATGTATCTTTAAAGGGATCACCGACGGTATCCCCAACCACACATGCCTTGTGCACATCCGAGCCTTTTCCACCCAGTTCGCCCTTCTCTACATATTTCTTGGCATTGTCCCAGGCACCACCAGCATTCGCCATGGTAAGCGCCAACAACACGCCACTCACCAGCGCACCACCTAACATGCCACCCAGCGCCTGAGGCCCGAAAGCAAAACCGACGACGATGGGCGCGGCTACCGCCAGGGCACCAGGCAACACCATTTTTTTCAACGCGGCTTGTGTTGCAATATCGACACAACGTGCGCTATCGGGTTTAGCGGTACCTTCCAGCAAGCCAGGGATCTCCCGAAATTGACGCCGAATCTCTCGAATCATGTCAAAAGCGGCATCACCCACCGCGGTCATTGTTAAGGCTGACACCAGAAATGGAAAGACACCGCCGAGAAACATGCCCATCAACACTCGCGGATGACTCAGCTCAAGGGAAAAATCTGGCAAACGACTGGAAACATCCTGCACAAAGGCAGCGATGATCGCTAACGCCGCCAACGCTGCCGCGCCGATGGCAAACCCCTTACCAATAGCCGCCGTTGTATTACCCAACTCATCCAGACTATCTGTAATCTTGCGTGTTTCCACACCCAGTCCACTCATCTCGGCAATGCCACCGGCGTTATCCGCCACCGGACCGTAGGCATCAATAGCCATGGTGATGCCCACGGTGGCCAACATGCCCACTGCGGCAATACCAACACCGTACAAACCACATAATTCGGTCGAGACGAAAATAATGACGCAAATAGTTAGAATAGGTATCAGCGTTGAACGCATGCCTGTTGCCAGGCCGGTGATCATCACCGTGGCCGGACCCGTTTCACCTGAACGAGCGATATGCTGCACCGGTTTGCCCCCGGTATAATGCTCTGTCACCAAGCCGATAACCATGCCGCCGAGGGCGCCGATCACCACCGCCCCCCAAACATTCACATCAACACCCAACATCTTTACCACCACCAATGCCACGACGATGAATACTGCCGCCGCCGTCATGGTGCCGATACGTAAAGCAGTCTGAGCGGGTTTATCGGATGATGCGCGCACTAGGTATATGCCACCAATGGAACAAAGCAGCCCCGCCGACGCCAGCGCCAGGGGCAAAAACATCAAGTCTCCACGCTCACCCAGCTTCATCACCAGATCAATACTCAGCGTCGAAGCAATAGCGATGGTGGCTATCATTGAACCGCAATAGGATTCAAAGATATCCGACCCCATGCCCGCTACATCACCGACATTGTCGCCCACATTATCGGCAATTACACCTGGATTACGCGGATCATCTTCTGGAATGCCGGCCTCGATCTTACCCACCAGGTCGGCGCCCACATCGGCACTCTTGGTAAATATGCCACCACCAACACGCGAAAACAGTGCCACGCTTGAAGCGCCCATTCCAAAACCATGAATGATATGCGTGGTCTCGGGGTCACCACCAAAGATGAGATAGAGAAAACCAAGTCCTATCAAACCAATCGATGCCACTGCCAGGCCCATGATCGAACCACCTGAAAAGGCCACACTCAAGGCAGCAGCCACCCCCTTGTCATGCGCTGCGGTAGTGGTGCGTACGTTGGCCTGGGTGGCGGAATACATGCCGATAAACCCAGCACTGGCCGAGGCCAGAGCGCCGACGATAAAGGCAAACGCAGTGCCAAAACCCAAGGTAAACAATAAAAACAGGATAACTACCGCGGAAAAAATCGCCAACATGCGGTATTCGCGCTTGAGAAACACCATCGCCCCTTCGTGGATGGCGTTGCCGATCTCCCGAACCTTGCCCTCTCCCTCGGGCCATTTCAAAACATCTTGATACAGTTTGTATGCAACCCACAACCCAACCCCACCCAATACGGGGGGCAACAATTCCGCCAACGACATATCACCTCCAAATCAAGACTGGCCCCATGCCTGTCTTATTATTTTTATCCTTAGATATAGATAGCACGCCTTCAGATTAGCGCAAGGGCGACTCAACAGATATAATGTGCGGCTTTTGTGACCAATTGAGGAAAATGAGATGAATCTGGACAGAGTCGATTCAGGTAAAGACGTGCCACACAACGTCAACGTCATTATCGAAATCCCTGCACATAGCGACCCGGTAAAATATGAAGTCGACAAGGACAGCGGCGCCATGTTTGTTGATCGTTTCATGGCCACCGCCATGTTTTACCCCTGTAACTACGGCTATGTGCCCCACACTCTGTCTGAAGACGGCGACCCTGTTGATATGCTGGTGATCACCCCTCACGCCTTGATCAGTGGCTCCGTCATCCGCGTGCGCCCGGTGGGTGTGCTGAAAATGTCTGACGAATCTGGGATAGATGCCAAGGTACTTGCCGTGCCCCAGGACAAACTCAGTGACCGTTATATCCACATTCAGGACGTCGGCGATATGCCTGAGTCCCTGCTGAACCAGATCGCTCACTTCTTCGAGCACTATAAAGATCTGGAAAAAGGCAAATGGGTCAAGATCGAAGGCTGGGGTAACAAAGAAGATGCCAAGGCCGAGATCGTTTCAAGCATCGAGCGCTTCAATGCCGCGCCTGACAAGCCTCATTTCTAACATTTATCCCTAGGGGAGAACAAAGCCTCTCCTTGGGTATCCCCAAAACTTTGTGCCCACGCTCTGCCGTGGGCATTTTGTTTTTAGAGCCTGGGCGTGCCGTGGGTATCCGGGCCTTCCAACTCCTTCTGGCAGTTTAAGCAACGGCTTGCCGCCGGCTGCGTATCCAACCGCTGCACAGCAATCTCCTCGCCACAGCTTGTGCATAGACCGTAACTGCCCGCATTCAGGCGCTGCAGCGCGGTTTCAATCTCGCGCAGCATGGCAATATGCTGATCGATCACCGCCAACTCAACATCCACCAACATATTGGCGACGGATTCATCGCCATGATCATGCACTTGCCCGGCCAATTCTATATAGGTTTCGTTATCCGACTGCAGCAACTCCTGCCTGACCTCGTCCTGCAGGACTGCATAACGGGCCTCCAGCTGATGTTTCAGATTCGCCTGCTGTTGTTGTGTCAACGCCATAACATTCTCCCTGCAGATAATTTCATAACACCATTACTACAGTGGCAGAAAGCCGTGCAGATCACAACAAAACAAACGATTTGCGCCGACGGGTAGCACCACATATCATCAGTCGCAATGGATGACTAAAAAACCTATGGGCGCACATCACCACCACTCCACTGGTCGCACACTAATTGTGGCCCTCATCATCACCTTCTGCTTTGCTTTGGTCGAAGCAATCGGCGGCTGGCTGGCCAACTCCCTGGCCCTGCTCGGTGATGCGGGACACATGCTCACCGACGCCTCGGCACTTGGACTGGCTGCGTTTGCCGCTTGGCTGGCACAGCGCCCCCCCTCCAGCCTACACTCGTATGGTCTGGTGCGAGCCGAGGTGCTAGCAGCCATCTTCAACAGCTTGTTCATGATCATTATCGTCGTCGGCATTGTGTTAACTGCCATTGAGCGACTGCAACAGCCCAGCGAGGTGAACAGCATCACCGTCATGGTGATCGCCTTCATCGGCCTGCTCATCAATCTTGCCGTTGCCTGGGTGTTGCATCGCGGCGAGCAAACACTTAATACCCGCGCCGCCATGCTGCATGTAATGGGAGACCTGCTGGGATCGGCCGCCGCGCTGGTTGCCGGCATCGTGATCTATTTCACAGACTGGTACAGCATCGATCCAATCCTAAGCTTACTCATTTGTACGTTAATATTCTGGTCCAGCCTGCGTCTGCTCCGTGAGGCCATCCACGTAATTATGGAGGGTGTACCCCAACATTTGGAACTGCCCGACGTTGGCCGGGCCATGGCCGCGGTAGACGGGGTAGACTCGGTGCACGACCTGCATATCTGGACCGTTTCATCAGGCACCATCGCCCTCTCCGCCCATGTCGTGGTCGACGACATCAACCACTGGCAGCAGACGCTGGCACAACTGCAGCAACTGCTGCATGCACGTTTTCATATTGGCCACACCACCATTCAACCCGAACCTGCCAGCTATATTTTGCAACAGGATCTGCCCAGGCAGGCACCGTTGCAAGCGCACCATTCGCACCCGAATGAATAAGAATCTAACGTGCTAAACTTGGCCGATGCAGACCATCAGATTCAGTAAAATGCAGGGCCTTGGCAATGATTTTGTCGTCATCGATGCCATCAACCAGCAGATTCACTTCAGCCCCGAGCAAATTCGTTTTCTCGCTGATCGCCACTTCGGTGTCGGTTGTGACCAACTGCTTCTGGTGGAAAAAGCGCTCACCCAAGCTGCAGACTTTGGTTATCGTATCTTCAATGCTGACGGCGGCGAAGTGGAACAATGCGGCAACGGCGCCCGTTGTTTTGCCCGTTTTGTGCGTGACCAGGGCCTCAGCGACAAAGACGAGATTGCCGTTGAAACCAAAACCGGCATCATCTATCCAAGGCTTGAAGAAAACAGCCAAGTCACTGTCAATATGGGTGCGCCACGATTTGCCCCAGCCGACCTGCCGTTCAAGGCTGAAGGTCCCGAATCATCATATATGCTCAGCCTACTGGATGAAGTGATCAGCATTGGTGCCGTCTCCATGGGCAATCCCCATGCCGTATACCGAGTGGCCAATGTCGACACGGCGCCAGTGGAAACACTGGGCCCAGCCATCAGCACACATGCAAATTTCCCCCAGGGCGTGAATGCGGGTTTCATGCAAATCCTTGCGCCCGATCACATCCGCCTGCGTGTGTTTGAGCGCGGCGCCGGCGAAACCCTGGCCTGCGGTACGGGTGCCTGTGCAGCGATGGTCATTGGTGTCAACTGGGGCGAACTGGCTGACACGGTAAAAGTCGATTTGCCTGGCGGCCAATTGTTGATACGCTGGCTGGGTGACAGTGAGCCTGTCTGGATGACTGGCCCCGCCACACATGTTTTTGAAGGAAAGATAGACATATGAGCAGTAAACACAATTCCGAAAGCCAAGAGGTCCCGATGATCGACGAGGAAACCATCGCCGAATACCTGCATCAGAATCCGGAGTTTTTCGAACACAATCCGGATATCCTGGCCGAACTCAACATCAGCCACCAAGTCAGCGGTGCCATCTCGCTCATCGAGCGCCAGATCGGCACCTTGCGCGAACAAAACAAAAAACTGAAAGGCCAACTTGACAGTCTTGTGCACATTGCACGCGACAACGACAAGCTTAATGAACGTATGCACCGGCTGATCCTAACCCTGATGGATGCAAGCACGCTTAATGAAGTGTATATCGCCCTTGATGACAACCTGCGCGGTGACTTCGAGGCCGATGCAGTCACCGTGAAGCTCTTCATCGACCCAGCCAAGGCCAACCTGGATTCGGACAACGATCTGGTGCAAACCATTTTTGTGCCCATGGACGACCCACGCCTTGAATCGTTTAAAAGCATTCTTGGCCATGAAAAACCAGTATGCGGCGCACTCAAACTAGAACAGCTTGAATACATGTTTGGTGAGCAAGCCGAACAGATCAAATCCACTGCGCTGATCCCGCTCGGCGGCGAAAAGTGTGCGCCGACCGACTGCAACTATATTGGCGTGCTGGCTATCGGCAGCCATGATGAACAGCGTTTTCACGCCAGCGTCGGCACTCTCTTTCTCAGCAACCTAGGCGACATTCTAAGTCGCGCGATAAGCCCTTATGTTGCTGATAAAGACTCGAATGAATGATACAGAAGAGATAAAACCTAACGGCCAGGCAATCGCTGACTTCCTGGCCTATCTAAAGCACGAACGCCGCGTTTCACCTCACACCCTAAGCAACTATCAGCGCGACTTAGGCAAGCTGCAACGTTTTTGTCAGCAACAGCTAGTACAAACCTGGGATGAGCTGCGCGACCACCACATTCGCAACTTTGCCGCCAGACTGCGACGCGACGGCCTGGGCGGTCGCAGCATGCAGCGCACCCTCTCCGCCGTACGCTCTTTTTACAACTACCTGTTGCGTGAAGGCATGGCCAAGATAAATCCGGCCACCAGCGTCAGCGCACCGAAACAAAAGCGCGCGTTGCCAGACCTGCTCGATGTGGACCAAATGGCCAAGCTGCTTGATATTAAAACAGATGACCCACTCGACCTGCGCGACTGGGCCATCATGGAGTTGATGTATTCCTCCGGCCTACGTCTAAGCGAGCTGACTCACCTCAACCTACTCGACATAGATCACGCAGATCAAACTGTGCGCGTCACCGGCAAAGGCAAAAAAACTCGGATCGTACCCATTGGTCGGTTTGCCCTGGAGGCACTGCGCCAGTGGCTAAAAGCACGCTGCACCCTCGCCAAGGAAGATGAACACGCTGTGTTTGTCAGCAAAAATGGCACCCGTCTGTCGCCACGATCAATTCAAAGCCGCATGCGCCAATGGGCTACCAAGCAAGGCCTGGATAAACACGTGCATCCGCACATGCTGCGACACTCATTTGCCAGTCATATGCTGGAATCCTCCGGCGACCTGCGCGCCGTGCAGGAACTGCTCGGCCACTCAGACATCAGCACCACCCAAATTTATACCCATGTAGATTTTCAGCATCTGGCCAGTGTCTACGACAAGGCTCATCCACGGGCAAAAAAACGCAAAAACAAACCAGCATAACACTGCATCGATAAAACCCGCATGCAACTGATCCGGACAGGCATTAGCTTTTAATCACTCACTTACCCAGGCAAGCGTTTTCCAAAAAGGCTGTAAGACATTTTCATCACCAGCGGTGGCAATAGAGTGGTCAGGGCAATCACAATCACCATGCCAGCATAGACCTCATTGGAAAATATACCGCTGATGCGGCCAAGCTCGGCGAAAATCAGTCCAACTTCACCGCGCGGTACCATAGCGATACCTATCATCCAGCGTAACGTCAAGGGTTCCTTAATGAAAAAAGGCCCAACCATCTTGCCAATGCTAGCTGCCAACAACATCAAGATGGAAAAACTCCAGATGAACGGCGAGCCCCAGTCAATTTCCTGCAAGCTTAGCGACAACCCCACCATGACAAAGAAGATCGGCGTAAATAATTGGATGATCGGTTTCATCTGTTCTTCGATCTTATTGGCAAACTTTTCATCCGTGCGCAGAGCAAGACCAAAAGGCAAAAAGAAACGGCGTGACAGCGCCAAGCCAGCCGCAAATCCCCCTAATAATTCAGGCGCACCAATCACATGAGCCAGCCAAGCAAAAAACAATACCAGTGAAACGATAGTTGTCGGAATCAACCCAGGCATGCCACTGACACCATCAAAATGGCGAATCAGCAGCGAAATCAATTTGGCGGCGATCGGTGCCATCACAAAAAAGGCCGCGACAAACACCAGCACCTTACCCACATTTACCAGACTGACCCCACCGCCGACAGAAAACTCATACAGCAGCGCCAGCAGAATCACGCCCAGCACATCATCAAGCACCGCGGCGCCGAGCACTATTTGTCCTTCCGGCGATTGTTGCCGGTTGAGATCAGACAATACTCGCACCGTAATACCGATACTGGTGGCAGTGAGTGTGCCACCGATAAAAAGCGCCACTAGCGGCGACAAATCGAAAACAACGAATCCCAGCAAAAAACCGAACAACAGCGGCAATATAAACCCGGACAAGGCCACGACCATCGATTTTTTGCCGCTATTCACCAAACGACGCACATCGGTGCTTAAGCCTACTTCGAACAACAGCAGAATGATGCCAATCTCGGCAAGCAACCTTATCGCCTGCTGCGGTTCAACCCAGCCCAGCAGACTCGGGCCAAGCACCACACCGGCCAGCAGCTCGCCGATGACCGTTGGCGAATTTAAGCGCCGCGCAAGCTCGGCGAAGACGCGTGCCGTCAATAAGATAAGCAGTAAGTGCAGAAAAAAGTTATGGGTTTCCATGAGTCACCGTATGAGTCTGCTACCCATAAGATTAGACTCTCTGGCGGCTTAAAAAAATCCTCTATCGCTGTAAAGGGCGATGTCGGGCAGGATTATTCATCCGCGAGGGCTAAGATAAGCTTTAATTCTGCTTCCAGCGCATTGCGGCTTTGCGCCCGCAAATTGATATGACCGACCTTCCGCCCTGCTCGCGGTTCTTTGCCATAAAGATGCAGATGAGAGTGCGTATTGACCAGTACATCATCCACCGCAGGAAAGTCACCAATCAGATTGACCATCGCGGTATAACCAATTGTATCGGTCGCACCAAGCGGCAGACCCAGCACTGCGCGCAGATGATTTTCGAACTGACTGGTCTCGGCGCCATCTTGTGTCCAATGCCCTGTGTTGTGCACCCGCGGTGCAAATTCGTTGGCCAACAACTCATCGCCAGCCTGAAACAACTCCAACGCCAGCACACCGACATAATCCAGTTTACTCAGCAGACGTTGGGCGTATTCTTCTGCCAGTGCCTGCATGGCATCACCCGGACGGGCAATGGAAAGGCGCAGAATACCTTCGCGATGTGTATTTTCAGTCAGGGGATAACAGACCATTTCACCACTGCGACTGCGCACGGCAATGATGGAAACCTCTCGTTCAAATGGCACAAATGCCTCAACGATGGCGGGCACACCACCGAATGACTCCCAGGCCGGGGCAAGATCTTCGACTTGACGCAACACCGCCTGTCCCTTGCCGTCATAGCCTTGGGTGCGGGTCTTAATCACTGCAGGCCAGCCAACCTGATCCATAGCCTGTTCCAGCTCGGCCAAACTGTTCACTGCTGCAAATTGAGGCGTAGCGATATCCAGTTCGCGGAACATGGTCTTTTCATTCAAGCGATCCTGCGCCGTCGCCAATGCCTGCGGCGGCGGATAGACTGGCACCTTGCCGCTTAAAAATTCAACCGCTGCCGCCGGGACGTTTTCAAATTCATAGGTGACGACATCGGCTTTGTTGGCCAGCTCAGCCAACAGCATTTCGTCGTCATAATCGCCCTGAAGCTGGTCAGACACTGAGGCAGAGCAAACACCCTCAGCGGGATCAAGCACGACAAACTCCAAACCCAGCGGATAACCATCCAAGGCCAGCATGCGCGCCAGTTGACCACCTCCAAGAACACCAACCACCATTAACCCTGCTCCCGCGGGTCTGCATTGGCCAACACCTTGCTGGTCTGTGCATGGCGAAACTTATGCAACGCCTCACGATACTCTGGATACTTATTTCCTAACATCGCTGCAGCCAACAGCCCCGCGTTGGCCGCACCAGCCTTCCCGATGGCCAAGGTTCCGACGGGAATACCAGCAGGCATTTGCGCAATCGACAAGAGTGAGTCCATGCCATTCAGCGCCTTTGACTGCACCGGCACTCCCAACACCGGCACCACGGTCTTCGCCGCCACCATACCGGGCAGATGGGCTGCACCGCCGGCCCCAGCAATGATCACCTCAATGCCGCGTGACTCTGCCGTCTCAGCATATTGAAACAACTTATCTGGCGTGCGGTGGGCAGAGACCACCTCGACTTCATGGGGCACACCCAGCTGAATCAGGGCTTGCGCCGCATGTTCCATGGTCTCCCAGTCCGAGGTCGACCCCATGATGATGCCAACCAGCGGGCTCTTTTCTGTACTCATTGGAATTCTCTTGTGTTCTCGGCAAAAAATATCGGCTAATTATACCAGTTCGGGCAAAAATCCGGGCCGCATCAAGCCTAGAACGCTGCGGCCAGATCAATGTATTTGCAGCAGCCTGAAGCTAACATCCACCGTCAAAACGATTGATTTCAGTTCTGTCGCGCGCGCTTTACCCTGCTGATTGGCGCGATAAAGATGGGGCGTCATCTGCAAAAGATCGGCGATTTGTGCCTGTTGCAGTTCATCTGTAGAAAAGCATAAATTTTCCTGGTGTATCAAAGTAAATCCGCTTTGCTCTGCCGCTTGCAATGAGGGCAGTCCTCGCTGTTTGACTTCGTCGTAGACAACCTGACGCAACTCAATCAGATGCTTAGGCGCCGCTTCGACCAATACGATCTTGCCACCAGGTTTCAACACCTGGGCAAACGATTCATACACAGGAAACCCAAACATGCAGAGAATAAGATCAACTGAATCCGGCAACAGCGGCGGCTGTTTGTTGCTTGCCACCAACCAGGTGACCTGTTGATTGCGTTTGGTCGCCGATACAATCGCCTCTTTGGAAATATCCAGACCTATCAGACTCGCCTCTAACCCTGATTCGGCCAAAAAGCTGCAGACATTGTCAAGATAATAACCTTCACCACAGCCTGCATCCAGCAGGCAAAATGCGCCGGAATCCGGTAAATACTGATCGATAACTTGTATCAATCGATGCGCAATCGGCTGATAAATGCCTGTATCGAGAAAACGGCGTCGCGCCTCAATCATCGCTTTGCTGTCACCGGGTGATTTTGATTTTTTATGCTGTACTGGCAACAGATTCAAATAGCCTTGCCGCGCCAAATCAAAACTGTGGCCATTGGCACAGACAAACTGCCGCTCCGCTTGCAACAATTGTGTTCCATCCAGAGGGCAG
>CALZIQ010000059.1 GCA_945787735.1 uncultured Chromatiaceae bacterium | reverse complement strand
GATATGCAGTATCACTGGCACTTAACCAAGCCGAATAAAAAGCTGGCTGTTCATATCGAAAACTTCAAGCAGGATGAAAAAGTTTTTGATGCCACGCTGGCGTTAAAGCGTAAAAAAATATCAGGAAAGTCCCTAGCAGAAGTACTTTTACGGTTCCCGCTTATCACAAGCAAGGTCATGCTGGCGATTTATTTTGAAGCCTTGAGGTTGTGGCTAAAAAAAACACCTTTCTTTCAACATTCGAACAAACCAGAGGCACCATCTGAGGTGACATTCCATGAAAAATAACACGATTACAATCAATGCTATTAAACAACAACAGAATATCTGGACAGATCAACTGGCCAAAAAAATATTGTTGTCGATCTTTGGCAAGATTGAGTATGGACAGTTGACCATTATCGAGAATGATCAGGTATATCATCTGGGTCAGGAGGATGATGATTTCAATTGCCGTGTTCAGGTATGGGTAAATGATGCTCGTTTTTGGGGAAATATTTGTTTCGGTGGCGGCATCGGTTCAGGCGAATCGTACATGCAAAAATATTGGGCCTGTGATGACTTGACTGCCCTGATTCGCCTGTTCATTCGCAACCGGCATGTACTTGATCGCATGGATAGCGGCTTGGCCCGCATGACTCAGCCGTTGAACAAAATTATACATACGCTCAGACGCAATAGTCTCCAGGGCAGCAAGAAAAATATCTCCGCGCACTACGATCTTGGCAACGAGATGTTCTCGCAATTTCTTGACGAAACCATGATGTATTCCTGCGGCATTTTTGAATATCCCGATGCCTCGATGTATGAGGCCTCGATCGCCAAAATTGACCGCATTTGCAAAAAACTTGATCTCAAACCCTATGATCATGTAATTGAAATCGGCACTGGTTGGGGGGGGTTTGCGATTCATGCCGCTAAGCACTACGGGTGTCACATAACCACGACCACTATTTCGCGCGAGCAGTATGATTACACCCAGCAGCGAATACAAGAAGAAAACCTGGAAGACCGTATTACGCTGTTATTCAAAGATTATCGTGATCTTGATGGTGAATACGATAAATTGGTCTCGATTGAAATGATTGAAGCAGTTGGGCATAAATACATGGATACCTTTTTCGAAAAATGCAGCCTCCTGCTAAAACCTACTGGCGCCATGTTACTTCAGGCGATTACAATCGCTGACCAGCGCTATAAAATAGCCAAGCGCTCAGTTGATTTCATTCAAAAATATATTTTCCCAGGTGGATTTCTTCCATCCATCACGGCAATGTCAGACTCCGCAACACGAAAAACCGATATGCGTTTATTTCATATGGAAGATATCGGCCCTCACTATGCAACAACATTACGTCGTTGGCGTGATCGTTTCTTCAGCAACATCGAGACTATTCGAGAATTTGGTTATTCAGAGAGCTTTATACGAATGTGGAAATTCTATTTATGTTATTGCGAAGCTGGTTTTGAAGAACGGGTTATAGGCACTACGCATATGTTGTATATTAAACCTCTATGCCAGCGTGAATCCATACTACCCCAGATTTAACAAAACACTAAACTGATATATCTTTCCTATCATCGATCAGTTTTAGATTACCGTAAATATCAAAATTTATGACGATAAGAGTGTAGATTGGTATGAGATAACTAACGAAATATTTTAGATTATTTTAATTACTAAACTAGAGTTTAGAGTCTCAGGGAAAATTATATAAACATACTCTACCTAAAAACTTGGCATAGCGGCGAAAATTACGTTGCCGCGCCTTGAATAGCTTTTTTTTTGAAAAGCTATTCAAGGCGCGGACTTAAGAAGAAAAGTCAAACTTCTGGAGGCCGCAATGGACGCAAAAGGATATGCCAGTATCCCTCGCGAACTGTGTTATTGGATAACAATATTAGGTAACGCGCTACCGCCAAGATCAATCGCCACCTTTATAGCGCTATTGATTGGGGCTATGTTGGCACCATCCGGCTTTGTAACAAACTCCTATTTGATGGATAATATTCGCAATCACTGGACGAGTTATTACAAATGGCTTCAGCAAGGACATTGGTCCTGGCTTGCGTTAGCAAGGCAGTTTTGCACGCTTAATTCTGACAGCGGTTAAACCTGATGTTGTGCACTTGGTCATCGATGATACGTTGACGTTAAGAGCGTCCCTAAAAGCACCGGGGAGTCAGATACACCATCAGCATGCAAACAAACTCAATCTTGCGTAGTTTGTTCGCGGGCAGTGCTGGGTGAGCGTAGCCATAGCTGTTAAACGTTAGGATAAGGCGTCTATTGCGCTACCGATCCTTTCCAGGTCGATACTTAGCGCCGGTAACACGGGTAAACTAGTCGCTGCTAACACCTTGATACGTTGAGTTTATCAGCTATTCGAAGGGGTAAAAATTCGCGTATTAGTCGATAAATAGAAATCTACGGCGAGCGTTGGTCGATTGAATCGATGTTCAATCAACTGAAGTTATCTTGGGGGATGAAAGAAGCCTGGCAACAAACACATCAAACACTACATCGCTGGGTTCAATCACTATGGTCAGTTATGGGCTTGTGCTGTTACTGAGCGGCCTAAACAGCACTGCGGTTTGCGAATTGTGTTGTCACTCACCATGGCGACGAGGAAATTACGTCACCGCCGGGCAAATTCGAAAAAGGTCTTGAGCATATTTTAAAGCATGTTAGTGTTCGCCAGTGGTGGGACCGTAAAGACGAAATATTCGAACCTCCGAACTGGGGCGCAAACAGATTATTTGAGTATGAGCCAGCTAACACAGCATAATACTAAGGAGTATTAGTGAGAGCGACCCACTTAGAACTGATACGCTTGGTTCAAATGAGGGGGCGTTTACTCTAACTCTAGTTTAAATAATAAAGAAACGATGCGCAGCAACTATATCCTCCTCCGACTGCGCACCGTCTCCCCCCAAACCACATGAGGTTCTTAAATTACTGAGTCACCCAATTTCCACCACGGGTATTGCGGGTCTGCCGGTCTGATTTTCTCTCGACTTTGCTAACCACCGCACTCAGTGGATCCCAACCGATTAACGAGGTGATACCCAGATAGATCGAGATCAGCGGCAAATAGGCCAAGGCGCCTATCGGACCACTGCCACTGACTACGAAGAAGATCAGTCCATAACACACGGCCATTCTGAAAACTCTGTCTGAGATGCTGATATTGTTGTACATGGTTTTATCCTCCTGGATATATGAAAAATTATTCATCAAACGCTTAAGTTAAGTGGTCAGACTGACAGCGCCCACCCTTCACCTCGACCTTTAGTGAGCAGAGGCAATTTGATGACGGCTCACGGACTGCGCAGCACTGGACTGCTTCAGCGTTTGTGCCGCGGCCACCACGGGATCCCAGCCAATGAAGGCGGTCAAGCCGGTATAGACGCTCATCAGAGGCAAAAGGGTCAGATACCCCAGATCGCCGCTGTGAGTAAGCACAGAGCCAATCAAACCTGCTGTGACCGCCATGCGGATGACTCTTTCGCCAGTACTTATATTTTTCGCTTCAGTATTGTTCATGATCTTATCCTCTTGGTTCGGAGTTTAATTATCGGCTCATCTGCTTTGCCTTGAGAATGATTGTAGAGGTTTTGTATGGGAAGTCAAGGAGGTATTTCGATATTAGAATTAGATATATTACAATAAATAACAGTCAGTTATTAATTTTCACATAAATATTGTATATTTTTTGTTCATGTTATTTGATGTTAAGGTGGGGGTGCGCAACGTGTTATATCTGGGATACTTGGGATCACAACCTGGCGGCCTCTTGTACAGACTGTGTACAGGAATGGCTAAAGCGTCTAAGGTTGTTCTTATATAGCTATAGCGATGCAGAAGAAAGCAAGGTGTGCGATGAAGACAGAGCAAAATGACAATCAGAATCAGGCCGCGAGTTTGTTACCGATTCGGGTGATTGCCAAGTTAACGGGCGTGAATATAGGCACGCTGCGTGCCTGGGAGCGGCGCTACGACTTGCTGACTCCCCAGCGCACCGACTCAGGCCATCGGCTGTATTCCCATGATGACGTTGATATGATCAATGAGGTGGTGGGGATTCTTGATCAGGGCGTGCCGATCAGCCGGGCCAAAGCGGTGCTTAAACAGCGGCGTGAGCAGCGCAAAGGCAGCGCGGCGCAGACACCCAACATCTGGCATCAACAGTTGCAGAATTTATTGGCCTCAATTCGCCGTTTTGATGAGCCAGCGATTGATGAGAGTCTTAACGAGGCCTTGTCCTTATACCCCGTGGATGTGGTGATGCGGCGGCTGGTTGTACCCACCCTTGAAGAACTTGGCCGGCGCTGGCAGGACGGCGAGGGCAGCATTGCTGAAGAACATTTTTTTACCTTCTGTATTCGCAACCGATTGGGCGCGCGCCTGCATCACGGCGCCAAATCCATATTGGGCAAACCGCTCGTGCTCGCGTGTATCCCGGGGGAATATCACGAACTTGGCATCATCATGTTTGCCTTGTCCGCACAAGCGCAGGGCTTTAAGACGCTTATTCTTGGCGCAAACCTGCCACTGGCTGAACTTGTCGCGGTGATTGAACGGGCAGACGCAGAGGCGGTGGTATTGGCGGGCAGTTACCCGGACAACATCGAGCAGTGCCGTGAGGCCTTGGCCACCTTAACCGATCAGCTGGACGTGCCTGTGTTTGTGGGGGGACACGTGTCTGTAACGCATAACGACATCATCACAAAGGCGGGGGCAATCGCTATGGGCGAGGATTTGCCGCGTGCTTTGGGGCTTATAAATGAGTCTCTTGCTAGCAAGGGTGGCAATTCGTAAAGCACATGCTTATAGCTTTAAAATAGAACACTGCTCCAAGGAACAACAAAGCCAGTGAGACTGTCAAATTCAAAATATCGACAATCCTGCTAATTTGGTGGGCATATGTAAGGAGTAGTAGAATGGGAAAAATAGTCTTACCTGCATTGACACTTGCCATTGGCTTTGCAGTTGGCGCTTACACGACGAACACAAACTCTAGCTTATTCCCCCAGACTACTGAAACGCTCACACTAGGTGAGCAACACTTAATATTAGATATGGCAGCAACAAATGTTGACAACGCAAAACAAAAAAACATAGACCGTTCACATGATGCCTTGGCTGCCTTGCTTCGATTGGAAATTGATCAACGCCAACGCCTTGAAGAACAAGTACATGCATTGCAAGCTGACGTCCAGCACTTAGCGAAAAACCTGACAAATTCTGCCAAAACCACTGCGAGTGACAACCCCGAATCTACGGCATCAGCCAAACGTAACCGAGCTATAGAAGTCGAGACTTTAGTTTCAGCAGGTTTTTCCTACCCACAAGCTGTTGATATGAAACAACGCATCGACCAGGTCGAACTCGACAAACTTAACTTGCAGCACCAGGCGACTAGGGAAGGCTGGATTAACAGTGAACGTTATCTCGAAGCACTCGCTGAGCTGGAGGCAAGGGCTTTTTCTTTTCGTGATGAGCTCGATGCGAATGCCTATGATCGTTACCTTTACGCTACCGGCCAAAATAATCGCGTCAACATTGACAGCATAATGGAGGGCTCGACGGCGCAGCAGGTTGGCTTAAGTGATGGCGATACAATCATGAGTTATAACGGCAAGCGAATTTACAATTGGGGTGAGCTACGCAGCGCTATTTTCAATGATTCAACCGGTCCAATGGTGCCGATTGTAATTAATAGGAACGGAGAAGCCATTGAAATATATGTGCCGCAAGGTCCATTGGGCGTGAGACTGAATATGGCAAGTGTCGATCCCACAGAATAGCAAGTATTAACGCCCCCTAGATTAGCCATAGACCGGTCTTAGGCTGCTATCACAGCGTGGTAACCTGCAAAACATCTTCGAATACAAATACTGCCTATGAAGTATTCATTTATCTGAAGGATTAATTTGGTTAGTCTGCGAGAATCCTTCTAAAAAAAGACCAATAACGTGGACACACACAAGCCTAATCACATCCCTCTTCCCGCCAAGCTTCGTCCATTGCGGCAACTCGTACCTTTTCTGAAGCCTTACACTGGCGTGCTGTTGTTGGCATTCTTGGCGCTGGCACTGGCCGCTGCAGCCACACTCGCCGTACCGTTTACGGTTCGCTTCATGATCGATGTCGGTTTCACTGAGGTAAGTACTAGCTCTGTGGATCGTTATTTTATTGCCTTAATGGCAGTTGCAGTCATTCTGGCGCTTGCAACCGCCACGCGTCACTATTTAGTGTCATGGCTGGGTGAACGCGTTGTAGCGGATATCCGTCAAGCGGTCTATAAACATGTCATCGTAATGGACCCAGCCTTCTTCGAGGTCACACGCACAGGCGAAGTACTCTCACGACTCACCACCGATACGACGCTAATTCAAACGGTGGTAGGCACCACGGTGTCCATGGCATTACGCAATATTTTCATGTTTGTTGGCGGTTTGGTGATGCTGATCGTGACCAGCCCCAAGCTTAGCGGCCTCATAATCATTATCGTACCCGTCGTCATGCTGCCGATAATCATCTTCGGGCGTCGCGTCCGCAGGCTGTCCCGCGCCAGCCAGGATCGTGTTGCGGACACCAGTGCCTTCGCCGGTGAAACCCTCAACGCCGTGCAGACCATCCAGGCATTCACCTTCGAGTCACACGCCAGTGAAAAATTCGGCAATGCTGTAGAAACATCATTTAATACTGCGCTGCACCGTTTACGGGTCCGTTCAGCACTCAGCGCACTCGTCATCCTACTGGTCTTTGGCGCGGCCGTGACACTGTTACGGGTTGGTGCACAGGCGGTGATGAACAACACAATGACGCCTGGCGAGCTGAGTCAATTCGTGCTGTATACCATACTAGTTGCCGGCGCGACCGGTGTATTGAGCGAAGTATGGGGTGAACTTCAACGTGCCGCCGGCGCTACGGAACGGCTGATGGAACTGTTGATGCTAGAGTCCGCGATCGTCACGCCAACTTCGCCGATTGCCTTAACACATCCCGTCCAGGGCGCCGTGCATCTTGAAAACATCACATTTTATTATCCTTCACGGCCGGAACAGCCAGCGCTTAATTCCTTCAGCCTTGATATCGAACCAGGACAAAGCATTGCGTTGGTTGGGCCATCAGGCGCGGGTAAAAGCACTGTCTTTCAGTTGCTACTGCGCTTTTATGATCCGCAACAGGGTTGCATCCAGCTCGATGGCATCGCCATTAATCAGCTTGACCCTAAAGCCTTACGCCAAAACATCGGTCTGGTGCCACAAGATACAGTAGTCTTCGCAGCGGATGCCCTGGAGAACATTCGCTACGGCCGTCCCGAAGCCACGGACGAAGAAGTCTTCGAGGCTGCACGCCTTGCCGCCGCCGATGGTTTTTTATCACGTCTTCCAGACGGCTATCACACCTTCCTTGGCGAACAAGGCATTCGATTATCGGGTGGCGAGCGACAACGCATTGCCATTGCCCGCGCCATTCTCAAGGATTCGCCGCTCTTGCTTCTGGATGAAGCGACAAGCGCACTGGATGCGGAAAGCGAACGCTTAGTCCAACAAGCACTCATGCGCTTAATGGCCGAACGAACAACACTGGTAATTGCACACCGCCTTGCTACCGTTATGCAAGCAGATCGAATCGTCGTCATGGATGCCGGTCACATCGTGGCAACAGGCACCCACGACGAGCTGATCAAACAAGGAGGTCTTTACTCAAAGTTGGCTGAATTACAGTTTACAGATTAACCCAATAACAGCTCCTTAATGAGAACTTTTGAGTGATCATCGCAAATAGGTGTTTTTCTTTAAATGCCAATAAACAGCCTCATCCCTTCATTCGGCGGTACTAGTGCGCAGGAAACATCGGCGACCCAAGCTTACGAGTCCAAGAATGACACCACCAAGTAAAATGCCGACAAGGGTATTGATTAATAATGGTGTGATTGCAGCGAGTAAATTACCGGCAATCGGTAAAGCGTGCATAAACTCACTGCTGTGATGGAGAAGATCATGAGAATTAGGAAGACCATGAACTAATATTCCGCCGCCGACAATAAACATGGCGATGGTGCCAACGATTGATAGCAGTTTCATAAGGTAGGGCGCAGTGTACAAGATGGCTTTTCCAATAGATCGCTTTAGCTTGCCCATTAGGTTTTTTGCTTTATTCTTTAAAAGCAACATGCCGGCATCATCAAGCTTTACGATGCCTGCAACCAACGTGTAAACACCTATGGTCATTAATGCTGCGATACTTACCACAACAGCCACTTGAGTTATAAATTCAGCGTCTTTAACCGTTCCAAGGGCGATAACGATGATCTCTGCCGAGAGGATAAAATCTGTCTTAATCGCACCTTTGATCTTTGCCTTCTCAAATTCAACGATATCGACGCCGGTATCATTAAGTGCGGCGACAGTTTCGGAATGACGAACCTTATCCTCTTCTTTTTTGTACAATAGCTTGTGAGCTATTTTTTCAAACCCCTCAAAACACAAGAAGGCACCACCAATCATCAAGAGAGGCGTAATTAGCCAAGGCGCAAATGCACTTAACATCAACGAGGCCGGAACAAGAATGAGTTTGTTTTTTACTGAGCCTTTGGCAACGGCCCATACGACGGGTAATTCTCTGGCAGCTCTAACGCCTGAGACTTGCTCTGCATTAAGGGCAAGATCATCTCCGAGCACCCCAGCGGTCTTTTTGGCCGCCACTTTGGTCATGACAGCAATATCATCCAGTACAGTGGCAATATCATCTAAAAGCGCTAACAGGCTGGTTCCCGCCATACTGAAAGTATCCTTGTCGTTCTTTTATCAGGTGTGACTAACTCTGGATTTTTTCAAACAAATATGGCTTTGTTCACCAATCGCCAGAACTGCGCTGCCTTCTTAATTTTGGCAAAATCAATCCTAGCAATATACCGACAACCAACACTGCTGACCCGGCCATAAACCACTTTTGCACACTGCTTTTACGCAGGCCATTATTTTCGCTACTCAGACGTGTGTTTTCTTCCTCGAACTTCGCGGCCTCGGCCGTCAAGCGTTTGTTCTCACTTTGCAGCTCAATCGGACGGCTGGCAACCTCTTTCAGCTTTTCACTCTCATCACGTAACCGTTCATGCTTGCCACTCAACTCTCGCAGCTGTTTTTCCAATGTGGTTTTGCTTTGTTGTAATGCTTTATTGTTGGCAAGTAATTTTTTGTTTTCTGCTGCTAATTTCGCCGCCTTTCTGGTGGCATCTTCCAGCAACAATTTTGCAGTGGGGGTATCGCGTAGATACCAGTTCCTGACCCAGCCTTCGGTCCCATCATCTGTTCTAACTTTAGCAAAGTCACTGCCTTCGATCTCTTCGAGTAATTCTAGCCTCGTTCCAGACGGCAAAGATTTCAAAATACGATATTCATCACCCTGCCCGGCCCTGAGTGTAATAATCAGATGATCGTTAACATAGCGTATGTGATTGGCTGCCTGTGTCTCTGACACATACAGGAGACTCATTATTACCATTGTTATTGCATGGCCATATCTCAAGTTCATTATTCAAACCTACCTTAAGCAGTTAAGCTAACTCTTTGTTAATCAAGTTATTGTAGACTCATTTCTGTTGCGGCAATATTAACAAGGTGATGAGAAGGATGTGAAATAGAACTGGTTTATTTATAATTATCAACCAATTATAACAATAGTCTGTCGCACCCATGAGATGTAACAAATCTGTCACAATTGCAAAGTAAGATGCGTCGCATCTATTGAGGATACCTGATTTCTATGGCCACATCCCTACCACCGATCGATTCTCCTGCTAGCCAACGTCACCGCCAGCGGCGCCGGATTAAAGACCGACTGGCCAAGTATTTCATCGGCGTTGGTGGCCTTGGGGTCATTGCGGCGGTGGCCCTGATTTTCATCTATCTGGTTTATGTCGTTTTCCCTCTTTTTCTATCTGGCGAACTGGACGTTGAAGCTCGCTATAAAACACCCGCGCAAGCGGGCAGCCAGACACTGCTGCTGGCGATGGAAGAGCAGACCGAAATCGCGGTCCGTTTTGATAACATGGGCACAGCCACCTTCTTTAATACCGAGAATGGCAGCACCATCGAAACCGTAGAGGCTGAGCTGCCCTTGGGAGCAGAAATTACCAGTTTTGCAGTCGCTAATCCTCACACACGGATTGTGGCATACGGTATGGATGATGGCACAGCTGTTGTCTTGCGACATAACTACAAAGTCAGCTACCCCGACGATGTGCGTACCATCACTCCGTTTATTGATTATCCCATGGGTGAAGAACCCATCGTTATTGATGAGCAGGAAAGAGCTCTGATTCACCTTGCCATTCAGGACGGTGAAGAACAAGCCATGATCGTAGCAATCACAGATGATGGCGAACTACTCATCAGCAGTGGTGAAAAAGAGGTTTCATTTTTAAATGACGAGGTCAGTATCGAGACCGAGACCTCAACCATTAGTGAAGGCAATGGTGATTACAAATTTGTGCTGCTGAACAAAGAAATGGATACGGTCTATTTGGCCAATAATAAAGGTGATGTTGTTGTCCATAATGTCACCGATCCTGAATATTCAGAACAAGTTGAAGCACTCAATCTTAAAACCGATATTTCCAGCTTTGAATTTCTGACCGGAGACATCTCCATTTTGGTCGGTAATGACAAGGGCAACATCAGCCAGTGGTTCCCTGTAAAGGATGAAAACGGCACCCCCAGACTGACTTGGATACGTGAGTTTTCATTAGGCAGCAATGTAGTTACCGGCCTAGCCACCGAACATTCGCGCAAAGGTTTTCTTGCTATCGACAACACTGGCCAGCTGGGTGTATTTCATAGCACCGCTGAACAGGTCATTATGAAGGAAGCACTCATGCAAACGGCGGCACAGCAGGTGGCCATCGCGCCACGCGCCAATGCTGCATTGATTGAAGATGAACAAGGTAATATTGCCTTCATTCGCCTGCACAACGATCATCCCGAAGTCTCCTGGTCATCACTCTGGGGCAAGGTCTGGTACGAAAGTTATGAAGAGCCTGACTATATCTGGCAATCTTCTTCAGCCAGTAACGACTTCGAGCCCAAGTTAAGCCTGGTGCCCATTTCGTTCGGCACCATCAAAGCCGCTTTTTACGCCATGCTGTTTGCTGTGCCGCTGGCGATCTTTGGTGCGATTTATACCGCCTATTTCATGACCCCTAAGATGCGTTCAATGGTGAAGCCAACTATTGAGATCATGGAGGCCTTGCCAACCGTTATTCTCGGTTTTCTCGCCGGCTTATGGCTCGCGCCACTATTAGAGCAATACCTACCCGCGGTCATTGCCCTGCTGCTACTTTTACCGCTTTCTGTGATTGCCGCCAGTTACATCTGGCACAGCATGCCAGGCCATATTCAAAATAACTTGCCGGACGGCTGGCTGGCTGCCTTGCTGATCCCGTTGATCCTGCTGACAGGCTGGTTCGCCTTTGCTTTGAATCACCCTCTCGAGGTCTGGCTGTTCGGTGGCAATACCCAGCAGTGGCTCGATCGCGAACTTGGCGTTAGTTTTGATCAGCGAAACTCACTTGTTGTGGGCGTCGCCATGGGCTTTGCTGTGATCCCGACCATATTCTCCATCACCGAAGACGCCATCTTCGGTGTGCCCAAACACCTAACCAATGGCTCACTGGCCCTGGGTGCCACACCCTGGCAGACACTGACCCGCGTGGTTATCCTCACCGCCAGCCCCGGTATTTTCTCAGCCGTGATGATTGGTTTCGGCCGCGCCGTGGGTGAGACCATGATCGTACTTATGGCAACAGGTAATACGCCGGTAATGGACCTCAGCATCTTCCAGGGCATGCGTACACTATCGGCCAATATTGCGGTTGAAATGCCGGAGTCCGAGGTTGATAGTACCCATTACAGGGTACTATTCCTGGCGGCCCTGGTATTGTTCATGTTTACCTTTTTCTTTAACACGATCGCTGAAGTTGTGCGTCAGCGCTTGCGCAAGAAATACAGCTCACTTTAGGCGCAGCAGGCGTGTCAACATGATTGAGAAAACCCTCTAATGCAAAAATGGATTAAAAGTGGTTCACCCTGGGTCTGGCTGACAGCCGCGTCTGTCAGTATCAGCATCATCATGGTCATTGGCCTGCTGTTGCTGATCGCAGCGCGCGGTCTAGGCCACTACTGGCCGGCAGATGTGCACACCTTCGACTATCAGGACGGTAGTGGGCAGATCATCAAGGTGGCGGGTGAAATTCGTGATTCCGAAGAAGTCCCCACCCGACAGATCGTCGATAGCGGCATCAAGCTTGATTCTGACGCCGAGCAAACTGTCCGCCATCTGGTAAAGATTGGCAACCGCGAGTTGTACGGCATCGACTTCCGCTGGCTGGTTGATCCGCTCATTAGCCAACGCGCCACTCCAGAAGACATGATGGTGATTGAACGGCGTGAGTGGGGCAATTTCTACGGCTTTCTGAAGCAGGTAAAAGTCGATGGCAAAGTCGTTGCCGAAGGTCCGGGTAGCTGGGATGCACTGCAGCAGCAGATTGAGCAAACCAGTGATATCTATGCCAACATCCGCGACATAGAAAAGGGTGATATCGGCTCCATCAACTACAGCATGGAAAAACTTCGCCTAAAACAGCGGGGCCTGGAACTGAAGGGTGAAGACACACCACTGGCACTCGCCCGTATCGCACAAGAAAAGCAATCACTACAGACAGAATACGAAAGTTTTCAGGCTGAACTTCAAGATCTATATAGTGAGCTCAACCGAGCAGCCTTGGTCGCTGAAACCATCGATGGCAAATCGGTTGAAATTGCCATTGCCAAAACAGTACAGGCATATCGCCCCAACGGCATGTCAGTCTTCGGCAAGGTCGGCTTCTACATTCACAAACTTTGGGAGTTCGTCTCTGACGAACCGCGTGAAGCCAACACCGAAGGCGGCATCTTCCCGGCAATTTTTGGCACGGTGATGATGGTCATCATTATGTCCATCCTAGTCACACCATTCGGGGTAATCGCCGCTATATATCTGCGTGAATACGCCAAACAAGGCCCAATCATTCGCATGGTCAGGATTGCTGTAAACAATCTGGCCGGTGTGCCTTCGATTGTTTATGGTGTGTTTGGTCTGGGCTTTTTTGTCTATTTTCTCGGGGGTAATATCGACGCACTGTTTTTCCCCGAAGCTGCCCCTGCCCCCACCTTTGGCACCCCAGGTTTGCTGTGGGCTTCGATTACATTGGCGCTATTGACCGTGCCTGTGGTCATCGTCGCCACAGAAGAAGGCTTGTCGCGTATTCCAAAATCCATTCGTGAAGGGAGTCTAGCGCTAGGCGCGACTAAGGCCGAGACACTTTGGCGCACAATCATCCCTATGACCAGTCCGGCCATCATGACTGGCTTGATACTTGCGGTTGCGCGTGCCGCAGGTGAAGTTGCGCCCCTGATGCTGGTAGGTGTGGTCAAACTGGCGCCTACCCTGCCACTGGATGGCAACTTCCCCTTTCTGCATCTGGACAGAAAGTTCATGCATCTTGGTTTTCACATCTATGATGTCGGCTTTCAAAGCCCGAATGTGGAAGCAGCACGGCCATTGGTATACGCCACGGCGCTGCTGCTGGTGATAGTGATTATTGTGCTGAACTTGGCTGCGATTGCGATTCGTAACCGCCTGCGTGAAAAGTACAAGTCCCTTGAACAATAATCCAGCGCAGTCAAAAAATATATTAAGAGATCCTAGCTATGAGTGATTCGACAACCCCTATGACCCACGGTGTGAATATCGATGCCATCAAATCTAAACCAGCTTCTGCTGCTGTCCAAGCCACAGAGACCGCGCTGACTGTAAAAGATCTGAAACTCTATTACAGTGATAAAGAGGCGCTGAAAGGCATCAACATGACCATCCCAAAGGAACGTGTGACGGCCTTTATCGGCCCCAGTGGTTGCGGTAAATCAACTCTACTGCGTTGCTTTAATCGCATGAACGATCTGGTCGACGGCGTCAGGATCGAAGGCCAGATCCTGCTGCATGAGCAGGACATCTATCACCGCGATATCGACATCGCAGCTCTGCGCCGTCAGGTCGGCATGGTGTTTCAGAAACCCAATCCTTTCCCGAAATCCATTTATGAGAATGTCGCCTATGGACTGCGCCTGATGGGGGTAAAAGACCGCCGCACCCTGGAGAGTGTGGTTGAAAAATCCTTGCGTGGTGCCGCACTGTGGGATGAAGTCAAAGACCGCCTGCACGACAGCGCATTTGGCCTTTCCGGTGGTCAGCAGCAGCGTTTGGTTATCGCCCGAGCCATCGCCATCGAGCCCGAGGTATTGCTGCTCGACGAACCGGCCTCGGCACTCGACCCGATCTCGACACTGAAGATCGAGGAACTTATTTACGAACTCAAATCTAAATATACGATTGTGATCGTCACTCATAACATGCAACAGGCGGCACGTGTCTCCGACTACACGGCCTTCATGTACATGGGTGATTTGATAGAGCTTGCCGATACCGACATGCTCTTCACTAATCCAAAACAAAAACAGACCGAAGATTATATTACTGGTCGTTACGGTTAGAAAATTACGGCAAACGAAACGGAGTCACACATGGACAACAGCAACTTGCCACATCATATTTCCCAGCAGTTTGACGCTGAACTGGAAAACCTGCGTAACCAGGTTTTTAAGATGGGCGGACTGGTTGAAGAACAGGTAAAAAAGGCAATTACGGCACTGATTGAGGGAGATACCGAACTCGCTGAAGAAGTCACCACGGGCGACGTCCAGGTCAACGCCATGGAAGTCGCAATCGATGAGGAATGCACACACATCATCGCCCGACGTCAACCGACCGCCAGTGACCTGCGCCTGGTAATTGCCGTCATCAAAACCATTACAGACCTGGAACGCATGGGCGACCAGGCCGAAAAGGTGGCGCGCATGGGACGAGAACTGGCTGAGATGGAAAGACCACGCAATGGCTATATCGAGATTCAGTCACTGGGTAACCATGTACAAGCCATGATCAGCGGCGCCCTGGATGCCTTTGTGCGCATGGACGCGGAAGCGGCCGTCAAGATTGCAAAGATGGACCTGCAGGCCGACCATGAATATGAGGCGATTATGCGCCAGAATATGACCTTTATGATGGAAGATCCACGCACCATCAAGCGTGTGTTAGGTGCAACCTGGGCGGCACGGGCACTGGAACGCGTAGGTGATCACGCCTGCAATATCTGTGAGTACGTTATTTATCTGGTCAAGGGCAAGGATGTGCGTCATACAACGCTGGAGCAGTTAGAGCAGGAAGCAACCCGCTAGTTAACTGTTATACGCCATATCCCTCGGCATCGGGGTCTAAGCCTTCAGGCACATTGGCCAGGCGCTTGACCCCGGTTTCTAGGTCGCCATTCTCGTGCAGGCGAAACCAACGAAACCCCGGTGGCATATAATCTAGCTCGAAATCATCTACACGGGGCTTGAACTGGATACAGGTTGAAGGTGTGCTGAGCAACTGAACACCCGCGCGCACTTCTGCAAACTCCTGATGTACATGTCCCCACACCAGCGCCTTGACGTGCGAGTTTGCCGCAATCAGCTCGAATAGTTTATCCGCATTATCCAGGCCCAGCGGGTCGAGCCATTTGCATCCAATGGGAACTGGGTTATGGTGCAAAAAGACAACGGTATGTGGCACAACGGTGCTCGATAGGCATTGTTCCAACCAGCGCAATTCCTTTTCATCCAGGTGTCCCCTGACCTGACCTGGCAGTTGAGAATTAAGCAATATAATCTGCCAATTGCCAAGCACAACGCGCTTGTCACAACTCATGATTCCGCTCTTGAACTCGGCCTGCATAAAACCAAAGTCATCATGATTTCCAGGGATCAAGTGCATCGGCGCTTTGAGTGGTTGCAAAGCATCACGCAGGTTCTTATATCCCTGTTCGGATTCATCATGCACCAAATCTCCGGTGAGCAGCGCCAGATCGACCGGCCGTTTAGCCGCCTCATCCACAACCGCCTTGAAGCATTCAAAGCTGTTGACACCGTAGAGGCCTGCAGAGGTATCTGCATAAAGGTGGGGATCAGTTAACTGAACCAGCTCAATTACTTTTTCGTGATTTGCCACAATAAGCTTCGATTTTTATTGTCTGCGTTTTTCCGCTACTTTATCACGCAGATAAACAGGCAAGGCCTGCTCTGCCGCGACGGTCTGCCCATTCTCAACCGCCTGTCGCGCCAACAAGGCCACATCTTCGGCCCTTGGCAACATACCGGCATCTTTAACATCAAGCTGAACCGGCACTCTGTTCATCAATTCTTCGGCATGGACGTCCCATCCATTACCAAGTCCCTGCCATTCTCCTGAACCTGGCAATGGTACCTGCTCAGGCCGGCAGACAAGCTCCTCCGTCAACAACGATACCACTCCTTGCCTGATCTGGTAAGCACCCCAATAAACCTCCCCCATACGCGCATCAATGGCACAGAGCATGTCTTGATAGCCACTCAACCGATGCCCCGCTTGTGCCAGGGCCGCAAGGGTTGAAACCGGCACTACCGGCAAGTCTGCACCAAAGGCGATGCCTTGGGCAACACTGGTGGCAATACGCACACCAGTAAACGCCCCTGGCCCGCGACCAAAGGCCACAGCATCGAGCTGGGCGGGTTTCAGATGCGCCTCGTTCATTACGTCGTCGATCATATTCAACAATAGATCGCCGTGCCCCCTGGGGGCCACCTGATAACGTTGCAGGAGTTGTGTATGACTCAGGAGTGCGGCTGAACAGGCCTGACTCGAGGTTTCAATTGCCAAAATATTCAAAAGGGAGTTGCCACTCATCATCATTGGAGGTTTTCCTAACAGATGATAAACGGAAAGAAAGTGTTGATAAAGCGAAGATTCGGAGCAAAAAATAATGCCGGCAAATTCCCTTTGCCGGCAGTTATGATATTTGCACCCGTTATTTCATGTGCCTCTGGGGCTGGGCTTTAACTTCGGCCTTTTTCAATCCAGGCTGTAGTTGCATGGTTATTACTGCGCCTACTGCTCCGCCGACGCAAAAGGAAATCACAACTGCTTCTACAATTAAGTTCATCATGGCTGGTTCTCCTCTGCCGTCCCCGTCACTGGGGTGTTTGTTGTCCATACATAAAGATTATCGGCTGTAGCGGGAACGGGCTTGAGTGGCAGAGAAACGAGTTAACAATTATCTACAATTGAAAAAATAGGGTTATACAGCTGTTGCTGAACGTCTGTTTGTCTCAGCAGCAAAAAAACGTTGTACCAGTTCCATTTTTCGCGTTCTTAGCATTGGCGGAAGGCTGTTTAGAAAAACTTGGCCATAAGGCTTGCTGATCAGACGTGGATCACACAACACCATGACACCATGATCATTCACATCGCGGATTAAACGCCCAACCCCCTGCTTGAGTGCAATCACTGCCTGCGGCACCTGATATTCCATAAAAGGGTTGCCACCCTGGGCACGCAAGGCATCTGATCGTGCCTGCAAAACGGGATCATCTGGCGCTGCAAAGGGCAGCTTATCGATAATCACACACGACAGCGCCTCACCTCGCACATCCACGCCTTCCCAGAAACTCCCAGTACCAAGTAGCACCGCATTGCCCTTTTCACGAAAACGGCGCAGCAACTCATTACGTGGAAACTCACCCTGCACCAACATTGGATAATCGATACGTCCCTGTAGCAATTCGGCCGCCTGCTTTAAGGCTCGGTGACTGGTAAATAACATAAAGGCACGCCCTTGTGATGCTTCTAATACAGGAATCGATGCTTCAACAACCCTTTCTACATAGCTGGGGCTGTTTGGCTCAGGCATTTCTGGCGGTGCATAGAACAGTGCATGGGCGCGATAATCAAACGGGCTATCCCACAAAGCCGTTTTGGCATCCTGTAGCCCAAGCTGAGCGGCGTAATGATCAAAGCGACTGTTCACTGCCAGCGTCGCCGAGGTAAACACCCAGGCTGCCTTTTGCTCGTGCATTCGCTTTTGAAATGCCTCTGCCACATTTAACGGTGTGCAACAAAGTACAAATGTGCGGCTGTAAATATCCACCCAATAGACCTGGTCTTTCGTTTCGTCCGCACTAAATAAACCAAGACGCGATAGTTGCGCATCACAACGCTCAAGACAATTCTCCAGGCCCTTGCTGCGCGAGGCTTGTTCATCCAGCGCATCACGCAAGGCCTCAAGCGCCTCTTTCAAAATCTGCAACTGCTCGGCCACTTTATTGTCGGCGCGCAAGCGGGCCCAGGGTTGGCGTTGGCTGTCATTACCTAAGGCCAATCTGAAATCGCGCACTGCGTATTCCAATTTGTCAGCGGCTGTCATCAGCGCCTTACTGTCTGACGCGCTGCTGTGAAATTCTGCCACTGTATCCTTGGCCAGCTCAAACAACTGACGACCGCTGAGGGTCTGTCCGAAAAAATTGGTGGCAATTTCAGGCAGCTGATGCGCCTCATCGATGATGTAGGCATTGGCGCTAGGCAGCAGCTCGCCAAAGCCATCCTCACGCAATACCATGTCTGCCATTAAGAGATGGTGATTGATCACCACCACATCGGCGTTCTGCGCCTCACGCCGCGCCTTCATCACATGGCAGTCTTCAAAGCTGGGGCATTCGGAACCCAGACAGTTCTCTGTTGTGGAGGTCACCATCGGCCATAACGGCGACTCTTCACCAATATCCATAAACTCAGTGATATCGCCACTGCCGGTGCGTCCGGCCCACTCACGCACCGTGCGCAGCTGGTGCACCATCTCGCGTGATGCCAGCCTGCCCTCTTCTTCAGTGACAGCTAGTCGATAGAGGCAAAGATAATTACTACGGCCCTTAAGCAAAGCCGTCTGCACCGGGACCTCCAACGCCTTGCGCACAAGGGGTAGGTCTTTTTGGAACAGCTGATCCTGTAGATTTTTGGTGCCAGTGGAGACAATCACTTTCTGGCCTGACAACAAGGCTGGCACCAAGTAGGCAAAGGTCTTGCCTGTGCCCGTACCCGCTTCGCAGACCAGGGTTTGATATTCGCTGATGGCTTCTTCCACTGCTGCCGCCATCTCCTGCTGCTGTAGGCGCGGCAGAAAATTCTCAATACAACTGGCCATGGCGCCGTCGCACCCTAAGACATCAGCGGATGAATGAAAAGACATAATGAATGACTATGAACGACTGCGTTTTAGGAACCGGACTGGTTATCCCAGACCTCATCATCTTCTGCACCAAACTCCCGTGTCCACGCCAGCTGGCTGATGGCCTTGAATTTGGCCACCGACATGGCACCACGCTTGGCCCGTTTGCTCTGACTCGATTCCTGCGCCTCGACGATCTCGTCGCGCTCGGCCTCATAGATTTCAAACGGCTCGAAATTTTCGTCCATCAGCACTAACACTACGCTGTCCCACTCCTGCTCCAGCTTCAGCTGACCGATGCGTTGACCTGATTTTTCCTCATCAAAAATGACACGCCCTTTGATCTGTACTTTCTTACCTTCACGCTTACCATGCCCAACAGCGTCATAACCGCCCTGGGTACCTGGTGGAACCGGATCGAGCCCCAACGCCTTGCAGGCATCGAATTGGGCGATCTCACCGCTCACACCGCCCAGCGGTTTACCGGTAGCATTACGGTAATCCCGCGCGATACGGCGGGTCTCACTGATTAGTTTTTCGAGAGAATATATTGACACAACATTCACCTGGGTTAGCCTGTTCACTATAGTGCCAGAACAACCGCTAAAATTCAGCATTTTAGTCAGTTGCCCCCTCTTTCCTAAAGGGCTTCAAATCGAAGAACACGACAGATGAGCACAAC
The DNA here is from genome assembly GCA_945787735.1 of uncultured Chromatiaceae bacterium. Lineage (GTDB taxonomy): Bacteria > Pseudomonadota > Gammaproteobacteria > Tenderiales > Tenderiaceae > Tenderia. The sequence continues at coordinate 894 of CALZIQ010000059.1, read as the reverse complement.
AAAACTTATCGCCGCCTTGCAAAACCCAGCTGTTTACAATCATCCAGTCGGCAAGATCAATATTGTTGAAACCCACATCTCCTGGGTCATCCTCACTGGGAACTATGTCTACAAGATCAAAAAACCGGTTGATTTCGGCTTTCTCGACTTTTCGACGCTCGAACAGCGCAAGCACTATTGCCAGCAAGAGCTGCGTCTCAACCAGCGCCTCGCTCCTGATATTTATCTTGAAGTCATCGCCTTAACCGGCTTGCCGGACAAACCCGCCATCAACGGTCCCGGCAAGGCCTTTGAATACGCGCTAAAGATGCATCAGTTCAACCCTGATATGCAATTGGATAAGCTGCTACAGCGCAATGAACTTACCTGCAGCCACATCGACCAGCTGGCCGAGACCATCTCCGACTTTCATGAAAGCATCGAGCACGCCGCAGAAAACTCACCTTTCGGCACCACCGAGGCGGTATGGTATCCGGTCTTAGAAAACTTTGACCAGATCAGGTCACGGCTGGTAGATGAAGCCGAAGTGGCACGCCTTGAACACCTACAACAGTGGAGCCAACAGCGCTTCGAACAACTCAAAACAGCCATTGCTGCACGCAAAAGAGATGGTTTCGTCCGCAACTGTCACGGCGACATGCATCTGGCCAACATCACCCTGATCGACAACAAAGTAACCGTGTTCGACTGCATCGAATTCAACGACAACTTTCGTTGGATCGACGTCATTAGCGAGATTGCCTTCACCACCATGGATCTTATCGATCGCCAACGGCCTGACCTCGCTGCACGATTGCTCGATCGCTACCTGCAACGCACAGGTGACTATACCGGCCTGGCATTGTTACGTTTTTACCAAGTCTATCGTGCCCTGGTGCGTGCCAAAGTCGCCAT
>CALZIQ010000058.1 GCA_945787735.1 uncultured Chromatiaceae bacterium | reverse complement strand
GTCGAGGTTTTCGGAACAAAGAGCGCTTTGCGAATGCCATTTACTTTCATCTCGGCGGCCTAGACCTCTACCCTGATGGCGTAGCTCGGTAAATGCTACCCACTCGATCAGGGGAAGAGCCTAAAAAATTACCGTCTTGCGTTGATGCATTACCAACGTCATCTAAAAATGCGAAACGGACAGACAGGCGCTGAACAAAGCGGAAGTGTCGAGGCAATCAGTAACAGGCTGTTAGAAAAAATACGTGAGCTGACAGACACAGTCCAAGCAGAGACGCCAGTTGAGCAGGTTGTTAAAATAGTGGAAGAGATTGAGGCGCAGGAACCCTTTTTGCTTACTGCTATAAATGCGTCATTAGGCGAAGAACTTAGGCATCTGAATGAAGAGCGTGAAGTGGTCTATGCGCTTATTACACGTACTCGTGATATTGCCGTGGTTTTCGGTCCGTTGAGTATCATGCTCGCCATATTCATTACGATGCGTCATTCAAAGGAGTTTGTCAGGGCGCTAACAACGCTTAAAAACTCTAGTCTTGCTGTGGCTTCAGGCCATTGGGATAAGCATGTGCCACGGCTGTCGAATGACGAATTTGGTGATGTTGTTCTGGCTTTTAATGAAATGGCGTCAAAGCTTCATACCATTACTACAAGAGTAAATGAGTCCAGGGAGTATATGGATGAGATACTTGAGTCGATGGCCGAGCCCATGGTAGTGACTGACTTGGATGGAAATATGAAGACTGTCAACCAAGCTATGCTTGAGTTGCTGGGAAGATCTGAAAGTGAATTAATACGACATTCGGTAGTGAAAATCTTCGCCGAAGGAAACAGAGATGAAATTGCTAGCACGTGGGTGCCAAGCCTCAAGCAAGGTGGCCGCTTCTATCATAAAAAAAGCAAGTATGTTACAAAAGACGGGAGAGAAATCCCTGTCATCGCGTCGGCATCAAGCCTGCATGACCATAACGGCCATATAGATGGAATGGTCTACATGGCGTTGCCAATGTCGGGCGTTGCCAATGTCGGGCGTTGACCTGACTGCCTTCCGTGCATGTTAGCTTAATCGGGTACTGGTGTATTGCCGTTTTAGATTCTTACAAAAATATCCGAAAGCATGGCGGGGCCCTCAACGGCGTTGATAGGTTTCAGAACATAACTGGTAATGCCAAGTTTGCTGCATTCCATGATTGAATCCTTATCGGCAACAGATGTTAGCATTACCACGGGGAGTTTTTTATCCGTTTCCCTGATCTTTTTCAGCGTCGATTTTCCATCCAGTATGGGCATGACAATGTCGAGAAATACCAGGCCAATATTGTCACCCTCATTTTCGATGGTTTTTAGGGCTTCCCTGCCATTTTCAGCTTGTAGTACGTTTTCATAGCCAAGTGATACAAGTACGCGTCTGAGTGATTCACGCATAATCATGGTGTCATCGACGATTAGAATTGTAGTTTTTTTATCTAACATCCTTCATCCTGCCTGATTGTGTAAGAGGTAGCTAAAATAAAATCGACCAATCTTTTCGATGTCGATGGGAACGGTGAGAATCTGTTTTACCCCTTCCAGCAGGTATTCACTGTCTTCATCGCTATGAAGGTAAAGAGGGGTGCCAAAACTGATTTTGTGTTTAGTATCATTGAAATGGCGTGTCGCTAGACCGATTACCGTGTTTGAAAATTCTGCTAGGGCTTCTCTTATTTCATCGTTAAGAACGGTGGCGTTCTCGTCGGTACCCAGCATTTTGGCACGGACTCTATTGCCAATGGCGATGGCGGTATTGAGGTCATAATTCATCACGATCTTGCCGGCGATACCGTTGGCATTTTTAGCAACGATACAAACAGCAAATTCTTTAAATACAAATACATCCAGGGGGTCGCGATAACAAAGCAGTTCACTTTTGCCATGCAGATCAGCCATGCTATTCAGCGCATCGATTGTTTCATCAACAAAAGGCAGCAGTACGGTATTGCGGATACTGTCGTTTGGGTGTCCTTCAAGTTCCATATCTTCAGATTCTTTGCTATGAATTTGGGTATAAAAAACATCGGCAATATGATGGTTTTCTTAAATGTTTTGATTTGATCAGATTACGGACATACAAACGGCCGGGGCAGGGCCTATTTTTAATTGCTGATGTCAGACTGGGAATCGGGTGATATCAATCAGTTAGAGGGCAGTTACTGTGTCGAGTTGGTTAACATTCATTGTTTAACAAAAAACAATCTTGTATGCCTTTTTAGCGTACAATGGCGCGAGATCTTTTCTTCAACCGGGGTGTTGTCCAAATTTCATCTCGCCTACAAGCAATTCCCGTTTTTCATTCAAGAGTACTAAAGCATGACATTTTCTTCTCTCGGCCTGTCCGATCCTCTATTACGTGCAGTGAGTGAGCAGGGTTACGACACCCCGACACCAATTCAGCTCCAGGCAATTCCTGCCGTGTTAGAAGGCCATGATGTGATGGCAGCAGCGCAGACGGGTACCGGCAAAACAGCGAGTTTTACCCTGCCGTTGCTGCAGCGTTTGGCTGCTGGTCGAAAAGCCAAGCCAAATTCAATACGGGCGCTGGTATTGACACCCACACGTGAACTGGCCGCCCAGGTGGCGGAAAGTGCAGTTACTTATGGTAAGTATCTGGATCTGCGTTCGGATGTGGTCTACGGCGGCGTCAAAATCAATCCTCAGATGATGCGTTTGCGCCGTGGTGTGGATGTACTGGTGGCCACACCAGGACGCTTACTCGATCTTTATGAGCAGAACGCAATCAAGTTTGATCAGTTGGAGATTCTTGTGCTGGACGAGGCGGATCGGATGCTGGACATGGGTTTTATTCGAGATATCCGCAAGATTTTAGCGCTGTTGCCAAAAAAACGGCAAAACCTGATGTTTTCGGCCACCTTCTCGGAAGATATCCGCAAGTTGACCCGGGGATTTTTGCATGAGCCTGTGCAGGTAGAAGTAAGTCCGCGCAACACCACAGCCGAAACGGTCAAACAATCAATCTTCGAGGTGGACAAGAGCCAGAAGACAGCGTTGCTGAGCCACTTGGTACGTGATAACAATTGGGACCAGGTGTTGGTGTTTTCCCGCACCAAGCATGGCGCTAACCGTCTGGCGCAGAAGTTAGAGAAGGATGGTGTCGAGGCAGCCGCCATACATGGTAATAAAAGCCAGGGCGCCCGAACACGGGCTTTGGCGGATTTTAAGCGAGGTAAGGTGAGAGTGTTGGTGGCAACCGATATTGCGGCCCGCGGCATCGATATTGACCAGCTACCCCATGTCATCAATTTTGAATTGCCCAATGTGGCGGAAGACTATGTGCACCGCATTGGCCGTACCGGCCGAGCCGGCAGTGAGGGTGAAGCCATTTCACTGGTGAGTGCCGATGAAGTTGCATTGCTGGCGGGGATCGAAAATCTGATCCGCAGGCAGTTGGTGCGTGAAACAGAACCTGGTTTTGAGCCGACGCAGCCAGTGCCCTTGACCCGTTTGGGGCAAAGACCCAAGACCATTAAAAAGTCCGCGTCGGCCAAACCTCCCAGACGGCATTCCAAATCGGGAGAACGTCAGGCTGGGGATAAACAAGCCAACTCGAATTCAGCGAAAAAGAAATCCAGAGCAGGTGGGGAAAAAGCAAAGTCAGAGAAAAATTCATGGGGGAAAAAACCAAAACATGCTGAGGCTGCTACCAATAAGCCGAAACGGAGACGCCCTCCCGCTAAAGGGAAAGTTGCAAAATCAAATGGCCCGCGTTGAACTGAGCTTTTCAATCTGGATTGGGGGAGAGTAAAACGGGTTTGTTTTCTGTAACGTTTTACTCTCTATCCCCATGACGTTTAACTACTGCTGCGCGGTTTTAGCCTTGCAGGTATTGATTCCAAACATGGCATAGGGCGGGCACCAGCCAATCATGCCTGTGAATACCAGTACAGCACCAATTGCACCCCACCAGCTGCCATACATGACGCCGGCGCCGATCACGGCAAGTCCTAGAATTACCCTAATGGCTCTTTCCACTCCGCCTACATTCTGTTTCATCTCACACCTCCTGGTGTTGTGTTAACGGTTGACGTCTCTAATGTATGAAATGGTTGAACAAATGTATGTGACTAAATCACCTTCGCTTAATTTTCTGATTCTGCTAGGGATTCGAGCTGGTCGTGATCTTTGATGAGCAGCTCGCCGCGTTTCATGCTGATCCAACCGTGTTTATCGAACTCTTTCAGGGTGCGGCTGACTACCTCACGTGAGGTGCCCAGGTCGGCGGCAATCTCGTGGTGGGTGATATTCAAGGCGCTGAGGTTAGCGGTTTTGTTGATTAGATAGGCGGCGATGCGCACATCCATGCGTTGGAACGTGACGCTTTCAAGCACAGTGATAACCTCGGACAAGCGTTTTGATACAAGCCCAAAGACGAAGCTACCCCAAGACTGATGTTGGGTAATCCAGGCGCGGGCAAAATTTGCTGGAACAATCACGGCGTCTAATTCTGTTTCGGCCATGGCAATGGCAGGGAAGGGAATTTCGCTCATCACACAAGAAGCAGTCAGTATGCAGCTGTCGCCCTGGTTAATGCGGTAGAGAGTGATCTCGCGTCCCTTGGCGGCGAGTTTGTAGACACGAACCTTGCCATCCAGCACTAAGGCGAGTTGCGAGCATTCAGAGCCTTCATCCGCAATAGTATGTCCAGCAGGGATATGGACATGGGTCGCGGCATTGAAAAAGATGCGCTGAAAATCGGCGGGGGCAGTCGCCAGAAACGAAAAGTTATTAATCAATTGTTGTTTTTGTTCGGTATTAGTAATCATATTCAGGCACTACATATCGATGAGTTGAGTGAGTGGAAAGCGCTGGCCCGCCAGATAGTCGTCAACACAACGTATCACCAGCGGGCTGCGCAGGCTGGGGCCGAGTGTGGTGATCTCATCTCTGCTCAGCCAGCGTGGCCCGACAATGCCGTCGTCGAGCGGGTGGTTTGGGTAGAACTGGCCCAGTTCACCTGTGAATGTGAAACGCAGATAGGTTTCCCCCGAGTTGGGTTCGATCCAGCGGTAGATGCCAACCAGGGCAGTGGGGGTGAAATCATAGCCCGATTCTTCCAGAGTTTCGCGAACCGTGGCATTGATCAAGCTTTCACCGTCTTCCAGATGGCCGGCCGGTTGATTGAAGACGGTGTGCGGTACTTGACCGGTGTCTTCTTCCACCAGCAGGAATTTGCCTTTATTTTCGATTACGGCGGCGACGGTGGCGCGGGGTGTCCATACCATGCTTTGTTATTCTCGCGTGTTTGGGTTTTGCACCAGCTTGCAGTAAATCGGGCGGACATTCCAGTGCCTTCCATTGACCGGGTTCGAGTCCTTCCACAGACCATGGGCCAACTTTGACACGGATCAGACGCAGGGTAGGGTGGCCGACGGCGGCAGTCATGCGCCTGACCTGGCGGTTGCGGCCTTCGCGAATGGTGAGCTCGATCCAGCTGTCCGGGATGTTGGCGCGGTAACGGATTGGTGGGTTGCGTTGCCAGGTGGCAGGTGGGTCGATGAGGCGTGCCTCGGCCGGTTTGGTCATGCCGTCCTTGAGCGCGACGCCGTTGCGTAGCCTTTCCAGAACGGGTTCGTTCGGGATGCCTTCAACCTGGGCCCAGTAGGTCTTGGTCATTTTTCGCTTGGGATTCGCAATTTCATGCTGGGCGCGGCCATCGTCGGTCAGAACCAGTAGACCCTCACTGTCGCGGTCGAGACGACCGGCGGCATAGACATCCTTTAAATCTATAAAATCCGCCAGGGTTTGCCGTCCTTCCTGGTCGGTGAACTGGGAGAGAACGTCGTAAGGTTTGTTAAACAAGATGATTTTGGCCATTTTTTTAGTAAGTTAGCGCGATGAGTCGCTGCAATGGTAGAGCATGTGGCTGATTTCTTAAACACAGCAGTTTTGTCTAAGTTTTTAGAGTTTAGGGGGTATCTGGGGTAAAATACGCGCTTTTCTAAGATCCCTTATTCATTGAAGCCGTCAAAAACGAGGCGAAAAACTAGGAATTCACATGACAGATAAGGCAAAGATTATCTACACTCTCACGGATGAAGCACCGGCGTTAGCCACCTATTCCTTTCTTCCGATTGTAAAAACCTTCGCAAGTGCGGCGGATATTGTCATCGAAACTCGAGATATCTCTTTGTCTGGGCGTATCATCGCCAATTTTCCTGAGTATTTAACAGAAAAACAACGTATTGGCGATGCATTGACTGAGTTAGGTGAGTTGGCCAAGTCCCCCGATGCGAACATTATAAAGCTGCCAAATATCAGCGCGTCGATTCCTCAGCTGACAGCGGCGATCAAAGAATTGCAAGACCATGGTTATGCGCTGCCTGATTACCCAGCAGATCCGCACAACGATGAAGAAAAATCCATCAAGGCCAGATATGCAAAAGTGCTAGGCAGCGCAGTGAATCCTGTCTTGCGCGAAGGTAATTCTGATCGCCGTGCACCTGCCTCGGTTAAAAACTATGCTAAGAAGCATCCTCACTCAATGGGCGCATGGTCTGCCGATTCAAAGACCCATGTTGCGCATATGTCAGACGGTGATTTTTATGCTTCTGAAAAATCGGTGACGATTGGCGATGCCACTGAATTTAAGATTGTGTTTGTGGATGAAGACGGTGCGGTCACTCAATTAAAATCAACTTCACCACTGTTAGCAGGTGAAGTGATTGATACCGCGGTGATGAGTCAAAAGGCTTTGCGCACGTTTTTGCAAGAGGCGATTGCCGAAGCCCAGCAGCAGGGGGTTCTGTTTTCCTTGCATATGAAAGCAACCATGATGAAAGTATCTGATCCGATTATCTTCGGCGCAGCGGTTTCTGTTTATTTCCAAGAGGTATTTGATAAACACGCCGCGACCTTTGCCGAGCTGGGTGTCAACCCTAACAATGGTTTGGGTGATGTGTACAAAAAAATTCAAACGTTAGCGTCGGAAAAACAAGCTGAGATTGAAGCCGATTTGAATGCGGTTATGGAGGCGAAGGCGGATATCGCCATGGTGGATTCCGATAAAGGTATTACTAATTTGCATGTGCCTAGCGACGTGATCATTGATGCTTCTATGCCAGCAATGATTCGTGGTTCAGGAAAAATGTGGAATAAGCGTGGCGATCAACAAGACACCTTGGCAGTTATTCCTGATCGTTGTTATGCCAGTGTCTACCAGGAGACCATAAGCTTCTGTAAAGAACATGGTGCTTTTGATCCTACCACTATGGGCACCGTGCCTAATGTGGGTTTGATGGCACAAAAAGCAGAAGAATATGGTTCCCATGACAAAACCTTCCAAATGTCTACCAATGGTACTGTTCGTGTTGTGGACGGTAATGGCAATATTTTAATGGAACAGTCTGTTGCAGAAGGCGATATTTTCCGCATGTGCCAAGTGAAGGATGCGCCGATCCAGGATTGGGTAAAGTTGGCGGTGACTCGTGCCCGCGCAAGCAATACCCCAGCGGTTTTTTGGCTTGATAAAAATAGAGCACACGATGCTGAATTGATCAAAAAGGTGAATCAGTATCTTGCAGACCACGACACTGGTGGGCTGGAGATTCATATCATGGCTCCGCAAGAGGCGACCCGCTTCACGCTAGCTCTGATTAAGGCGGGCAAGGATGTGATTTCGGTGACAGGTAACGTATTACGCGATTATCTCACCGACTTGTTTCCAATCCTGGAGTTAGGCACCTCTGCCAAAATGCTTTCTATCGTGCCTTTGATGAATGGTGGTGGTTTGTTTGAAACTGGTGCCGGTGGCTCTGCCCCAAAACATGTTCAGCAATTGTTGGCGGAAAACCATTTGCGTTGGGACTCACTTGGTGAATTTCTAGCCTTAGCCGCATCTTTTGAGCACTTGGCTGTAACCTTCAAAAACCCTAAGGCACAAGTGCTGGCAGATACCCTTGATGAAGCCACTGGCCGCTTCTTGGATAGTAATAAATCGCCTTCACGTAAGGTGGGTGAGCTGGATAATCGTGGCAGTCATTTTTATCTTGCCATGTATTGGGCCCAAGCCTTGGCAGCACAATCATCCGATGCTGAACTTCAGGCGCGCTTTAAACCGATGGCAGATGCATTCACGGAGAACGAAGATAAGATTGTTTCAGAGTTAAACGGTGTGCAAGGGCAGGCCATGGATATCGGCGGCTACTATCAACCTAATGCAGAAACGACCTCAAAAGTGATGCGCCCAAGTACCAGTTTGAATGCCTTGCTTGCAGCGATATAAAAAGTTCTACAACGCTAACCGCCTTGGATAGACAGCGGCGGCAGGTCAGACGATTTGGAGCAGGAGGTCTATCCCGGGCACTGTAATGGTGCGCCTGATTGAGGGCGCAGCCAAACTATGCTGCTCTTCTTTTTGGCGATGCTATAGTCAGCCAGGCCGAAAGCAGCTTGTTGAACAAACAAAAAAACCGGCCTTAATTATTGTTATTGTGGCCGGTTTTTTATGGAAGTTTAACTGGGCGACTCGTCACTAATTGGTTGGCTTTCGTCTTCGCCGTCCAGTGTGACGGAAGAAGCTAAAAAGCCTTTGGGGCCTTGAGTTACTTCGTACTCAACCTTTTGACCTTGTCGGAGAGACTTGTAACCTTCCATGCTAATCGATGAGAAGTGAGCAAAGATATCATCACCCCCTTCATCAGGTGCAATAAAACCATACCCCTTGGCATTGCTAAACCATTTAACTGTTCCTGTTGCCATGCTTGCTTTCCTCGCGGTTAAAACAAAAAAACATGCCGGCCCAACCCCGGCACCGCTGTAGAGGATGTAACTGCTTTCCCCCCACTACAAACATAAATGTTGATCAAAAAATCCCATAAGTCAAGGGATTGAAACTATTAACTTTTGTTGTCGTAAGGCGAAAGATGCCCTGAACTAAAGCTTTATTCGTTTTGTCCGATTTTCTAGGTATGAGGGAAGGAGTGCCCTTTGGCGATTGAAGTGTTGAATGAGTTATAAAGATGCTTCATTTCGTTCGAGAAAAAATGTATTGATTCTTAATGGCTTGCATGCCTTTTTAGAGTTGGAATCATACACTTGATTTTGTGCTAGGATGACACTCATAAGAGCTTAACTTGTTATACTTGGTAGCTATTATGAGCAAGAAGACAGATCAAGATACTTTCGACGACCTGGCGGTGCAAGAAGCGCAGCCTAAGCTAAAGCGACCTCCTCTCTATAAGGTATTACTGTTGAATGACGATTACACTCCCATGGAGTTTGTTGTTCACATATTGGAGAGCTTTTTTGGGATGGGACGAGAGAAGGCAACACAGGTCATGCTGGAGGTCCACACACGTGGCGCTGGAGTATGTGGAGTGTTTACTCGCGACATTGCAGAAACCAAGGTAGCCCAGGTTAATGATTTTTCCCGTGAAAATCAGCACCCACTGAAGTGCACCATGGAGGAAGCTTAGCTCAATCTGTTGTACAAATTGTGACACTGCTGGAGGTGTAGTCATGTTGAACAAGGAATTGGAATATACACTGAATACCGCATTTCGTGAGGCGAGCGAAAAGCACCACGAATTCATGACGGTTGAACACCTCCTGCTCGCGCTATTGGATAACTCGGCCGCCGCCGGTGTCTTGCACGCTTGCGGTGTAGATCTGACCCAGCTGAAAAAAGAACTGGCCGCGTTTCTAGATGAAACAACACCCGTTCTTTCGAATGAGGACAGTCGAGAAACCCAGCCCACTTTAGGATTTCAGCGAGTACTGCAGCGAGCAGTCTTTCATGTTCAGAGTGCTGGCAAGGAAGAAGTAACCGGTGCAAATGTGCTGGTGGCTATTTTCGGTGAGCCTGATTCACAGGCGGTGTATCTGCTCAATTCGCAAAACATTTCTCGCCTGGATGTGGTTAATTATATTTCCCATGGTATTTCCAAAGTATCTGGTGATGATGATGCCGAAGGTTTTGGACAGGCAGAGAGTAGTGAAGAAGCTGAAAGTGACTCTACATCAAAAACCCCGCTCGAAAACTTTGCCACGAATCTCAATGAGCGGGCTAAACAGGGCAAGATTGATCCGCTGATTGGTCGTGATCACGAAGTTGAACGGACCATTCAGGTTTTGTGCCGTCGGCGCAAAAATAATCCATTGTTTGTCGGTGAGGCGGGTGTAGGAAAAACTGCGTTAGCAGAGGGTTTAGCCAAACGCATTGTCGATGGGGAAGTGCCTGATGTGTTGTCTGAAAGTACGGTTTACTCACTTGATATGGGTGCCTTGCTTGCTGGTACCAAGTATCGTGGAGATTTCGAAAAGCGTTTGAAAGCGGTATTGGCCCAGTTGGCCAAAGATTCCCATAACGTTCTTTTTGTTGATGAGATCCATACCATAATTGGCGCTGGTGCGGCATCTGGTGGGGTAATGGATGCCTCCAACCTAATCAAACCGGCTCTGGCATCGGGTGAGCTAAAGTGCATAGGTTCAACCACCTACCAAGAATATCGCGGCATCTTTGAGAAAGACCGTGCACTTGCACGCCGCTTCCAAAAGATCGACGTACCCGAGCCAACCGTGGATGAGGCCACTCAGATTCTGATGGGCCTGAAGTCACGCTTTGAAGAGCATCATGAGGTTAAATACACACGACAGGCAATCAGGTTGGCTGTGGAGCTGGCCGATCGTTTTATCAATGATCGCCATCTGCCGGATAAGGCGATTGATGTGATTGATGAAGCAGGCGCGAGACAACGTATGCTGCCTGCCTCTAAACGTAAAAAGACCATCGGTGTTAAGGATGTGGAACAGATTGTTGCCAAGATTGCCCGTATCCCTGAAATGCGCATCGGCAGTTCTGATCGCGAAAAATTGCGTACGCTCGAGCGCGACCTGAAAATGGTGGTGTTTGGCCAGGATCCAGCGATTGACTCCTTGTCGACGGCAATCAAATTGTCGCGTTCAGGTCTGGGTCATGAAGAGAAACCAATCGGTTCATTCCTGTTTGCTGGGCCGACCGGTGTGGGTAAGACCGAGGTCACTCGCCAGCTGGCCAAGGTTATGGGTATCGAGCTGATCCGATTCGATATGTCGGAATACATGGAACGCCATGCCGTTTCGCGTCTGATTGGCGCGCCTCCTGGTTATGTAGGCTATGACCAGGGTGGTTTGCTGACTGACGCCATCAATAAAAATCCGCATGTCGTGCTATTACTGGATGAAATCGAGAAGGCCCATCCGGATGTTTTCAATCTGCTATTACAGGTAATGGATCATGGTACATTAACGGATAACAATGGTCGTGAAGCGGACTTCCGCAATGTTATTATCGTCATGACGACTAATGCTGGGGCAGAGCAAATGAGTCGTCCTTCTATTGGCTTTACCAGTCAGACGCATGTCGGCGACAGTCTGGAAGCGATTAAACGTGCCTTCACGCCAGAGTTTCGCAATCGTCTCGATGCTATCGTCGAATTTCAGGGCTTGGATCGCAAGACCATTGGTCATGTGGTAGACAAGTTTATCATCGAGCTTGAATCACAGCTGCAAGATAAGAATGTGACTGTCGAAGTCAGCTCTGATGCGCGCGAATGGTTGGCTGATCACGGCTTTGATCCAGCGATGGGTGCGCGTCCCATGGCCAGGGTGATCAAAGAAAATATTAAAAAGCCTTTGGCGGAAGAGTTGCTCTTTGGCGAGTTGGCGAGCGGCGGCCATGTTCGTATCGGTCTGAAAAAAGACCAGCTAAGCTTTGAGATTGAAGCTAATAACAAGAGCCCTGCTGCGGTCTAGCAATGCTCAGGTTTTAATGGGCTGTATTAGCGGGCGCGGTAGACAATGCGGCCTTTGCTCAGGTCATAAGGCGTCAACTGAACAGTGACTTTGTCGCCGGTTAGGATGCGGATGTAATTCTTACGCATTTTTCCGGAAATATGGGCCGTGACGACATGTCCGTTTTCCAGCTCAACGCGAAACATGGTATTTGGTAAGGTCTCTACGACCGTGCCTTCCATTTCAATTGCATCTTCTTTTGCCATACTGGGGTTCTTAACTCCGCTTCTATATCAAATTAGCCGCGTATTTTGCCTGAATTTGGCGAAGGGCGCAAAGGTCTAGGCCCAAATTTGTAGGTATATTAGGACTTTATTTGGCGCCAGTCATTGTCAATATAGCCCTCGCAGGGTGTGAAGCGGGATTTATAGCTCATTTTGCGGCAATCTTTTATCCAGTAACCAAGATATACCCAGGGTAAGCCAAGGTCACGGGTGTGCTGGATCAGCCAGAGGATGGCGTAGGTGCCGAGCCCCAGATGGTCGAAATCAGGGTCAAAGAATGTATAGACTGCCGAGAGCCCATTTGGGGTATGGTCTGCCACAGCAATGGCGAGCAGTTTGTCTTGCTGTCGAAACTCATGGAAGACAGTGTTGACGCCGGGGGCAGTAAGGAAGCCGATATAGTCAGCCGGAATTGGGTGGTTCATTTCACTGTCCTGATGGCGTGCGGCGAGATAGCGCTGATAGAGCTCGAACTGTTCATCCCTGAACTCAGTGGCAGTGGCTATGTGTTGCAGTGATTGATTCAATCGCCAGTTGCGCCGCTGGCTGCGATCAAACTTAAACCTGTTGACTGGAACCCGGATTGAGATGCACTGCTGGCAGTTTGGACATTGTGGTCGATAGACATGGCCACCACTGCGGCGAAAACCGTTGTTTAATAGTGCGCCGAGCAGGGGAGGATTTAGCGTCAAGTCCTGGTCGATCACCAGGTTGCTGGCCGTATAGCCGGGCAGATAACTGCAATCAAATGGCACGGTAGTATGACAACGGATGGTATGGTCAGGCTGCTGTGTCATGCGGGTGTCTCTGACGAGTTAAGTTCCAGCGGCTTAAAACCGGTATCAAAATGCCATGGCCCTTGTTTATCATTCTGGTCAATATGCCGCTTTAACACATCGATGAAGGACTTCCGTTCAATTTCGATTGCGCCCAGACTTCTAAGGTGTTCCGATTCAACTTGGCAATCAATCAAGGCAAACTGCCATTGCTGGAGTTGTTTGGCCAGATAGACAAAGGCGATCTTAGATGCATTGGTCACGTGGCTAAACATTGACTCGCCAAAAAAAACACCACCAATGGCTAGGCCGTAGAGTCCACCAACCAACTTATCACCTTGCCAGGCTTCGACTGAGTGTGCGATACCCATTTTATGCAGTGTTAAATAGGCTTCATGCATAGCTGTTGTAATCCAGGTGCCTGGCCCGTCACGTCGAGGGGCGGCACATGCCATTAACACTGCTTCAAAACTCTGGTCGAATGTGATGTTAAACGATGATTTGTTGATCTGCTTTTTCAGGCTGCGGCTGATGTGGACTTGATCGGGAAATAATACAGCCCGGGGATTCGGCGACCACCACAGAATAGGTTGGTCGTCGTTATACCAGGGAAATATTCCATGCCGATACGCATTTATCAGGCGCCTAGGGGATAGGTCTCCACCCACCGCCAACAGGCCATTTGGATCGTCAAGGGCGAGATCAACGGGTGGAAAAGCCAGGCTGGGATCATCGTTATTAATCCAGAATGGACCGGTCATAATGTCTGGATCTTAGCTGCGCTAATAGAAATGCCCGCCAGACCTCTGATCTGGCGAGCAACTAACTAGGCGTTTTCAGTCTGCTGCATTACGCCAGCAATATCATAATTCCCGTCATCCGTTGCATCAACACGGATCACGGTCAAAGCGGCATCCAGTGCAGGGGTGATATCAACACCTGGTTTCAATGAGATATCAAGTACATCACCCAGATTGACTTGTTGTTTTGAAAAAAAGCGAAGACCGGTTGCGCTAAGGTCTGCAGAAGTCCCTTCAAATATCTCGTCTGCCCCCTGAACTTTGAATGTCAGCTTAGATTGGACATCCATACGAATAAAGCCGCGTTGATCCTGTCTGCCGATAATCATAGACTCTATCACCGAATTGGAGTTGCTCTGTTTGGAATAGAACGATTTGATCGTCATAGTATTCCCCCCTTTTGCCTTTAGCCCTCCAGAAAACGCTCAGCGTCTAGCGCTGCCATGCAACCTGCACCAGCTGAGGTAATCGCCTGACGGTAGATGTGGTCTGCCACATCACCCGCGGCAAATACCCCGGGCACGCTAGTCGCGGTGGCATTTCCTTCACTGCCGCCTTGTACCTTGAGATAGCCGCCGTTCATCTCCAACTGGCCATTGAAGATATCAGTATTTGGTTTGTGGCCAATGGCAATGAAAACGCCCTGAACTTGCACATCTTTGCTGCTTCCATCTTGCGTGTTCTTGATACGCATACCGGTTACACCCATGTCATCACCGAGCACTTCGTCGAGGGTATGATTCCATTCGATGGTGATATTTCCTTCTTCTGCTTTCTTGAGCAGATGGTCCGAAAGGATCTTTTCAGATTTAAAAGTATCACGACGATGTACGACAGTGACATGCGAAGCGATGTTGGACAAGTAAAGTGCTTCTTCAACCGCCGTGTTACCACCGCCGATGACGGCGACAGGTTGGTTGCGGTAGAAAAAACCATCGCAGGTGGCGCAGCCAGACACGCCTTTACCCATGAATGCTTCTTCAGATTCCAGGCCAAGGTACATGGCCGAGGCGCCGGTGGCGATGATCAGGGCATCGCAGGTATAGGTGCCTGCGTCTCCCTTGAGGGTGAAGGGGCGCTTGCTAAGGTCTGCCTCATTGATGTGATCGAAGATGATTTCCGTATTAAAGCGCTCGGCATGTTTCTGCATACGCACCATCAGTTCTGGACCCTGCACACCCTCAGCATCGCCCGGCCAGTTGTCCACATCAGTGGTGGTGGTTAATTGTCCGCCCTGTTGCAGGCCGGTCACAATAACTGGGTCGAGATTGGCACGTGCGGCGTAGACAGCGGCGGTATAACCGGCGGGGCCGGAACCCAGGATCAGAAGTCGGCAGTGTTTGGTTTCGCTCATGGTGATATCCAGATGTCCTTATTGTTGTGATACAGTACATGCAGTGTTTTTGGGCGGTCAGAGTGCCTATATGTTGTGTTTGACGCTTGTCAGCCCGAATCTTTCTCATCATAGGTGATGTTGTTGTTTGGGTAAAGAGTTAGACCTGCTCTATTTAAGGTCTCATTAGGCCCTAGCACAACCGCCTAGAGCAAGGCTTTGTTTATTGAACTATCTGCATTATATTTAGCCTATAATAGGCTGAATATAAAATAATTTTTTCAGTTATGGATAATTGTAACGGTTGGGATTCAGTTGGGACAAGCAATTAGGAAAAAGGACAAGCCAGAACCAGGCAATCAGCAGATGGCCAGGGGTTTACGAGAGGGGGCGCTGTTTGTATTTGGCGCGATCGCTCTTTATTTGGCCGTATCACTAGGCAGTTACACGCAAAACGATCCGGGCTGGTCGCATAGTGGAGTGGCGGGTGCGGTGCAGAATATCGGCGGTGTGGCCGGTGCCTGGTTTGCCGATGTTTTCTTGTACCTATTTGGCTATTTCTCCTATCTCTTTCCTGTCATGGTCGCTTACAGCGGCTGGCTGTTGTTTAAAGGGCGCAAGCAGGAAGAGGCTGTGCCATTGCATGAGTTCGGCTTGCGTGCAGGTGGATTTGTTCTGACCGTTACTGCTGGCTGTGGTTTGGCCACACTCCATTTTGGTTCTCCCACAGCGTTGCCGTTGAATGCTGGCGGTATTTTGGGGGATGTAGTGGGTAGTGCACTGTCAGCCCCGTTCAGCTTTGTTGGCGCTACACTCTTTTTGATAGCGCTGTTTTTGACGGGGGTCACACTGTTTACCCATCTTTCCTGGATTTGGTTAATGGACGTGACCGGTCGCTTGAGTCTCGAATTCGTTACCCTGGTGCGTAGCTGGATGGGTGCGCTACGAGAGAAGTGGGCAGCGCATAAGCTGAAAAAAGAACGCCAGGAAGTTGTCAAAACCGAAATCAAAAAAGTAGAAAAACGCAAGCCGGTACGGATCGAGCCTGTAATGCAAAAGGTCGAGGTGAGTAAGCGCGTCGAGCAAGAGCGTCAGCAAAAGCTGTTTGAGGGTGAGAGCATCGACGGTTTGCCGCCTTTGGCAATCCTCGATGAGGCCCAGCAAAGCGGCAAAGGTTTGTCGAAAGAGGCGCTTGAGGCTATTTCCAGACAAGTGGAGCTGAAACTGCAGGATTTCGGCGTCGAGGTCGAAGTGGTCGCGGTGCACCCCGGCCCGGTCATCACCCGCTTTGAAATGCAGCCTGGTGTCGGCGTCAAAGCCAGCAGGATCACCAATCTCTCCAAGGACCTGGCCCGCTCGCTGTCGGTGATCAGTGTGCGCGTGGTTGAGGTGATTCCAGGCAAATCGGTGGTGGGGCTTGAGATCCCCAACGAACACCGTGAAATGGTGCGCCTGAGCGAGATTGTCCAGTCGAAGCAATATGATTCATCCCATTCACCGCTGACCTTGGCGCTGGGTAAAGATATTGCCGGTCTTCCGATGGTGACCGATTTGGCAAAGATGCCCCACCTGTTGGTGGCCGGTACGACTGGCTCGGGAAAGTCGGTGGCCGTCAACGCCATGATCCTGAGCATGCTGTTCAAGGCCACGCCTGATCAGCTGCGCATGATCATGATCGACCCCAAGATGCTGGAGCTTTCCATCTATGAAGGTATTCCACATCTTTTGACCCCGGTGGTGACAGACATGAAAGATGCCGCCAACGCGCTGCGCTGGTGTGTGGTCGAAATGGATCGGCGCTACAAACTGATGTCGGCGATGGGTGTGCGCAATATCGCTGGGTACAACAAAAAGGTGAAAGAAGCCATCGATGCGGGAGAGCCTATCCCTGATCCATTTGCCGAACTAATGTCACCGGATGAAGAGCGCCCGATTATGGAGCCGCTGCCTTTCATAGTTGTGGTGGTGGACGAGCTAGCCGACATGATGATGGTGGTGGGCAAAAAGGTGGAAGAGCTAATCGCCCGTCTGGCGCAAAAGGCGCGTGCCTCGGGCATCCATTTGTTGCTGGCAACCCAACGTCCCTCGGTGGATGTATTGACCGGTTTGATCAAGGCCAACATCCCTAGCAGGATTGCCTTTCAGGTGTCCTCCAAAATTGACTCGCGCACCATCCTCGATCAGATGGGGGCAGAGCAACTTTTGGGTCATGGTGACATGCTTTATCAACCCGCTGGCACCAGTATACCCACTCGAGTGCATGGCGCTTTTGTCGCTGACCACGAGGTGCACAATGTGGTTGACTCGCTTAAGAAACTGGGCGAGCCGAATTACATCGATGAGATCTTGGAAGGACCGGATACAGACGGTGGCAGTGACATGATGGGTATGGACTCAGGTGAAGAGGCCGACCCGCTCTATGACCAGGCCGTTCGTATCGTCACGGAATCACGCCGCGCCTCGGTCTCCGGTATCCAGCGCCGTCTCAAGATCGGTTACAACCGCGCCGCCCGCATGGTGGAAGATATGGAGCGCGCCGGCGTGGTAAGCGAAATGCAGTCTAACGGCAGCCGCGAAGTACTGGCGCCACCCCCACCTAAGGATTGAATATGTTGCTAAAAAAAATGTGTCTGTTGTTTGGTTTAGTCTTTCTGTCTAGTTTCGCCAATGCAGCACAGGACAGTGATCTGCAAACATTCTTCAACACCTTGAAGAGTCTCAAAGCCGATTTCACCCAGGACGTTTTCGGCCCACGGCGAGAGCTGCTGCAAAGCACACAAGGCCACGTGGTCGTGCAGCGCCCCGGCAAGTTTCGTTGGGATTACCAGTCGCCCTATCAACAGCACATCGTTGCCGATGGTGAAAAGGTCTGGCTCTACGATGTGGATCTTGAACAGATCACCATCAAACCTCAAGACGCAACCATGGCCAACACACCGGCTAGCCTGTTGAGCGATGCCGGACAGTTGGAGAGCCAGTTCGATGTGCTGGCGGTGATGCGCGAAGAACACGACTGGTTTGAACTGATTCCCAAACAGCCAGACAGCGGTTTTGAAGCGCTGTTTATCATGCTTGAAAACGGCGTGATTAAAGAGATGGAACTACAGGACAGCTTCGGCCAGCTTACCCGGATGCGTTTTAATAATGTGATCATCAATAAAAGCTATAGCGCTAATACATTCAAGCTGAAAATTCCCAAAGGCGTAGATGTGATCGACGAAACCGCGAGATAAACGTGGCCGATCTGCTCGACCAAACTGCTGGCAGCGCCTGGCAACCCTTGGCCGATCGCATGCGGCCACAGACGCTGGAGGAATACACCGGCCAGGATCACTTGCTCGGATCAGGCAAGCCTCTGCGTCAAGCCATCGAAACTAACCGCCTGCACTCAATGATCTTCTGGGGCCCACCGGGCACCGGCAAGACCACTCTGGCGAGGATGTTGGCCAGTCACGCCAAGGCCCAGTTTCTCAGCATCTCGGCCGTGCTCGGTGGCGTAAAGGAAATTCGCGCTGCAGTTGAAAAGGCCCAATATGCCCGAGATATTCAAGGCCAGCCAACTGTATTGTTCGTCGACGAGGTGCATCGTTTTAACAAGGCGCAACAGGATGCATTTCTGCCTTATGTCGAAGACGGCACCTTTACCTTCATCGGTGCCACCACCGAAAACCCATCCTTTGAACTGAACAATGCTTTGCTCTCGCGCGCCCGTGTATACGTCTTGCGTAGTCTGAACCGTGAGGCCATTCGCAGCATTATTGATCGAGCCCTGAGTGACCAAACCCGTGGCATCGACAGAGCCATCAAAATGGATAATTCACTGCGGGATCGATTGGCCGAAGTGGCCGATGGCGATGCCCGCCGTGCGTTGAACTTCCTCGAGATCATGGCCGACCTGGCCGACGCTGATGAAATCAGCGAAGACCTGCTCAACGAAGTATTGCAGGGCGGGGCGCCGCGCCGCTTCGATAAAGGTGGTGAAGCCTTCTACGACCAAATCTCGGCGTTGCATAAATCGGTGCGCGGCTCCAGCCCCAATGCCGCTTTGTATTGGTTTGTACGCATGATCGACGGCGGTTGCGACCCGCTCTACATTGCCCGCCGCGTAGTACGCATGGCCAGCGAGGATATCGGCAATGCCGACCCGCGTGCGCTGGAAATCACATTAAATGCTTGGGATGTGCAAGAACGCCTCGGCAGTCCCGAAGGGGAGTTGGCCATCGCCCAGGCAGTCATATACCTCGCCTGCGCGCCGAAGAGCAACGCCGTGTACATGGCCTTCAACAATGCTATGGGTGATGTCAAACAGCATGGCTCTTATGAAGTGCCCATCCACCTGCGCAACGCGCCAACTAAATTGATGAAGGAGTTGGGTTACGGCAAGGCCTATCGTTATGCTCATGATGAACCTGAGGCCTATGCGGCGGGTGAAGACTATTTCCCTGACGACATGCCCGAACGTAATTATTACCAACCAACGCCGCGTGGGCTTGAAGGTAAGATTTCGGAGAAGTTGGCGCATTTGCGCAGCCTGGATGCTAGGGCTCGGGACAAACAGTGATTCAGGTATAATCACGCCCATGTTTTCAGCGACTTTCAAAAGGGCGATGGCTTGAAACAAATCATTGCTATCGCGGCAGGTGGCGCAACAGGCGCCTTGATGCGCTTCTGGGTTTCCGGTTGGGTCTATGCCTGGCTTGGTCGTGGATTTCCCTACGGTACCTTAATGGTGAATGTATTGGGTTCATTGTTGATGGGACTGTTATCCGTACTGCTTATCGAGCGCCTTAGCTTGGGGCCAGAGTGGCGTGCCGTGATTTTGATCGGACTGCTGGGTGGGTTTACTACCTTTTCCACTTTTTCCATCGAAACACTGAGCCTGATCGAGGCTGGTGCCCATGGTAAGGCACTGGCGAACGCCACTCTGAGCGTAGTGTTGTGTGTTGGCGCTGCCTGGGCAGGAGTCATAGCCGGGAGACAGATATGAACATGACTGAAGTGACCATGGTGCGCATCTATTTGAGTGAGATGAGCGGTCATCTGGAAAACCTGCTTAAGCGTCTGCATGATTGGGAGAAGGTACGCGGCGTCTCTGTATTCCGTGGCATCAGCGGGTTTGGTGATAGCGGCGAAGTGCACAGCGCCTCGTTTGTTGATCTTTCCCTGGATTTGCCTTTGGTGGTGGAGTTTTTTGATGAACCGGCCAAGATTGAAAAGATACTTGAACATTTGAATGACACAATTAAGCCCAAGCATATGGTGAAGTGGAGTGCCTGGGTTAACGAAAGCGAATAAATTAGCTGCCAGCGCGGCTTGATCGTATTTGTTGAAATAGATAATTGTAAGAAGGAAACAACATGCTAGACCCCCGTTTAATCAGAACAGAACTCAAAGCCACGGCGGCGCAACTGGCGCGGCGTGGTTTTGACCTCGACACAGCGCGCCTTGCTGAGTTGGAAACCAAACGAAAAGAAATTCAGGTTCGCACTCAGGCGTTGCAGGCCGACCGCAATGCCCGCTCTAAATCCATCGGGCAGGCCAAGGCCAAGGGTGAAGATATTGCACCGCTTCTTGCTGCGGTGAGTGAAATGGGGGATCAGCTCAAGGCTGCAGAACAAGAGTTAAACCAGCTGCAAACCGAGTTAGAAGAAATCGCGCTGGGCGTACCCAATGTTCCGCATGAATCTACACCCGATGGTAAATTGGAAGACGACAACGTTGAGGTGCGTAAGTGGGGTGAGCCAAAGCAGTTTGCATTCGAGGTGAAAGATCACGTCGATGTCGGCGAAGGCCTGGGCTTGCTCGATTTCGATACCGCCGCCAAGATCACCGGTTCTCGCTTCGCCGTCATGTCGGGCGGGGTAGCGCGTATGCACCGCGCCTTGATCCAGTTCATGCTTAACCTACACACCACCGAGCACGGTTATACTGAGACCTACGTGCCTTACATGGTGAATAAAGACAGCCTGCGCGGGACAGGTCAGCTGCCCAAGTTTGAAGAGGATCTGTTCAAACTCAACGGCGAGCAGGAGTACTACCTGATTCCCACCGCCGAAGTGCCGGTCACGAACATCGTACGCGATGTGATTGTCGATGCCGATTATATGCCACGTCGTTATGTCTGCCATACCCCGTGTTTCCGCAGCGAGGCAGGCTCGTATGGTCGCGACACGCGCGGCATGATCCGCCAGCATCAGTTTGAAAAAGTAGAGCTGGTGCAGGTAGTACGGCCTGAAAATTCCTATCAGGCACTGGAAGAACTAACCGGTCATGCCGAGACTGTGTTGCAGCAGTTGGGTCTGCCGTATCGCGTCATGGCTTTGTGTGCGGGCGACATCGGCTTTTCCAGCGCCAAGACCTATGATCTGGAAGTCTGGCTGCCAGCGCAGAATACCTATCGCGAGATATCTTCCTGTTCTAACTTCGAAGACTTCCAGGCCCGCCGTTTGCAGGCGCGCTGGCGTAATCCTGAAACCGGCAAGCCCGAGCTGGTCCATACTCTGA
>CALZIQ010000057.1:13391-21602 GCA_945787735.1 uncultured Chromatiaceae bacterium | reverse complement strand
ATGTCGCCATGACTGTCAGCTTAATCGCGCCGATCGCGATGGAAGAAGGGCTGCGATTCGCAATCCGTGAAGGTGGCCGTACTGTCGGCGCCGGCGTTGTTTCTAAGATTATTGAGTAAGGCAATATGACTTCTAATCAGAAAATCCGTATCCGTTTAAAAGCGTTTGATTATCGTTTGATTGATCAATCTGCGCGTGAAATTGTAGAGACAGCCAAGCGGACTGGCGCCCAGGTTAAGGGGCCGATCCCACTGCCTACCAAAAAAGAGCGTTTTACAGTGCTGATTTCTCCGCATGTAAACAAAGATGCGCGTGATCAGTATGAGATTCGCACTCACAAGCGCCTGATGGATATTGTCGATCCAACTGACAAGACCGTTGATGCCTTGATGAAGCTGGATCTGGCTGCAGGCGTAGACGTTCAGATTAAATTGACATAAGGGTTTTGCGCGCGGCACTGCCGGCGTGAATAGCTGAGAAGCTAGGAGTAAGAAAATGGCGATTGGTGTAGTTGGTCGAAAAGCTGGAATGACTCGCATCTTCACAGATGCGGGCGAGTCAATTCCTGTAACAGTGATTGAGGTCGATCCTAACCGTGTCACGCAAGTGCGTGATGCTGATAGCGATGGGTATCGTGCCTATCAGGTAACGGTTGGTGAGCGCAGGGCAAACCGTGTTACCAAGCCTCGGGCTGGGCATTTTGCTAAGGCTGGTGTTGAGGCGGGCCGTGGGCTGTGGGAATTTCGTCTGAAAGATGGCGAAGGCGAAGAGATTGCTGCTGGCAGCGAAGTAAAAGTAGATGTTTTCGAAGCGGGTCAAAAGGTTGATGTGACCGGTAAGAGTATTGGTAAGGGTTTTGCCGGTACGATTAAGCGTCACAATTTCCATATGCAGGACGCGACCCATGGTAATTCACTGTCGCATCGTGCGCCGGGTTCAATTGGGCATTGTCAGACCCCGGGTCGCGTATTCAAGGGTAAAAAAATGTCTGGTCAGATGGGTGCGGCACGCACAACGATTCAGAATTTGGAAATTGTCCGCGTAGATGCTGATCGCAATCTGTTGTTGATCAAGGGTGCGGTTCCTGGCGCAAAAGGCGGCGACCTGATTATTCGTCCGTCCGTCAAGGCGCGTTCGTAAGGAGTTAGGAAATGGAACTGAAACTGGTTACAAATACAGGTAAGGAATCAGGTGCTAGCGTTACTCTTTCTGAGGCGGCATTTGGTAAAGATTTTAATGAAGCATTGGTGCATCAAGTAGTGACTGCCTACATGGCTGGCGCCCGTGCAGGTACCCGCGCACATAAAAATCGTGCGGCAGTTCGTGGTGGTGGTGCAAAACCATGGCGACAAAAGGGGACAGGCCGCGCAAGAGCTGGTACAATACGCTCCCCTTTGTGGCGCACCGGCGGAAAAACCTTCGCTGCAGTGCCTCAGGACCATTCACAAAAAGTGAATAAAAAAATGTATCGTGGCGCAATGTGCTCCATTTTGTCAGAGCTGCTGCGCCAGGAACGTCTTGTTGCGGTTGAAAGCATTCAGCTGGATGCGCCCAAGACAAAAGAATTGAACGAAAAGCTGAAAGCAATGGGTCTGCAGAAGAATGTTCTGCTGGTGACTGACGCTGAAGATGCAACCTTGTCATTGGCAGCGCGCAATCTTGCCCATGTAAATGTTGCTGAAGCGCGTCACATTGATCCGGTTAGTCTGGTGGGTTCAGACAAGGTTGTCATGACCTCGGCTGCACTTAAGCAAGTAGAGGAGATGTTCTCATGAAAAAAGAGCGTTTGATGAAGGTGTTGCTTGCACCGCACATCTCTGAAAAATCTACCACTGTGGCAGATGCAAATCAGCAGTTTGTATTTAAAGTTGTGCCTGATGCTAACAAGGTTGAGATTAAAAAAGCTGTTGAGCTGATGTTTGATGTCAAGGTTGATTCGGTTCAGGTGTCAAATGTAAAAGGTAAGCAAAAGCGTTTTGGCCAGCGTAATGGTCGTCGCGCTGACTGGAAGAAAGCTTACGTTAAGTTGCAGCCGGGTCAAGATCTTGACTTCATGGGTGCTTAGTAAGCGTTGAACGAGTGAGTATAAGGATTCTAGAGTCATGGCATTAGTAAAAGCTAAACCGACTTCTGCGGGACGCCGATTTGTAGTCAAGGTTGTGACGCCTGATCTCCATAAAGGTGCGCCACATGCGCCCTTGCTGGAAAAGAAGATTAAATCTTCAGGTCGTAATAACGCTGGTCGAATCACAGTGCGCCGCCGTGGTGGTGGCCATAAAAAGCACTACCGAGTTGTTGATTTTCGTCGCAACGATAAAGATGGTATCCCAGCACGTGTTGAACGTTTGGAATACGATCCTAACCGTAGTGCTCACCTGGCTTTGGTTCTGTTTTCGGATGGTGAGCGTCGTTACATCATCGCACCAAAGGGTGTGACAACTGGAACCGAAATCGCTGCAGGCATTGATGCGCCTATTAAACCAGGTAGCTGTCTGCCGCTGCGTAATATTCCTGTGGGTACAACGGTCCATTGTATAGAGCTGAAACCTGGTAAGGGTGCGCAAATGGCGCGTAGTGCTGGCGCAGCTGTACAGCTTGTTGCTAAAGAAGGTGCGCATGCAACACTGCGTCTTCGTTCCGGTGAAATGCGCAAAGTCCTTGCGGATTGTCGCGCGACGATCGGTGAAGTGGGTAACTCTGAACATTCGCTGCGCTCACTGGGCAAGGCCGGCGCAAACCGCTGGCGTGGTAAGCGGCCGACTGTTCGTGGTGTTGCCATGAACCCGGTTGATCATCCACATGGTGGTGGTGAAGGTCGTACCTCTGGTGGTCGCCATCCTGTTACACCATGGGGCGTGCCGACAAAGGGTTATAAGACTCGCAAGAACAAACGTACGGACAATCTGATTGTTCGTCGTCGTAAGTAACTAACAGAGTAGAGGACTAGAAACGTGCCACGTTCAGTCAAGAAAGGTCCATTTATTGATGCTCATCTGCTGAAAAAAGTAGATGATGCTGTGGAAAAAAATGATCGTCGTCCAATCAAAACCTGGTCACGCCGCTCGATGGTTGTGCCTCAGATGGTTGGTTTGACAATTGCTGTACATAACGGTCGTCAACATGTGCCAGTGCTGGTCAACGAAAATATGGTTGGTCACAAGCTGGGTGAGTTTTCTGCAACTCGTACCTATAAAGGTCATGTTGCTGACAAGAAATCAAGGTAACGGAGTCTTAGATAATGGAAACGACTGCAACTTTGAGATATGCGCGAATTTCGCCTCAAAAGGCGCGTCTTGTCGCAGATCAAATTCGTGGCATGCGTGTTGAGCCTGCATTGCAATCACTGCAGTTTAGCAATAAGAAAGGTGCTGCCATCGTTAAGAAATTGCTGGAATCTGCCATTGCAAATGCTGAACATAATGATGGTGCGGATATCGATGAGTTGAAGGTCTCGACAGCGTTTGTTGATGAAGGCCCAACTTACAAGCGCATTCAGGCACGTGCAAAAGGACGTGCAAACCGAATTCTGAAACGCACCAGCCACATCACTGTGGCCGTTGCTGAGAAGTAAGAGAGGCAATTATGGGTCAAAAAGTACATCCGACTGGTATCCGTCTTGGCATTGTTAAGGACTGGACATCCAAGTGGTACGCAGATAGTAAAGATTTTTCTGGTTTTCTTTTCAGTGATCTAAAAGTGCGTGAATTCCTTCAGAAGGAGCTGGCGCAGGCATCTATCAGTCGTATCCAGATCGAGCGCCCGGCACGTAACGCACGCATTACCATCCACACGGCCCGTCCAGGTATTGTGATTGGTAAAAAAGGTGAGGATATCGAAAAGCTGCGCCATAAGCTTTCTAAAATGATGGATCTCCCAGTTGGATCCGTACACGTTAACATCGAAGAAATTCGGAAACCTGAGCTGGATGCAACTTTGGTTGCTCAAAGCGTTGCTCAGCAGCTTGAGAGACGTATCATGTTTCGTCGTGCCATGAAGCGTGCTGTGACAAACACCATGCGTCTGGGCGGGCAGGGTATTAAAATTCAAGTCTCTGGCCGTTTGAATGGTGCAGAGATTGCCCGTACGGAGTGGTATCGTGAAGGTCGGGTACCGCTTCACACACTGCGTGCTGATATTGACTATGGTACTGCCTCAGCCCATACCCCATCAGGTGTGATCGGGATCAAGGTCTGGATCTTTAAAGGCGAAGTCTTTAGCGATGATGAAAGCGCTGAAGCTCAGGAAAAAGCTGCTGCTAAGTAATAGGATAGATAGAAATGCTGCAACCTAAGAAAACGAAATTTCGCAAGGTGCATAAAGGCCGTAACCGTGGTCTTGCCCAGCGTGGTAGTAAGGTCAGCTTTGGTGAATATGGTTTGAAGGCAACTGCTCGAGGCCGTATTACAGCTCGCCAGATTGAGGCTGCTCGTAGAGCCATGACGCGTCATATCAAACGTGGTGGTCGTATCTGGATCCGTATTTTTCCTGATAAACCAATTACCAACAAACCGCTTGAGGTTCGAATGGGAAGTGGTAAGGGTAATGTAGAATACTGGGTCGCTGAGATTCAGCCAGGCCGAATGCTTTATGAAATGGAGGGTGTTTCTGAAGAGCTGGCCCGCGAAGCATTTCGTCTTGCTGCTGCCAAGCTGCCAGTCAAGACAACGTTTGTGTCTCGGAGCGTAATGTAATGAAGGCAAGTGAACTGAAAGAAAAGAATGTGGATGAGCTGAGCAAAGAGCTTGAGTCTCTTTTGCGTGAAGGATTTAATCTACGTATGCAGCATGCGACCGGGCAGATGGCTCAGAATCATTTGCTGAGGGAAAACCGCCGCAACATTGCGCGCGTTAAGACCGTTTTGAATGAGAAAGCGAGTAACTGATCATGAGTGAAGAGAACAAGCTAGCGCGAGAAATTAACGGACGTGTGGTCAGTAGCAAAATGGATAAAACAATCACTGTGCTAGTTGAGCGCAGAGAGCAGCATCCAGTATATAAAAAGTTCATCAAACGTTCGACCAAACTTCATGCTCACGATGAAAATAATGAGTGCAATGAAGGCGATGTGGTCACTATTGCGCAGTGTCGCCCATTGGCAAAAAGCAAGTCATGGCGCCTGGTGCGCATTGAAGAACGTGCCCCGGTTATTAGCTAAGGCCGTTACTGGATAGCGCGAAGAGTTTAGCGGAGACGAAACATGATTCAGATGCAGTCAAACTTGGATGTGGCCGATAACAGCGGAGCCCGTCGTCTGCAGTGTATTAAGGTGCTTGGTGGTTCAAAGCGCCGTTATGCCGGTATTGGTGACATCATCAAGGTAAGCGTGAAGGAAGCGATTCCTCGCGGTAAGGTTAAAAAGGGTGAAGTTTATAACGCAGTGGTTGTACGTACCCGCAAGGGTGTGCGTCGTGGAGACGGTTCTTTGATCCGTTTTGACGGTAATGCCGCTGTTTTGCTGAACAATAACCTTCAGCCAATTGGGACTCGTATCTTTGGGCCTGTGACACGTGAACTGCGTACTGAGCAGTTTATGAAAATTGTGTCATTGGCGCCTGAAGTGCTTTAAGAACAGTTACGGATTGAGGCAAGGTATAAAACGATGCGTAAAATTAAAAAAGGCGATGATGTCATCGTTCTGACAGGTAAGGATAAGGGTAAGCGTGGGACTGTTCTGCGTGTTAACGCCGATGACCGAGTGGTTATTGACAACGTCAACATGGTAAAACGTCATACCAAGCCGAATCCACAGCGTGGAGTTGCTGGTGGCATCGTTGAAAAAGAAGCTTCTATTGATGTTTCCAACGTCGCCCTGTTTAATCCGGTAACAAAAAAGGCTGATCGTGTGGGCTTTCGTGTTCTGGAAGACGGTCGTAAGGTGCGTTACTTCAAATCCAATAATGAAGTAGTTGATATTTAAGCGTAAGGTTTTTAGCAATGGCTAGATTGACGAATTACTATAAAGAGACTGTCGTTAAAAAGCTCATGGAGCAGTTTGACTACGGTAGTGTTATGGAAGTGCCGCGCATCACCAAGATCACCCTTAATATGGGGTTGGGTGAGGCTGTCGGTGATAAAAAGGTTGTCCAGAATGCAATCGCCGATATGGAAAAAATTGCGGGACAGAAAGCTGTCGCAAACCTGTCGCGCAAATCTATTGCTGGCTTCAAGATTCGTGATGGCTGGCCAATTGGCTGCAAGGTGACTTTGCGTCGTGAGCGCATGTATGAATTCCTTGACCGACTGATCAATATTGCAATTCCACGAATTCGTGACTTTCGTGGTTTGAATGGCAAATCATTTGATGGTCGTGGTAATTACAGCATGGGTGTCCAGGAACAGATTATTTTTCCTGAGATCGATTACGACAAAATTGATGCTTTGCGTGGTATGGATATTACTTTTACCACCACTGCTAAGTCGGACGAAGAAGGCCGGGCATTATTGGCTGCATTTAACTTTCCATTTAAGGGTTAAGGGTTATGGCAAAGAAGTCCATGATTAACCGTGAGATCAAGCGTCAAAAGACGGTTGCGAAATATGCGGAAAAGCGCGCTGAATTAAAGCGTAAAATATTCGATATGAACCTGAGTGAAGAAGAACGTGATGAAGCCCAGCGCAAATTTCACGCCCTTCCTCGTAATTCAAGCCCGTCACGTTTACGTAACCGTTGTAGCTTGAGCGGTCGTCCGCACGGTTATTATCGTAAATTCGGTTTGGCCCGTAACAAACTGCGTGAAGCTGCTATGCGCGGAGATGTGCCAGGGCTGGTTAAAGCGAGTTGGTAAACGATTGATCCTCGGGCTAAAATCTATATAGCCCTGATGATACTAGATTTGGAGTAATACATTAATGAGCATGACTGACCCAATTGCTGACATGTTGACCCGTATTCGAAATGGTCAAGCGGCCGAAAAGTCACAGGTGTCTATGCCATCTTCAAAGCTCAAAACTTCGATTGCGGAAGTGTTGAAAAACGAAGGCTATATCGAGAGTTATAAGATTGACGAGAATAATGGAAAGCCAGTTCTTTCCGTTGATCTGAAATATTATGAAGGCAAGCCTGTTATCGCTAGCATTAAGCGTGCAAGCCGTCCTGGTGTGCGTATGTACAAACCTAAGGATGAGCTGCCGAAAGTTGAAGCAGGCCTGGGAGTTGCCATTATCTCCACGCCGAACGGTGTTATGACGGACCGTGCTGCACGTTCCGCCGGTGTGGGTGGCGAAGTTATTTGTTACGTATCATAAGTGGTGATCTGCAATGTCTAGAATCGCTAAACAAACTATTACTATCCCTTCTGGTGTTGATATCAACATCGCTGGCCAAACAGTTAGCGTAAAGGGATCCAAGGGACAGTTGCAACAAGTTGTAAGTGAACTTGTTGATGTGGCTCAAAATGATGCCAAAGAGCTTGTCGTATCAGTTCGTGCGGACACTAAAGAATCATGGGCTATGGCGGGTACAACCCGCGCCTTGGTAAATAACCTGGTCACTGGTGTTAGTGTAGGCTTTGAGAAAAAACTTCAACTGATTGGTGTTGGTTATCGTGCCCAGGCTCAGGGTAAGGTCTTGAATCTGACGCTCGGTTTTTCTCACCCTGTTAACTACGAGTTGCCTGAAGGTGTGACTGCTGAAACACCTACTCAGACAGAAATCGTAGTTAAAGGGATAGATAAACAAAAGGTTGGTCAGGTTGCGGCTGAAATTCGCGCTTACCGTCCACCTGAGCCTTATAAAGGCAAAGGCGTACGTTACGCTGATGAACATGTGGTCCGTAAAGAGGCCAAGAAGAAATAATTTTATTGGACAATGGTTATGGATAAGAAATCATCTCGTATACGTCGCGCTCGTCGCGCCCGTGCCAAAATTCGCGAATTAGGCACGTATCGTTTAACTGTAAATCGCACGCCTCAGCATATTTATGCTCAAGTGATTGCGCCGAATGGCAGCGAAGTACTTGCAAGTGCCTCGACACTGGACGCTGAAGTAAAGAAAGAATCTGCGTCTACCGGCAATTCTGATGCTGCCAAAGTGGTTGGCCGTATTGTTGCTGAGCGTGCCAAGATTGCTGGTGTGACTAAGGTGGCATTTGACCGTTCCGGTTTTAAATATCATGGCCGCATCAAGGCGCTTGCCGATGCAGCACGTGAAAATGGTCTTGAATTCTAAAGGATGTAACGATGGCAAATTTTGAACAAGCGACTGGTGATGGTT
>CALZIQ010000057.1:0-13381 GCA_945787735.1 uncultured Chromatiaceae bacterium | reverse complement strand
TTACAGGAGAAGCTTGTAACCGTACGCCGCGTGGCCAAAGTTGTAAAAGGTGGTCGTATTTTCGGTTTTTCTGCGCTGACAGTTGTTGGTGATGGGAAAGGTCGCGTTGGCTATGGAACAGGTAAGGCGCGTGAAGTGCCTGCTGCAATCCAAAAGGCTATGGAAGCTGCCCGCAAGAACATGGTTAGAGTAAACCTGAATGAAGGAACTCTGCAGCATTCATTAACTGGAATACATGGTGCCGCCAAGGTTTATATGCAGCCTGCATCTGATGGTACCGGGATCATCGCCGGTGGTGCGATGCGCGCAGTATTCGAAGTTGTTGGCGTTCATAACGTGTTGGCCAAATGTATTGGTTCAAGTAATCCGATTAATGTTGTTCAGGCGACTATCAAGGGTCTGGATAATATGTCTGACCCTGAATCAGTTGCCGCCAAACGTGGTAAAACAGTCGAAGAAATATTGGGTTAAGCCATGGCAGATAAAAAAGTAAAAGTTACCTTGGTGCGCAGTACTAATGGACGCTTGGCGTCTCATAAGGCCTGCGTAGCTGGTTTGGGATTGCGACGCATGCATCACACTGTTGAAGTGCAAGACACTCCGAGTGTACGCGGCATGATCAATAAAGTTAATTACATGGTTAAGGTCGAGGAAGTCTGATCATGCATTTGAATACTATTAAGCCAGGTGCTGGCTCAAAATCTGCGCCAAAGCGAGTTGGACGAGGTATTGGGTCTGGTTTTGGTAAGACCTGTGGCCGTGGCCACAAAGGTCAACACTCTCGTTCCGGTGGTTTTCATAAGGTCGGTTTCGAAGGCGGTCAAATGCCTTTGCAGCGCAGATTGCCTAAAGTCGGATTCAGTTCACGTATCGGTCGCAAAACTGCCGAAGTCCGTTTGCACGAAATCGCAGGCATTGATGTCGATGTTGTCGATCTTTTGGCGCTGAAAACGGCCAATATAGTTGGCCAACAGATAGAGCGTGCAAAAATTATAGCTTCGGGCACAATCGAACGTGCTGTCACAGTCAAAGGCGTTGCTGTGACTAAAGGTGCACGAGCTGCGATCGAAGCCGCTGGTGGAAAGGTCGAAGACTAAGTGGCTCTCCCAGGTGCAGGACAAGTAGGCGGATTAGCCGCGGCCGGGCGTTTCAGTGAGCTGAAGCGCCGTTTGTTTTTTGTGCTCGGAGCATTGATTGTTTTTAGAATTGGAGCTCACATCCCGGTGCCAGGGGTTGATCCAGTAGCATTGGCTGAGCTGTTTAACCAGCAGCGCGGTACTATCATCGATATGTTCAACATGTTCTCAGGGGGTGCCCTGGAACGTTTCACTGTGTTCGCGATTGGCATCATGCCCTATATTTCAGCATCTATTATTATGCAGTTATTGACTGCCGTGGTGCCGAAACTTGAGCAGCTCAAAAAAGAGGGTGAGGCAGGTCGCAGGAAAATTAGCCAATACACACGTTATGGTACGGTTGTGCTTGCAACTGTTCAGGCCACTGGTGTGGCTTATGCTCTTCAAAATCAGCAGTTTGGTGGGTTGCCTGTCGTTATTGAACCTGGTCCAGCATTTATGTTTACCGCGATTGTTACGCTAGTCGCTGGAACAATGTTTCTGATGTGGTTAGGAGAGCAGGTGACCGAACGCGGTATAGGAAATGGTATATCGATCATTATCTTTGCGGGAATTGTTGCAGGCCTGCCCTCGGCAATTGGTGGAACCCTTGAGTTGGGAAGTACAGGTGAATTGAGCCTGTTTATGATTTTCTTCTTCATGCTGATGGCGGTTGCAGTGACGTATTTCGTCATTTTTGTAGAGCGAGGACAGCGCAGGATTACGGTCAATTATGCCAAGCGTCAGCAAGGACGTAAGATGTATGGAGGACATACCAGTCATCTGCCATTAAAAGTAAACATGGCCGGTGTAATCCCCCCTATTTTTGCTTCCAGTATCATTCTTTTCCCAGCGACTGTCGTTGGCATGTTTAGCCAGGGAAGTGAAAATCTTGAATGGCTGCAGGATATTGCGACATTGATGTCACCAGGTCAGCCTATATACGTTTTGTTATACGCTTTAGCCATTATTTTCTTTTGCTTTTTTTACACGGCATTGCAGTTTAATCCCAAAGATACTGCGGATAATTTAAAGAAGTCAGGTGCATTTATCCCTGGAATTCGACCAGGTGAGCAAACTGCTAAATACATTGATGGCGTTATGACCCGCCTGACTGTTGCAGGGGCTATCTACATTACGATGGTCTGTTTGTTGCCGGAATTTTTGATCGTCAACTGGAACGTACCTTTTTATTTTGGTGGTACCTCATTGTTGATTATTGTTGTTGTAGTCATGGATTTTATGGCTCAAATGCAGGCCCATCTGACGTCACATCAGTATGATGGATTGATGAAAAAGGCCAATCTAAAAGGGGTAGGCGGTTCCGGCCTCGTCCGGTAATTTCTGCCCAAACTCTAAGATTTTGCTTGGGATTTTACCCGGGCTAGAGTATAATTCGCCTCACTTTTTTGAGGGGTCTAGGCCCCTTTTGTTTTGGAGATATTGCAATGAAGGTTCGTGCTTCTGTTAAGAAGATTTGCCGTAACTGTAAAGTTATCAAGCGAAAAGGCGTGATTCGGGTGATCTGTAAGGATGCTCGTCATAAACAACGTCAAGGTTAATAAAACGAGAATTTTCATTACTATTAGCCTTGAATGCTTGATTTAACAAGCATTCAAGGCTAAAATTTCGCGTTTTCCGATATGGCCATGCGGCCAGAGTAAAGGAGTTGCCTGAGATGGCTCGTATTGCAGGAATAAACATTCCGGTAAATAAACATACCGAGATCGCTTTAACAGCGATTTATGGGGTTGGTCGTCCTCGCGCCCGTAAGATTTGTGCTGCGGCCGGTATCAACCCAGCCGCCAAGATCAAGGATCTTGCAGAAGCTGAAGTAGAGACGCTTCGTGGTGAAGTCGCTAAATTTACCGTCGAAGGTGACCTCCGTCGTGAAGTTTCCATGAACATCAAACGTTTGATGGACCTGGGTTGCTTCCGCGGGGTGCGTCATCGTCGTGGCCTGCCCTTGCGCGGCCAACGCACTCGCACAAATGCTCGGACCCGTAAGGGCCCACGTAAGCCGATTAGGAAATAATACTGGATTTTATATATGGCAAAGGCAAGCACACGTACGCGTAAGCGCGTAAAGAAAGATGTAGCTGATGGTGTGGCGCATATCCATGCGTCTTTTAATAACACGATCATCACCATTACAGATCGTCAGGGCAACACACTGGCCTGGGCGACAGCTGGTGGTTCTGGCTTTCGCGGATCACGTAAAAGTACGCCATTTGCAGCGCAGGTTGCTGCTGAAAAGGCCGGTGCTGTCGTAAAAGAGTATGGCATGAAGAATATGGACGTCATGGTCAAGGGCCCAGGGCCTGGTCGTGAGTCAGCTGTTCGTGCACTCAATTCGAGCGGCTTTAAAATTAACAGCATCACGGACGTAACGCCTATTCCTCATAATGGCTGTCGTCCTCCTAAGAAACGTAGAGTTTAATTCGGAGAACTGTTGTGGCAAGGTATATAGGCTCAAAGTGTCGCTTGTGCCGCCGAGAAGGCGAGAAGCTTTTCCTTAAAGGCGAGAAGTGTTACACATCTAAATGTGCAATTGAAAACCGCAGTTTTCCACCGGGGCAGCATGGACAGCGCCGTAGTCGTTTGACTGATTATGGATTGCAGTTGCGTGAGAAGCAAAAGCTACGCCGTATTTATGGCGTCTTGGAAGCCCAGTTCCGCTCGTACTATAAAGAGGCTGATCGTCGCAAGGGCTCTACAGGTGAAAACCTGTTGCAACTGCTTGAGGGGCGTCTCGACAACGTTGTTTACCGTATGGGTTTTGCTGCATCTCGCACTGAAGCTCGTCAACTCGTTCGTCACAACGGCGTTGTCGTTAATGGTGGCAAGGTTAATATTCCAAGCTATCAGGTTAAAGCGAATGATTCTGTTGCTGTGAGTGAAAAGGCTAAAAAGCAACTGCGTATCAAAGCAGCGATTGAATTCTCGCAACAACGCGGCCTGGTTGACTGGGTCGATGTTGATGCGACTAAAATGCAGGGTGTATTCAAGGCTGTCCCTGAGCGTAGCGATCTGCCGGCAGAAATTAACGAAAGTCTGGTTGTCGAGTTGTACTCGAAGTAACCACTTATAGTTATTTATTATCTACACAGATATAAAGAGGACAGTCTATGCAGGGCTCAGTAACTGAGTTTTTGAAACCCAGAGTTGTTGATGTTCAGGAAATCAGCAGCACACATGCCAAGGTCGTTTTAGAACCTCTGGAACGTGGTTTCGGCCATACACTTGGAAATGCATTGCGTCGTATCCTGTTGTCTTCAATGCCAGGTGCCGCGGTTGTCGATGCAGAAATTGAAGGTGTTCTTCATGAGTACACCAGCATTGAAGGTGTTCAGGAGGATGTAATTGAAATCCTGCTTAACCTTAAAGAACTCTCTGTTCGCATGCACGAAGGAACAGAAGCAACCTTGACTATTTCGAAGACGGGTCCTGGTCCTGTGCTCGCGAGTGATATTCAGGTGCCTCACAATATTGAAATCGTTAACCCTGATCATATCATCGCTAATCTCAGCGATGCAGGGAAGTTGAACGCTACACTTAAGGTAGCTGTTGGTCGCGGTTATGAACCAGCGACAGCGCGATCTGATTTAGATGAAAGTCGCCCGATAGGCCATCTTCGATTGGATGCGACATTCAGCCCGGTTAGACGAGTTGCGTATTCTGTTGAGCGTGCCCGTGTAGAGCAGCGTACTGACCTTGATAAGTTGATTATCGATCTCGAAACCAATGGCGCGATTGATCCAGAAGAGGCAATTCGCCGTGCAGCTAATATTCTGCGTGACCAGCTGTCAATCTTTGTTGACCTGCAGGGCACAGAAGTTGCCGCTGCTGCGCCACAAGAAGCTGAGATCGACCCTGTGCTGCTGCGTCCAGTTGATGATCTCGAACTGACTGTACGTTCTGCGAACTGTTTGAAGGCGGAAAACATTTACTACATCGGTGATCTGATTCAGCGCACAGAAGTTGAACTGCTGAAAACACCAAATCTTGGTAAAAAGTCGCTGACTGAGATAAAAGATATTTTGGCTACCCATGGCCTTTCTCTGGGTATGCGTTTGGAAAACTGGCCGCCAGCCAGCCTTAGGCAGGACGAAAAAGCATCTGCATAAGCTGTGTTAGGTTGGGGTTGTTGGTAGATAGAAGATAAGGAATTAAGCAATGCGTCACCGCAAAAGTGGTCGTCAGTTAGGACGTAACAGTAGTCATCGTCAGGCGATGTTTAAGAACCTCACCGCTTCATTGATTGAGCATGAAGTGATCAAGACTACTTTGCCCAAAGCCAAGGAGCTTCGCCGTCATGCTGAGCCTCTGATTACTATGGCCAAGGAAGACAGCGTCGCCAAGCGTCGTTTAGCTTTCAGTCGTCTGCGTAGCAAAGAAGCCGTAGGTAAATTGTTTGCTGAACTGGGTCCTCGATACAAGGCACGTCCTGGCGGTTATCTGCGTATCTTGAAATGTGGGTATCGTGCAGGTGATAAGGCCCCGATGGCGATTGTTGAGCTTGTTGATCGTCCTGAACTGGCTTCAGCTGAGTAAGGACCTGCACAATCGGCAACAAAAAAACCGGGCAGAGCCCGGTTTTTTTTGTTGCCGAGAATGAAAGTTGTAAATTCTTTGATTATCCTATAGATATGATTGTGTTTTTTACCGACTTTGGCCTGAATGGACCCTACCTCGGTCAAATGCAGGCATCCATATACAGCGTTAACCCCACAGCCAAGATCATAAACCTTGTTGCAAATGCGCCTATGTATAACCCGGCTGCATCAGCTCATTTGTTGTCTGCGTTTGTGTCTGAGTTTCCTGAATCAACGGTATTTTTGGCGGTGATAGACCCTGGTGTCGGTAGCGCGCATAGAAGACCTATCGTGGCTGAAATAGATAGCCGTTTCTATGTTGGACCAGACAATGGCTTGTTCGATATTGTGGCTGCACGAGCCAAAAATCCGAATAAAAGGGAGATCAACTGGCGTCCTAAACGACTATCTGCCAGTTTTCATGGCCGCGATCTATTTGCTCCAGTTGCTGCCTATCTTGAAAATGCTACTCTGCCAACCAGCTGGTTGAGCAGTTCCAGCCAGTTCACGACCGCTGTTTCCCCGGATGATCTCTTAGAGATTATCTATATTGATGATTATGGTAATGCTATGACAGGGCTTAGGGCAGGGGCGATTAGAGCCGGTATTGAAATTATGGTGAATGACTATCTCTTGAAACAAGCACGAACGTTTTCAGATGTTACTCGCGGTCAGGCATTTTGGTATATAAATTCAAATGGCATGGTCGAATTTGCGGTAAATTGTGGCAACGCTGTGAAGCTGTTGGACTTGTCCGTAGGTATGCCATTTGAAATAGTCCATGAGGGCGGGTAGAGAATCTATGATGAAAGAGAGTATCTTTTCCCTGTATGATCTGCTTAGTTGAGATGCCTAAATGGCAGCAATTCGCATTGCAGAATTTTGTGCCAACGTCTGCAGTAGTCTGATTCTGCCGCTGGCTTGTATCAAGAAAACTATCTTAGTGGATAGTCTAGAGACTGAGACAGACCTTACCGCGAATAAACGAATCCAGCAGGGCATACAGCATGCCGGATCGTATCTATTGGCTGGTGAAGTGGCTTATGTAAAAGCACTAATAGTAGTGCTATGCGTCCCAGGATGGGACTGATGAGTTTAAAAATGTTCGAACGTAAATATAAAGAATATCAGTCTACACAAGGGTGTTAATGGAAAACTTACTCGGTCGTTGGTTTAAAAAATATTTTTCAGATCCCGAGGGAGTTATCCTGGCGGTATTGCTGATCGTTGGCTTTACCGTCGTTATTTTTTTCGGCGATATGCTCGCGCCAGTGTTGGCAAGTGTTGTGATTGCCTATTTATTAGAAGGTTTCGTGCGGGTGCTTGAACAACGTGGCATGCGCCGATTATGGGCTGTATTTATAGTCTTTTCTATATTTGTTGCCTTTTTACTATTTGTCTTTCTTGGTCTTGTGCCGCTGTTGTCTAAACAGGTGGCTCAGTTGGTGCAAGAGATCCCGAATATGGTGACAGCTGGAC
Organism: uncultured Chromatiaceae bacterium; assembly: GCA_945787735.1. GTDB lineage: Bacteria > Pseudomonadota > Gammaproteobacteria > Tenderiales > Tenderiaceae > Tenderia. Next base: position 6,192 of record CALZIQ010000057.1, on the reverse strand, counting down.
AAAGTGCGTTACTACGATTACCTGAGCTTTATCCGCACATTTTCAGCGAGGTGCAGGTAAAAGAAATTATGACTGCTATTCGTTCTGGTCTCACAGAAATGGGGCAAGGGTTGTTATCGTTCTCCCTCGCATCAATTTCCACGCTCTTTACCATGCTTGTTTATATGGTATTGCTGCCTGTATTAGTGTTTTTCTTTATGAAAGACAAAAAACAGCTGCTCGACTGGATAACACGTTACATGCCAAAAGAGCGGGGTGTAGCGTTGCGTGTCTGGCGTGAAATGGATCGCCAGATCGGCAACTATGTCCGTGGTAAGTTTGCCGAAATTCTGATCGTTGGCAGTATTTCCTATATGGTATTTGCGTTGATGGGCCTACAGTATGCGAGTCTGCTCGGTGCTGCCGTTGGTTTGTCTGTTGTGGTTCCGTTCATCGGGGCAGTGGTGGTGACAGCGCCGGTGTTGTTAATCGGGTTTTTTCAGTGGGGATGGAGCGCCGATTTTGCTTATCTGGCGCTGGCTTATCTTATTATTCAGGGGCTTGATGGCAATGCACTGGTGCCCTGGTTGTTTTCTGAGGCTGTTAATCTGCACCCGATTGCTATCATCATTGCCATTTTGATCTTTGGCGGAGTCTGGGGGTTTTGGGGGGTTTTCTTTGCCATACCTTTGGCTACCTTGGTGAAGGCTGTGCTTGATGCCTGGCCTATGGTGGTGGATGATGCCGACGCATCGCCAGCCACCGAGGCTTAGTTGCTATAGATTTTCCGCGGCAAAATCCGCCAGGCGCGAACGTTCCCCACTAATCAAGGTGATATGCCCGCTGTTTTGCCAGTTTTTGAAACGATCAACGGCGTAGGTCAAGCCCGAAGTGGTCTCAGTCAGATATGGTGTGTCGATCTGGGCGATGTTGCCAAGACATACCACCTTTGTACCAGGACCTGCGCGAGTGATGAGCGATTTCATCTGTTTAGAGGTCAGGTTCTGTGCTTCGTCGATAATGACGTATTTCTTCAAAAATGTACGGCCGCGCATGAAATTGAGGGAATGTACCTTGATGCGGTTGCGCAATAGATCATTCGTTGCAGCCCGGCCCCATTCGCCACCTTCTCCACTGGAAAGGACTTCCAGGTTATCCATTAAGGCGCCCATCCAGGGCACCATCTTTTCTTCTTCGGTGCCGGGCAAAAAGCCGATGTCCTCGCCCATGGGAACTGTGGCGCGGGTAACAATGATTTCATGGTATCGCTGATCATCCAGCACCTGTGCCAGCCCAGCGGCGAGTGTAAGCAGGGTTTTGCCAGTGCCAGCATTGCCGAGCAGACTGACAAAATCAACCTCCGGATCCATTAACAGATTGAGGGCAAAGTTTTGTTCACGGTTGCGTGCATTGATTCCCCAGACTGAGTGATGCGAGCGATAGAAATTGGCGCATGTTTCTATCGTGGCCTCAGTGCCGTTAACTTCACGCACAATGGCTTCAAAGCCACCGGATTTGCTCTCATAAAGCAATTGGTTTGGATACCAGCTCTCCAGATCGTCTCCGGCAACTTTGTAAAAGCTTCGACCCTCTTCCATCCATGAGCCAAGCTCCTTGGCGTGGTTTTCCCAGAAATCCTGTTCGAGTTCGGTCTTGCCTGTATAGAGCAGGCTCAGGTCATCGAGCACCTGATCATCCTGATAGTCTTCGGCCAATATGCCCAGTGCAGCTGCCTTGATACGCAGGTTGATGTCTTTTGAAACAATGATCACCTTGGTATCACTGCGTGACTTCTGCAATGCCAGGGCCGTGCCTAGAATATTGTTGTCTGGAATATTGCCTGGCAGGCTGGGCGGCAGTTCGGACGAGAGATGGCGGGTCTGAAAAAAGATATGCCCGCTTTCATAACTGCTGTTGGTTGGCTCGGGCAATTTTATGCCTTGCTCGATATCTTTTTTATTCGCACCGACGATGAGTTCTTCTAACACACGGCTGGCCTGGCGGGCGTTGCGTGCGACTTCCGAATGACCACGTTTGTTTTTATCCAGTTCTTCCAATACCACCATGGGCAGAAAGACATCGTGTTCCTGAAAACGGTATAAACAACTGGGGTCGTGCATCAGTACATTGGTATCTAAAACAAAAAAACGTTGGGGACTTTTATCGCGTTGACGTTTGATAGCCATGTCAGAATTTGGGACTCCTACAGCTGATAGTTATTTATTGAGTTCCTTGGCAGCAGCCAGCACTTCTTCGGCATGGCCATCAACCTTTACCTTGCGCCACTCCTGACGCAATACACCTTTGGCATCGATCAGAAAGGTGCTGCGTTCAATGCCTCTGACCTGTTTGCCATACATGTTCTTCATCTTGATGACATCAAACAGAGTACATAATTCTTCATCGGCATCTGACAGCAGTTCATAAGGGAACGCTTGTTTTGCTTTGAAGTTTTCATGAGATTTAATGCTGTCACGTGACACGCCGAGGATTACCGTGTTGGCGCGTTTGAATTTGCCATGATTATCGCGGAATGCCTGGCCTTCTTTGGTACAACCCGGGGTGCTGTCTTTGGGATAAAAGAAGAGCACCACATTTTTGCCTTTCAGGCCTGAGAGTTTGATGCTTTGCTCGCCGGTGGCGGGAAGTTCAAAGTTTGAAACCTTCTTGCCGATTTCAGCTGTAGTCATGTTTGTTGTTCTCCTGCTGTGTTCAACCGCGCACGGCCTCCATCATGCCGTCCATATTCAAAGAGTCGCAAAAGTCGAGATATTGTTCCCTGATCTGCGCAATCGACTGTTCAGCCGGAATGTTCACGGTCATGCTAACGGCGAACATGGGTGTGCCAGTGTGGGCAGCATTGTAAGAGTCTGTATTCAGGCTTTCGATATTTATCTGGCGGCTGGAAAAAAACTCAGTCACTTGATGCACAATGCCAGGCTGATCGATAGCCAGGGCATCGACATGGTAATTGAGTAGATTGCCCTTTTGTGACCGGGGCTCGGTGCGCTTAGTGGTAATGCTTAGCCCGAGGTTATCGCCCATCTTGGGCAGCGCATCCTCGATCTTAGCGATGGAGTTCCAGTTGCCGGATATCATCAGGATCAGGGCAAACTCACCACCGAGAATGGTCATCCGGCTGTCGGCGATATTGCAGCCGCCATCGAGAATATGCTTGGTCAGCTCATTGACAATGCCGGGTCGGTCATCGCCAACCGCAGTAATAACAAGAAAATTAGACATGTGTAGCGGTAGTTCCCATCAATTTTATATTAGCTCAAAATAATCATACGCCAGTTTTCCAGGGCGGGAAACGGGCTTGTCTTATCAGCGGCCCAGAAGTACCATGGGCGTTTTTCTGTAGTGCGGAGAAGGACTATGTTTCACGGCAGCATGGTGGCCCTGGTTACACCCATGCACGACGACAGCAGCCTCGATTACGAGGCGCTCGAACGTCTGGTGGAATTCCATATCGACAACGGCACTGATGCCATTGTTTCGGTTGGCACGACGGGGGAATCGCCCACCCTGAACGACGCCGATCACATTGCGGTGATCCGTAAAACAGTCGATCTGGTGCGTGGCCGCGTGCCGGTGATCGCCGGCACTGGCTCAAACTGCACCCGTGAGGCCATCGACCTGACCATGGCGGCGATGGAAGCGGGCGCCGATGCCAGCCTGTTGGTAACACCTTATTATAATAAGCCCACCCAGGAAGGCCTGTACCTGCACTACAAGGCCATTGCCGATGCTGTTGCTTTGCCGCAGATTCTCTACAATGTGCCTGGCCGTACCGTTTGTGACTTGTTGCCGCAGACGGTCGAGCGCCTGGCTAAGATTTCCAATATTGTCGGTATCAAAGAGGCCACCGGCGATTTACAGCGTGTACAGGAGATCCTTGATGCCTGTGGTGATGCTCTCGATATCTATGGCGGTGACGATGCCACTGCACGTGAACTGATGCTCATGGGTGGCAGAGGCGTGATCTCCGTCACCTCCAATGTGGCACCTAAGGCCATGCACGAGATGTGCGCCGCAGCCATTGCTGGCGAGCGGGAAAAGGCCGAGGCCCTGGACGCCCCTCTGGCCGGCCTGCATGACAAGCTGTTTCTTGAGGCAAATCCGATACCGGTCAAGTGGGCCCTCGCCGAGATGGGGCTGATTGGCTACGGTATCCGTTTGCCGCTGACAGTGTTGTCGCAACAGCATCACCAAACCTTGCGCCAGGCTATGCGCCAGGCTGGCCTCATTTGATTCTACGCTGATGATAAATCCCCTTCGTTTAAACCCGCTGGCCCTAGTGTCAGTAATCGTATTTGCTTTGTCGGCGTGTAGTGGTGTACAGGAAAAACGTCTCGAATACCGCCAGAGTCAGAGCATTCTGCCGCTTCAGGTTCCCGCTGATTTGCAGGTGCCGCAAAGTGGAGAGATGTTGCCATTACATCCGGTCAATCCCGAAACTGTGGAAGTGGATGTAAAACCGCCCATCAACTTGCCTCCAGAGCTATTGGGGGCTGCGAAATCGTCTAAAAAGACAGACGTTGGCACAGAATTGTCTGACGAAGATTAATATGCGCTTTGCATCTATCGGCAGCGGCAGCCGTGGCAATGGCAGCCTGGTTGAGGTCGGAAATACCCTGGTTTTGCTTGATTGCGGTTTTACCATCGCCGAGGTTGAAAGGCGCATGGCCAGGTTGGGCAAAACCCCGTCCGATCTAAGTGCAATTGTGGTTACCCATGAGCATGGAGATCATATCAAGGGTGTTGGCCCATTGGCGCGACGTTACAAGATTCCCGTCTGGATGACCCACGGCACAGCGCGGCATGAACGCCTTGGTAAGCTGCCCCAACTTCACTATTTCAACAGCCATGAAAGCTTCGCCATCGATGGCCTTGAGCTGTCACCTTATCCCGTCCCCCACGATGCTCGCGAACCGGCCCAGTTTGTCTTTGGCGACGGCCAGCGCCGACTTGGTATTCTCACCGACGTGGGCTATTGGACGCCCCATATCGAAGAACAGCTCAGTGCTTGTGATGCCTTGATGCTGGAATGCAATCACGACAGAGACATGCTTTACCTGGGCAATTACCCGCATTCATTAAAAGAGCGTGTCGGCGGTCGTCACGGCCATCTGAGTAACGCCCAAGCGGCAGAACTGCTGGCGCGGCTGGATAATAGCAAGCTGCAGCATCTGGTCGCGGCCCACCTGAGCGAAGAAAATAACCAGCCCTTGCTGGCTCAACAGGCCCTGGCCCAGGTACTGGGCTGCAACGCAGACTGGATTTCAATCGCCGCGCAGGAGCAAGGTCTCAACTGGCGTGAAGTAGTATAATCATCAGTTACACAATCAAGGTTAGAACAATGGAAAAACGCGCAGAACTCTATGCCGGTAAGGCCAAATCAGTTTATTTGACCGACGACCCGGATCTCCTGATCCTCGAGTTCCGCGACGATACCTCTGCCTTTGATGGCGAGAAGATGGAAAAGCTGGCCCGCAAGGGCACGGTCAACAACTACTTCAATGTTTTTATCATGGGCAAGTTGGCCGAGGCGGGTATCCCAGTCCATGTCGAAAAACTACTGTTGGATAACCAGGTGCTGGTGAAAAAGCTCGATATGATGCCGGTAGAGTGTGTCGTGCGTAATATCGCCGCCGGTAGTATATGTCGTCGCCTGGGCGTGGAAGAAGGGTTGGATCTCAATCCGCCTACTTATGAGCTGTTTCTCAAAAACGATGCGCTGCATGATCCCATGATCAACGAATCCCACGTCGAGACCTTTGGCTGGGCTAAGCCGGAGCACTTAGTCAGAATGAAAGAACTCACCTTCCAAGTAAATGACGTACTAAAAAAGCTCTTCGCAGATGCCGGCATGTTGTTAGTGGATTACAAACTCGAGTTTGGCCTGTTTCACGGTGATGTGGTACTGGGCGATGAGTTCAGTCCGGATGGCTGCCGTCTGTGGGATGCGGCGTCGCGCGAAAAGTTGGACAAGGACCGCTTCCGTCAGGGCTTGGGAGGCGTGGTCGAAGCCTATGAAGAGGTCGCCCGGCGACTGGGTATGAAATTACCAGAATAACTATCCAGTGTTGTCCTGAAAAGGCCGCCTATTGGCTGTCTATATTTTAGATCAGAGCATCGTTATCTCATTAATAACATCAACCCGCCCGATGACGAAGCTGCGCGTCCATGGCTATCAGCCTTTGTTGCGCA
>CALZIQ010000056.1 GCA_945787735.1 uncultured Chromatiaceae bacterium | reverse complement strand
TTTATCAACGCCATCACACCGCAGAACACCAAAACTACATGACCGGTTATTCCAAGAGTAATCAACAACAATTCTGCGGCGAGATCACCGGCTATGACAAGGAGCGCAAGATGATGGAGGTAGACGTCAAAAACAAGTTTGCCGTCGGCGACGAACTAGAGATTATTCTGCCCTCAGGCAATCAGCGCATTAAACTAGAATACATGGAAAACTTTTTCAGCGGCAGCATGGACGTGGCACCGGGTGGCGGCCATCAGGTCAAAATTCCATGGCAGGATGAAAACGTGACCATGGGCCTGATCACACGACAGATCGCTTAACGTCAGCCCTGAAAAATAAAAGCCCCGCACTCGCGGGGCTTGATTTATCTAAATTTAATAACCGCATGAATACGCCGCGGCTACCCTTTTTGTTTATCCTTTTGCTTAACATCACACCAAAGGTGCTCATGTTCCCAGGCTCGCTCCTGCTCCATAATAAATGCTAGGTACTCTCGCTCATCCTTAAACCCACGACCGCGTCCCTTTATAGGCACAACTAGATCATCAGAAGCTCTTAATATCCTTACTTGCTTAAATGCAGTATCACACTTCATAACCGCCCCCTTGTTGGTTTACATGAAGGTACTCGGGTGATATCGGCCGTGTTTTGAATTCCATAAGACTGCTTTTTAATTTTTTTAATCCACGTCACTCAAGCCATAAGAAAAGTCGTAATTACTTAGAGCCAATCCGTTTTCTGTTCTGAACCAAAAGATGTTTTGTTATGCCAATTTTCATCACCAGAACTACCTTTTTAATCCAAAGAAAAACGACGCACCTTGCTGAATACAATTGCTGTGCTAGTGTTGTTAATACCTGACAATAAAAGTCAGGAATTAGACATTACAACATACCAACCCAACCCCCGCTTCTAGGGCAACTCTATACTCATGGAGGAGGAGAAGATGAACAAAACAACCTCGTTTTTAGTCGGCACAGGCCTAGCATTCAGCCTAAGTAGTAGCGCACTCGCCGCTGGCATGCACCACGACCATGGCCACAAGCTGAAGGCAGAACTTAGTGGCGGACAGCAAGTAAGAACTGCGCAGATTCTGGATGCCAATGGCGCTCCCGTCACCATCCCCATCCAGGGCCCGGTGACAACAGGCGCTCATGGCAAGGCTCACTTCATGCTGTCACATGATAAAACTATGCTGCATTATAAATTTAAGGCAATGGGCTTTGGCTCAACTTTGTTTATGGCTCACATTCATTTGGGTCCTAAAGGTGGCAACGGCCCCGTTATGCTCTGGCTGTATGGCAATAACCCTAACTTCCCGCGAAACGATGGCCCTTTCACTGGCTCAATCAGTGGTGTGCTTACCGAAACTGATTTGGCGTTAAACCCTGACCTCGGGATCAACAGCTTTGCCGACGCCGTGGCCAACATCATGAACGGCAATGCCTATGTCAACCTTCACACCACTGCTAATCCACAGGGAGATATCCGCGGCCAAATACACAAAGTCGAAAAACATTCTGGCCCTCCATTTGGTAAAAAGTTTCCGTTCGGCAAAAACTCACCCTTCGACGATGATTTCCCTTTTTGAGAATTAAATCGGTACAAGTAGAACCCGCAAGGGGGCGCAATTTAAGCGCCCCCATTTATTAGCGTAATTCTTGTGAACCATCACCAGGCATTTACAGATAATGATGGATGCTATCTAAGACACGCAGAGTAGGCGCTTGATAGTAAACCTAAACATCAGCAGCAAGATTACACCCAGCACTCACTTTATTTAATCGACGACACCAAGAATGTAACATTGCCCGACACCTGCGACTAAATCTTTATCAATCAATCAGGCTCGACTAGACTCAGATAAAAACCCGTGGAGTTTGTCATGAAAGCCCTTGTGAAAAGCCGCGCCGAACCCGGCATCTGGCTGCAAGATGCACCATCACCCACGCCTGGTACGAATGAGGTGTTAATCAAGATCGAAAAGACTGGCATCTGTGGCACTGATCTACACATCTACAATTGGGATGACTGGGCACAACGTAATATTCAAACACCACGCATCATCGGCCATGAGTTTGTCGGCCGGATTGTGGAGCTCGGTCACGGCGTCGAGGGTTATCAGGTTGGTGATCGTGTTTCCGGAGAGGGGCACATCACTTGCGGCATCTGCCGCAACTGTCGCGCCGGCAAACGTCATCTGTGCAACAAAGCCATCGGTATCGGCGGCGGCCGCGATGGCGCCTTTGCCGAATATCTGGTGATGCCGGCAACCAACCTGTGGCCGATTCACGATGATATTTCTTCTGATCTAGCCGCCATCCTTGACCCCTTCGGCAATGCCATTCATTGCGCCTTGTCATTTGATGTCATAGGTGAAGATGTATTGATCACCGGTGCCGGACCGATTGGCATCCTGGCAGCATCCGCCTGCCGTTTTATCGGCGCGCGCCATATCGTTATCACCGACATCAACGACACCCGCCTGCAACTGGCAGAAAAAATGGGCGCATCAAAAACCGTTAACGTCAGCCTCAGTTCGATTGAAGACACAATGCAAGAACTACAGATGTCGAATGGTTTTGATGTAGGTCTAGAGATGTCGGGCAACCCGGCGGCCTTCAACAGCCTGATCAAAAACATGTATCACGGTGGCCACATCGCCCTGCTAGGTTTTCTACCACCCAGCACCGAGATTAGTTGGGACGAGATCATCTTCAAAGGCTTGCATTTGAAAGGCGTTTACGGCCGCGAAATGTATGAGACTTGGTACAAGATGTCGCAATTGCTACGCAGCGGCCTAGACATCAACCCCATCATCACTCATCGCTTTGTCATTAATGATTATGAAGAGGCCTTTCGCGTTGTGCACGATGGGAACTGCGGTAAAGTGATTCTGGAGTGGGAGTAGAAATGAAAGCAATCGAACAACGCCTACGCGACACATTAAAAGAGATTGAACAACAAGGCCTCTATAAACACGAGCGCATCATCACCTCACCACAAGGTGTTGAGATAAATACCCAAACGGGAAAAGAGGTGCTTAACTTCTGCGCCAACAACTACCTCGGCCTGGCCAATCACCCCGAACTGATCAACGCTGCCACTGAGGCGCTACAGAGTCATGGCTTCGGCATGGCCTCGGTGCGTTTTATTTGCGGCACCCAGGATCTGCATAAAGAACTGGAACATCGCATCGCCGAGTTTCTCGGTACTGATGACGCCATTCTCTACACATCTTGCTTCGACGCCAACACGGGCTTATTCGAAACTCTGCTTGATGACAGCGACGCAGTCATATCAGATGCGCTCAACCACGCCTCCATCATCGATGGCATTCGCCTGTGCAAAGCAGCACGTTTTCGTTACCAACACAGCGATATGAATGATCTAGAACAACAGTTAAAAGCTGCGCAGAAATATCGCACACGCTTGATTGCCACCGATGGTGTATTCAGCATGGACGGCGACATCGCCAAGCTGGATGAGATTGTCGAACTGGCAGAACATTACGATGCATTGATCATGGTAGACGACTCACACGCCACTGGTATCGTTGGTCCCAATGGAAAAGGTTCGGCCGAACATCACGGCGTGTTGGACAAGATTGATGTTTTCACTTCAACATTGGGCAAGGCATTAGGCGGTGGCTCAGGCGGTTTCACCGCTGCTGGCCAAGCGATTATTGATCTACTGCGCCAACGCTCACGCCCCTATCTATTCTCCAACACGTTGACACCAGCGCTGGCTGCCGCTGGCATCAAAGCCTTGGAACTGATCACACACTCATCTGAACTAAGAGACAAACTCAACGACAACACCGCCTACTTCCGCAACGCCATGTATAGCGCCTGCTTCGATATCAATCCCGGCCAACACCCTATCGTGCCGGTGATGTTGTTCGATGCCAATGTGGCACAAACCATGGCAGCAAGATTATTGGAAGAAGATATTTATGTCATCGGTTTTTTTTATCCGGTGGTGCCACAGGGAAAGGCACGCATCCGGGTGCAGATCTCTGCTGCTCATGAACGCCAGCACCTGGACCAGGCCATAGCGGCCTTTGGCAAGATTGGACGGGAGATGGAGATTATTGAATAAACTGCTTTACATCATTCACCACCCTTGTGAACCATGTGCCGTAATCGTCGAACCAACAGAAACACGGCACCTACAACCAGGGGAATTGCAATACCAGTTGCGAGCTCTGTATCTAATTTGATACCTGCAGCTTTTATTGCTTTTAACCCATATGAAACCAACCCCAGCAAGTAATAACTAAGCACTACGATCGACAACCCCTCTACGGTTTCCTGCAAACGCAGTTGCATATGCGCACGTTTATCCATGGAGCTCAGCAAATCACGACTCTGCTTTTCCATGGAGATTTCCACACGGGTACGCAATAAAGACGAAGCACGTTCTACTCGAGTCGAGAGTGTTTCCAGTTTACTGTTAACCAGGACACAGGTACCCATGGCGGGTGAAAGTCGCTGTTCCATAAACTCATGAAACATTTGCAAACCTTGAATACGCTTTTCCCGCAACTCCGCTATACGCAGTTTAACGATGTCATAGTACATAGATGATGCATTGAAACGCTGACTAGTCTTTGCCGAGATACGCTCTATCTCTGCCGCCAATTGAGTCAAGTCGTTCAACAACTGCTGTTCATCCCCCAATGACTCGAGATCAATATTTTTTTCGGTCAGCGCAGCCAAGCGCTGATCAAAACTAGCCAAATCAGGAATGTAACCACGCATCATCGGCACCGGTAACATCGCCAACATACGATAAGTTTCAATCTCAAGCAGACGCCTCACCAGACGAGCCGCCTGTCGGCGCCTCAAACTCACATCCTGAATCAAGATACGACCAAAGCCATCAGCATGAATTTGATTATCAGTCCAGGCGATAGCATTCCCAGCAGCCACTTCGGAACCTATCACTGTGTTCGATGCAAATAATAGAGACAACTCTTTCAGGCTGCGTTTCGGAGCTTCCCTGTTTTCAAGGGCAACATGAGTGGCCGCAATTATTTCACCGGGAAGGCTGGCCAACCACTCTTTTGGCACATGGTTAATTGCAGGCTCGACGAATGGCGTCTCAAATGGTGCGCTGTAAAAAAAGGCATAGGTGGAATACTCGGTATGACGTTCCCAATTTATTCGGTAGGCACCCAACATGGTCGTAAATTGATTGCTCTGCAGTGTTGGCGGTGTTACGCCATAACGTTCACATAGCTGGGCGATAAGGCTGCGCTCGATTCCTGCCTGATCGTTATCACAAAGTAGCACAAGGTGAGACACCTGCGCGGGAACCTCAACTGACTCAATACTGCCAGCATGTAATTCCTTGTGCAGCTTAAAACGTTGCTCGTGTTCGGCTATGCCCAATAGCTTATTTTTCAGAGGGGCCGCTGCCTCAGTCAGAGACTGTGACGATAAAATCTCGTGATTCATAAGTGCGTCCTAGTTCTTAAAACGGGTAATATTATCGACGTATAATGATAGCCATACTGCAATTGCATGACAATTGAGGTCGATAAATAAACAGGTTGAATTTCTATGCTACAAAAGCGACTAGCGCTTGGTAGCTAAATTGGATAAATCTAAGGAGCCACGAAGAAATCCCAGCTCAGCAATCGCATAAAACGCGATTCGAAGAGAGAAAAAGGGTGCCATAGGCACCCTTTTAAGAAAGCTAAATTACAGCGGTGTAACGTTAGCAGCTTGCAGGCCTTTTTGACCGCGCTCGGTTTCAAATGAAACACTTTGGCCTTCGTCCAGACTCTTATAACCTTCGCTGGCAATCGCACGAAAATGTACAAAAACGTCTTCGCCGCCATCTGCCGGAGTAATAAAACCAAAGCCTTTTTCAGCATTGAACCACTTAACTGTACCAGTTGTTTTAGACATGATGTCTCCTAAAGATATATTAATTTTATGCGCTATCGCACGTTAAAGCCGGTGGAGAGAGTTACTTAATGACGACAAACAAGCAGAGAGTGAAGGTCTTCAGGACAACAGGTCTTATATAACTAAGAAGAGATGCAGCGAAGTGTTTCAGTTTCAAATTGTTGCTTTTAAGCAGGTCTGGTTCACAGGCCGAATCGCATTCTAACAGATACCAAGCGATTGTCCAGCTTTATTTCCATCGCCCCCATCCCCCCTCTATCCGTCCCTTATGGAGCCCCTGGATTCATTTGGCTCCCAGCATAAACAAACTAAAACAGAGAATACCTGCTCCCTTGCGCCTGGCTGGTGTACCCTGTCTCCCCACGCATAATTACGAAGCCCAATACAATGAACATTAAAGGCACCTATGGCGACCCGGAGTTATTTTCTAAGCTTGCAAATTATCGAATGCCATTTGGCAAGCATTCCAAAATACTGCTGATTGACCTGCCCTTAACGTACTTAAATTGGTTCTCCAAAAAAGGCTTCCCTCAAGGCGAACTGGGCGAGCTGATGCGTATTGTCCACGAAACCAAATCAGATGGCATGGAACATTTCCTCGAGCGTATACGTATAGATCCCGCCAGCTAAGATTTATCTCTTTTTCAGCAAATCGCTGCATTCGCTCTGAATTACACATAGTGCTACTGATAAACGCTGGTTAGCCGCTAACCTAACCTGGAAACCACCCTGTTTTTTGTCTCTTCTGCTTCTGACTGCTCGTTGTTTCCTGGATGAAATGTGTGCCGGCACGGCATGGTAAACGCCTGTATTACACAGGTACTGAGGAGTTAACACAGTGGAAGGTATCAGTGATATTAAAATTATTGGAATTGATGAAAGGCGCCCCCCCAAAATCAGGAAAGAACCCTATATAGACATTGCTTTCAAGCTATCACACCAAGCACCCGCGGACTGGTGCAATGCTTTCAACACCCTGCTTTCAAAGCACCCTACCACCCCTAAAATAAAAGAGAGCGAAGGACTCTACATAGAGACCTGGGTAAGGTCGCCCGATGAAATTGTCACATTCCTGGAGTCACTTAAGGCCAAGGTTGCAGAATGTAGCCGCCAGTATATCGAGCGCATTCAGCTCTCTGCACTCAATGCGTGCGATGCTAACGCGGCTCTTGAACAAGAGGCTGGCGAGCAAGGACGTCTAAACAGAATCATTGCAGCACTTGATTTTGATATTGATATTGAAAGACAGAATGCGCAGGCAAAATTGAAATAGCATTAACAACAAACCTGGCTCAAGGCTAAATAAAAAAAGGGCCCCGAAGGGGCCCAAATGGGGGTTGTTATTTCAGTGTATTCTTCAGCGTGGGCTAACACCCAATGCTTGCAAAGTTGTGACATTCAAATACTTATCAACTGGCAAACCTTTGTCTTTTTGGAAAGCGTTCACCGCAGAGACAGTCCGCGAGCCTACGATTCCATCTATCGGACCAGGTTTGTAACCCGCTTTTTCCAAAGCCTGCTGCAATTGACTGATTCGAGCTGGTGTGGTGTTGGTTTCACAAAGGATCTCACGCCACTCCATCTTACCTTCAGACGTCTGTACCATCTTGGTCACAGTCTCATATTCTTCAGCAATAGGAATGCGCTTTTCTTGCGCCGGCTGAACCAGCTTGGTGACTTTAACGGTTTCATATTTAGCCGGAATCTTGACGGCACGCGTTGAAGCAGGCTGATCAACGATACGCTTCTTGACCATATCGTAAACTGCTGGCTCTTCAATCACACGAGTTGTCGCAGGTGATTTGAGCACACGCTTAGTCACAGTTTTGTATTGAGCGGGTACTTCGACCAGACACATGATCTCACCTGTAGACTCGTCGACCTTCTGGATAGGACCTGTGCCCTTTTTCCAGACAGTATGGGCGGCTTTAATCAGCACCTGCTCATTGACCGTTTCATATTTTGCCGGTACTTCCACAATACGTTGAGTGGAAGGTTTGATCATCACTTTCTCTTCAACCCACTTATAAGTAGCTGGGATTACTTCAAGACGCTCTGATTCAGCTTGAACCAACACGCTCTCGCTCACAGTCTTGTACTTGGCAGGAATAACCTGAATACGTTCTGACGCAGCATTACGTAAAACTTTTTCCGATATGCGATCATACTGTGGTGGCACAAAAACGCGGGCATAACACTGGCCGGGTTTTGCCGGTGGCAATAGAGGTTCTTTCGCCGAACTTTGCATAGCAGCGGCTTTAAGACTGGTTTGCTGTGCGGCACGCGCTTCTGCTTCTGCTTGTCTCAGACGAGACGCTTCTTGTTTCAATTGAGCTTCTTGCCGCTGAAGACTTGTACTGCGTTCTGATAATTGTGATTCCTGCATTTTTAGATCAGCTTGGCGTTGCTCAATTTCAGCAAGCCTCGCATCAGCATCAATTGTATCGATAGAACTCGTTTTAGTCCCCGTAGTACTACAAGCGCCAAGCGTTATGGCTAGCAGCACAAACGAAGACGTTTTGACAGTGTTACGCCACATGATATCTCTCCTTTTCTCGTTTAACAGTGGAATGAGCCACCGTGCGATTTTTTTACGCCCCAGTGTTGGTGACTTGGTAACGAATTATAGAGATCATTTAGCAACATTCCTCATCTCAACTGTCAACAATTGCAAAGAGCGTCGACCATAGGAATATCGGTTTTTTGAGCTTTCATGCTGAAAAGGTAACGCGCAACATTTCGTCTTCATGACTAATAAGCAATTCACATTCTGGTTATACATAAAGGTAAAGCGGTGAACTGTCGATAAGCATCAGGAAGCGCATTGCGTTCTGGACGAATGAAAATGAACACATTATTAGTGGAAATCAAGAAAGATAACCGAGGGATTGGCGTGAAATGCTCACGAATTGCACTCTGGCGTGATGTGGCATATCAACGCGCAGCCAACTTATTCATTTTAGTGTCCTTGAGTTTCTTTTCTTGTATCGCTTATGCCGCATTGGACGATGGCGTGACACTTGCTGATGCTTGGTCTTTTTATGAGCGTGGAGATTATTCAACCGCGGTTCAACACTGGCTACCCCTCGCGCAACGCGGCAATGCCAGCGCCCAAGTAAGTCTAGGCACAGCCTATGATTATGGACAGGGCGTATCACGTGACGCAGTGCAGGCGATTAGATGGTACCGCGCCGCTGCCGAACAAGGACATAGTGGTGGACAGTATAATCTTGCATTGATGTACGCACTTGGTGAAGGCATACAACGCGACATGATTGCAGCATCCTCCTGGTATAAAAAATCAGCGGAGCAGGGCCTTGCAGTTGCAGAATTTAACTTGGGCATGCTTTATATCGAAGGCGATGGCGTGCAGAAAAACACTGCCGAAGGAATAAAGTGGTTACGAAAAGCCGCGCAACAAAATCACACTAGCGCACAATACAACCTGGGCATGATCTATGCGCTAGGAAAAGAAATAAGCAGCGATCAAGAAGCAGCAGCACGGTGGTTGAGCAAAGCTGCCACAGCTTACTTAGCAAAGGATGACAAGCAAAACGCACACCAAGCCTACCAAGCTTTACTACGTTATACTCCCAACCATTCATCCCTGTCAGAATTAGCCGATCACTTTAGCGGCATGGCTACCATGGAGAATGCTAAGCTCTCATCGGATGCAGAACCCATGTCAGTAGGCACTGGTTGGCCGGTTGCGGGCGGCTACGTGGTGACCAATCACCACGTAGTGGCGGACAGTCAGCAGGTCACCTTAGTCAACGTACATGGCGATGAGATTCAAGCCTCTGTTGTGGTAACGGATGATGAGAACGATATTGCCTTGTTGAAAGTCACAGACGGCCAAGACTTACCACGCGCCTTACCGCTTGCAAAGACTGGCGCCCGCCTTGGCAGCAGCGTCTTTACTGTTGGATTTCCGCGGATCGATGTCATGGGAAAGAGACCAAAGCTCTCCAATGGAATTATCAGTGGCGAATCAGGTTATCAAGACAATCCCCGCACCTTTCAAATCAGCGTGCCGATTCAGTCTGGCAACAGCGGCGGCCCTCTTCTTAACATGAAAGGTGAAGTTGTTGGCGTTGTGACCTCAATGTTAGGCATTAGTGGCAATGGGTCTGAGGCGATGCCGATAGGGAATATAAATTATGCGCTAAAAGCAGCTTATTTAGAGAACTTGTTAGACAGCCTGCCCAGTAATTTCAGCATTACACATCAAGCACCAAAACAAACTTCCGACTTGGAAAGTCTTGCTGGCGTAGTTCAAGAGTCCGTGCTTATCGTTATGGCGAAATAAACTTCAGATATAAAACCAGTCGCGCCAACTTGTTTCAGAACGAATTTATTAGCATAAAAAAAGCCATCTCAGCTGAGATGGCTTTTTCATGGGCACAACCGTAACAACATCAGTTATACGGCCAGTGTACAATTACTGACGAGCTTTAAAACGACCAACAAACCCCAGGCCAATCAGGCCAGCACCAAACAGCGCGATGATTGAAGGCTCTGGAACATCGCTAACAAAATTGCCTTGTTTGTAAAGCAACAAGTTAATGGTGGGATAGCTATCTAAACTAGCTACTGTGGACCAGTCTTCATAATCCTCGACGAGTCCATTTGAATTGAATTCAACTAAACCAATCGGTGATGAAGCTGCACCCAGATAGCCGAAATAATCATAAAAAGAATCGTAGGAAGAACCAAAATTGCCATCTGACCATCCTGAGATAGTGCCGCAGGCCGTGCCATAAGCGACATTGCCATCACAGGGTGTGCTGCCAAGGCCCAGTACGGTGGCAATGAATTCATCGGCGATGCTGGATGTGACAGCAGACCAACCATCATAAGTGTTTCCGCTCAGGAGAGACGTTAGCGTATCAGCATAGGTCTTATTAAAAGCATCAAAACGGGTGTACATACGGCCGGTGGTGGTATCTGTAATCACCTGGGTCGCATCGTCTGTGGTCAAATTGCCATGGGTGATCACCGTGGCATTACAGAGTGGGCTTGCGATCAGGGCAAGCCCGGCGATCATTTTTGTTGTTAACTTCATTACTTCTGGCTCCTAAAATTACTAAAACATTTGTATTTAATTATTTTAGTATATTAGTGCATTCTATATGTCAAAAGAATAACTACATAGAATTCAGATAGTTAGAAAACCCCCTTTCTCAAGAAAACATCTAAATGTAAAGATTTTCGACACGACGAAGGAGAGCCTCGAACAAGTCAGGGTTTATTAAATAGCTTCAGGGGGAAGGTAAATTTTAGTATGAGAAAAACTGTGCGTCTGAATTGTCACGCCAATCAGTTTATTGACTAACGCAACCGCACATACATGCCACAAGCTATCTCACAAAGCGCTACGCATGGCGCATGCCTATCAATCTTCGTGATATAACGGCGCCACCCGAAACACTTCATCCAAGGTGGTTTGGCCGTTGGCCACTTTTTGGATACCACTGATGCGCATGGGGCGCATTTCATCCTGTTGGGACTGACGTCGTACAGCGGCAATATCACAGTCTTCAGAGCTAACCAGGCGTTTTATCTTGCCCGACATCACTAGCATTTCATAAATACCGACCCGGCCAATGTAACCGGTCTGGCGGCATTCAAGACAACCTACCGGGCCATTGATTTTTTCCGGCACCGCGGCCTTCCACGGACGGCTTAATGTATTCCACACCTCAGCATCGGGCTCGACAGGCTGTTTACAGTGTGGGCAAAGGGTACGCACTAGCCTTTGCGCTACCACACCCAACAGTGTCGCCGTAATCATGTAATGCGGCACACCCAAATCAAGCAAGCGGGTAATAGCCGACACCGCATCATTGGTATGCAGGGTAGAGATAACAAGATGGCCGGTTAAGGCAGCCTGGATGGCCATTTCGGCGGTTTCAAGATCGCGAATCTCACCCACCATGATGATATCCGGGTCTTGCCGCAAGAGGGCGCGCACGCCATCGGCAAAGTTTAGATCGATGTTGTGTTGCACCTGCATTTGGTTGAAATCGGGTACGACCATTTCAATGGGATCTTCGATAGTGCAGACATTCAACTCTGGCTTGGCTAGATATTTTAGCGATGAATAGAGTGTGGTGGTCTTGCCCGACCCGGTCGGGCCTGTGACCAAGATAATGCCGTTGGGTTGTTTTAGCATCTCCTTCCACACTGTTTCTTCACGGTTGGTAAAACCAAGATCGGTAAAGTTCTTTACCAGCACATCCGGATCAAAAATACGCATCACCATCTTTTCACCAAAGGCGGTAGGCATTGTGGCCAAGCGCAACTCTACCTCGTTGCCATCCGGCGATTTAGTCTTAAGGCGGCCATCTAGCGGACGACGCTTCTCGGCCAGATCCATACGACCAAGAATCTTCAGCCGGCTCAACACCGCCGCCATCACCGGGCTCGGCAGCTGGTACACCGTATGCAACATACCGTCGATACGAAAACGGATATTGCCTTTTTCCTGGCGTGGCTCAAGATGGATATCACTGGCGCGTTGATCAAAAGCATATTGCAGCAACCAGTCGACGATACGTACCACATGTTGATCATTAGCATCGAGGTTGCCCGCCTTGCCCAGCTCCAGCATTTGCTGAGAGTTAATGGCTTGAGGCGCATGGGCGTCATCGGCGCTCGCACCCAACACTGAGTGAGAGACGGTATAAAACTCGACTAGATAGCTATCAATATCCGACGGGCTGGCCATCACCAGGCGCACCTCTTTACGCAAGATGTGCGACAACTCACTCAGCCATTCTGTGAAATAAGGTTGCGCCGTCGCCACCACCACATAGTCCGATTTTAGTTCTACCGGTAGCAACTTGTGACGCTGGGCATAGGCATACGAAAAAGCTGTGGTTACACTCGCCGCATCGATTTTGAGCGGATCAATACGCTTATAGGGCACATCCGCCTTACCCGCCAACCATTCGGTGAGAAACTCTTCACTCAACAGACGGTGAGGCGGCTGTTTCGATTTCAGCGCCTGATTGGCAATCAGATTAAGCGGGTGTTTTTCGCCCACATCACGAAAACGAGCCTGCACCTTGAGGTTTTCATACGCCTCTTTAGCAAGCAGGCCGTCCTTAAACATCAGGTCGGCAATTTCATTCAGCCCCAGCTTGTGCGGGCCGGTTTGATGTTTGCTGGTTTCAGTCACGTCAGGCTCTCATGTCGTTGGTTCCCCCTCTGGAATCAATCGGGAACCAACGGGAATCGTTAACCTATATGGCGGCCACGACAGCGAACTCCTTAACTTTATAAAAACACTCCCAGCAGAGCTTGCACGGTTACAATAGCGCTATGCATTTACCAATCGATCAAGCCTTGCCCGAACTGCTCAAGGCGCTTAGCAGTCACGCCAACGTAGTCCTGCAAGCCCCGCCCGGTGCGGGCAAGACCACGCGTGTACCGCTAGCCTTGTTAAACGAGGCCTGGCTAGCCGGACAAAAGATCATCATGCTTGAACCGCGGCGACTGGCGGCGCGCAATGCCGCACACTTCATGGCCTCCAAACTGTGTGAATCAATAGGCCAGACCGTTGGATACCGGGTACGAATGGACAGCCGCATCGGCAAGCAGACCCGCATTGAGGTTGTCACCGAAGGCGTGCTAACACGCATGCTGCAACACGATCCGATGCTTGAAGGTGTCGGCCTGGTGATCTTTGATGAATTCCACGAACGCAGCCTGCAAGCCGATCTTGGTCTGGCATTGTGTTTGGAAAGCCAAGCCGCCTTGCGCGACGACCTGAAGCTGTTGGTGATGTCGGCGACGCTGGACGGCGCAGCCATTGCGGCATTACTGGGCGACGCTCCCATGATCACCAGCGAGGGGCGCAGTTTTCTAGTTGAAGTACATCACGCAGCACCTCCACGTCAGGCATCACGACAACAGCTGTTACAGCATGTCACTGCTGTCACCATCGATGCCCTAAACAAACAAAATGGTAGCGCGCTCGTGTTTTTAGCTGGCGCCGCCGAGATTCGCCGTGTCGAGCACCTGCTTGAATCCAGCAACCTTGATGAGAATGTATTGATCACACCGTTGTATGGCGAACTCAGCATCGAAGCGCAGGAGCTTGCCATCCAACCACCCCCGCTGGGTAGACGCAAGGTCGTGCTAGCCACCAACATCGCCGAGACCAGCCTGACCATCGAAGGCATCCGCATTGTGATCGACTCTGGCCTGGCACGGACGCCCCGCTTTGACCCGGCCACCGGCCTCACTCGCCTTGAGACAGTCAACATTTCACAAGCCTCGGCGGAGCAACGCCGTGGCCGCGCCGGCCGACTGGAATCGGGTCACTGTTATCGCCTTTGGCCCGCAGGACAACATCTGCTAGCCCACTCTGCGGCTGAAATCCTTGAGGCCGATCTCTCTCCACTGGCATTGGAACTGGCCCAGTGGGGCTGCCGTGATCCACATCAATTACAGTGGCTCAACCCGCCCCCTAAGGCTGCATTCAATCAAGCACGAGAGCTATTGACACAGCTCGGCGCCCTCACCCCTGACGGACATATCACGACCCACGGCAAGACCATGGCATCTTTGCCTCTGCATCCGCGTTTGGCCCATATGATTTTAAAAGGTGGTGACATCGGTGCCGCACAACTGGCCTGCAATATCGCAGCCCTGCTATCCGAACGTGATCCATTGCGCAAAGGCGACACCCGCGACAGCGACCTGCGCACACGCCTAATACTGTTGATGGAGAATAGCCAACAGCTCAGTCGCACTATGCTGAAACGCATCCGCCACGCATCCAAACAATGGCAACATCAACTCAAGATAAAAGACGAACAAACAGACCTATCACTGATAGGCGTGTTGCTGGGCTATGCCTATCCCGATCGCATCGCCCAACGCCGCCTCGGCAAAGAAGGCCACTACCTGCTCGCCAACGGCCGAGGTGCTGTATTTATCGAACACGAAACCCTCGCCAACGAACCCTATCTTGTCATTGCCGAGCTAGCCGCAGGCAAGCGTAATGCGCGCATCTTTCTCGCCGCCGCCATCGATGCGAGTCAGGTAGAAGACTTTTTCAGTGATTTGATTCAAACAAAGGTCTCGACCCATTGGGATCATCGCGATAAGGCAGTGCTGGCACGACAGCAACAACGCCTGGGGGCATTGGTGTTGAAAGACAAACCATTAAGCAAGCCCGACCCAGAACAGATCGGCAACGCCTTGATCGACGGCATTCGACAAACCGGGCTACAGTGCCTGCCCTGGCGCAAAAGCAATCGCAACTGGCAACAACGCGTACAACTTATGCATCGGCTAGACTTTGACCACTGGCCCGACGTTTCTGACCAGACGCTACTGCAAACCATGGAGACTTGGCTGCTGCCATTCTTAACCGGCATGGGCCGTCTCAGCCATCTGGAGAAACTCGACCTGCAGGCCGCGCTCAACACCCTGCTGACCTGGCCACAACAACAACAATTGAATGAACTGGCGCCGACACACATCCAAGTACCCAGCGGTTCGCGCATCGCGATCAATTACGACAATGAACTACCCATCTTGCCAGTGCGCCTACAGGAGATGTTCGGCGCCACCGACACACCGAGCATCGCCAACGGCAAGATCAAACTTCTGCTGCACCTGCTGTCACCCGCACAACGACCCTTACAAGTCACCCAGGATCTGAAAGGCTTCTGGCAAGGCAGTTATGCCGAAGTAAAAAAAGACATGAAGGGACGCTACCCCAAACATTACTGGCCGGATGACCCATTACAGGCCGAGCCGACCCGGCGAGCTAAACGCCGCTCTCCTTAGCCGACGTTATAAGATGAAAATTTCATTTCATTATCTATAGTTATATATAGATAGGCTGTTTTAGCTTTTAGCGCTATTTAAAGGCAAGACCTACTAGAACAAATCGAAACTGACGATGCGACTGGGAGACACGGATGAACGACACCCCCCCATCAGAATCAGGCAAGCGTAACCCGGCTAGCGGAGATGCAGAAACCGGTGGAGTCGGTTATCGCCATGTTGGCCCACTCGGTAGCACCCTGCTGGCACTTTACCTGCTCGCATTCACGGCATTGTTGAGTTATACGCTGTTATGTTTCTGGAGCACTCCCTCTACTGAAGCAACAAACACGTCCACCACCATTCATTATCTGGGTATGGAATTCTCAGACTTGGCTTATGAAACCCTGTTGCTGATCATTGTGACCCTGTGTGGCGCCATGGGCAGCATGGTGCATACCCTACGTTCAATCTCCTGGTACATCGGCAACCGTGAACTGCGCCGCAGCTGGATGCTGAAATACATCATGCAGCCATTTATCGGCGGCACGCTGGCGCTGGTGTTTTATTTCGTCATTCGAGCCGGGCTGTTACCAACACAGGACTCGATTCAATCAGCCAACCTGCTCGGCTTTGCCGGTATCGCCAGCCTGGTCGGCATGTTTTCGGATCAGGCCGTGCTCAAACTCAAAGCGATTGCCGAAACCGTATTTACCCAACCCAAACCAGGTACCGATGCGGTGCCCCAGGATGACGACAAAAACAATCTAAAAGACAACATGAACAAAAACGAATCCGCGCCACCACAATAACAGCATGTTTACCACAGACCGATTTAGCCAACGGCAAAGGGATGACCAATGAGCAACACCCTTGAAGAGCGCGACTGGACACTGCTGCTACATCGCATCAAGCAGGGCAGGTGCATGCCCTTTCTCGGCGCTGGTGCGGCCTACAAGGCACTCCCCTTGGGCGGTGATATTGCCCGCGAGTGGGCAGAAAAATATGAATACCCAATGACCGACACCTGGAACCTGCCCAAGGTGGCTCAGTTTCTCGCCGTGCACTACGACCCCATGTTCCCCAAAGAGACCTTGGCCGAGTCGTTCAAACAATATCCAGCGCCAGACTTCAGCAACCCTGACGAACCTCATGCCATCCTGGCCGATCTCGAGCTACCGCTCTACATGACCACCAACTACGACAACTTCATGACCGAGGCACTGAAGGCGCGCAGCAATAATCCGGTCAGCAACGTCGTGCAGGAGATCGCCCGCTGGAACAAGGACACCAAAAGGATTCCTTCATGCTTCGACAGCGGCTTCAGCCCTACCAGCACCGAGCCGGTGGTGTTTCATCTTCACGGCCAGCTGGACACGCCCAAATCCATGGTGCTGACGGAGGATGATTATCTCGACTTTCTGGTACGCATGAGCAGCGAGACTAGCGTCACCACCAAAATTTCGGGCAGCAGTGAAAATGCCGAACCCCGCCTGCTGCCACCCCGCATCGAAGAGGCCTTTGCCGATTCAACCCTATTGTTTCTGGGATACGGCTTGGCCGACTGGGATTTTCGCGTCCTGTTTCGTGGCCTGGTGGAATACCTGGAACGCAGCAGTAGCCGCTCTCATGTCTCGGTGCAATTGCTGCCGGTGGAGAATGAGATGTCTGCCGAACAAAAAGAAAACGTGCAGCACTATTTCGACGAATACTATGGCCGCCTGCAAATTCGCGTCTTCTGGGGCACCTGCCGTGAATTCGTGAGTGAATTGAAACAACGCTGGGATGCGTTCAATGCCTAGCGCTAAAACCCAGCCCTTTGTCGGCGCACGCCCATTCAGCCGCAAGGAAAAAGAGCTCTTCTTCGGCCGTGAGCGTGAAGCACACGACCTGCGCTCACTCATCATCGCCCACCCGGTGGTATTGCTGTATGCCTCATCCGGCGCCGGCAAGACCTCCCTGCTCAACGCCGCTGTTATTCCCCTGTTGGAAGAGCGTGGTCTCGAGGTATTAAAACCAGCGCGTGTCAGCGGCCGTCTGCCGCATTCAATCAAACGCGAACAGGTCGATAACCTTTACAACTTCAACATCCTATCGAACTGGGCAGACAAAACACTTGAGCCTGAGGTGCTGGCAACACAGGATCTGCCCGGTTTTCTTGCCGCCCGCCCCCACATCAGCGATGAAGTGGATGAGCCGCAACTGCGCGTCGTCATTCTTGATCAATTCGAGGAACTGTTCACCTTCGCCCAGGAACGCTGGCGTGAAAGGCAAGCCGTGTTCGAACAACTTGCCGCCGCGCTTGAAGCCGACCCCTTGCTGCGCGTTGTGCTGGCCATGCGTGAAGATTTTATTGCCCAGCTCGATCCCTATGCCCCGATTCTGCCGCAGGGCCTGCATACCCGCTATCACCTTGACCCCCTCACACCAGAGGCCGCCCTTGAGGCCGTGGAAGGCCCCTTAAGTAATACAGAAAAAAGCATCACGCCTGAAGCATCTCAGGCTCTGATCGAACAACTGTTAACCATTAGGGTGAAAGACGCCCACGGCAATGTAGTGGAAACATTGGGCCCTTACGTCGAGCCTGTACAGCTGCAAGTGGTGTGTCAAAGCATGTGGCGCGGCCTGCCGGACGAGGTCAACGTCATCGATGCCGAACAACTGCAAACCTTTGCCGATGTCGACGAGGCCTTGCGTCAGTTCTACGTGCAGACACTCACGGCAACCAGCCGTCACACCCAAATAAATGAGGATGCACTGCGGCAATGGTTCGAAACCTTCATGATTACCCCGGCGGGCACACGCGGCATCGCCTATCGTGGCGAGACGCACACGGGACGTGGCGAACATGGCATCCCCAACAATGCAGTCGACGAACTGGCCGCCCACCACCTGGTGCATGCCGAGGTGCGGGCCGGCGACGAACGCTGGTATGAGCTGACCCACGACCGTTTTATCGCGCCGATTCAAAAGTCCAACAAGGTCTGGCATGACAACATCACACGACGGCAACGGCGGCGTAAACGGGCCTATCGCGCATTGACCAGTCTGGTCGTGGTCATTGTGCTGGCAATAACGTTTGCAAGCTGGACAATCGTTCGCGATCGGGAGCATCAACGTGTCGAAGGTCCAGTGGAAGAACTGTTGGCGCTCTACGAAATATCACCTATTGAGGCGCAGAAAAAGGCCGACAGCGTGTTGACTAATGTAGCCGGATATTTGTGGCAACGTGGCAGTGACGATGACCTGGAGCGCCTGGTCAATCTGTTACAACAAGCCAAGCAGGTGATGCCAGAAACCAGTCTAGCCGAGCAGGAACTGAGTTCCGTCATGCCCTGGGCTGATAACGCAGTTGAATGGCCGATGACTGTCCATTACCACCCTGACAGAGCACTGAACTCAGATATCTTGTTGTATCACTGGCGCCTGATGTCTACCTGGATGGTGGAGGAATGGGGTATCCCTGTACCAACTGAACTGGAATTCCTGAAGGATAAAACACTGCCCGTGGATCGCATCAGGGTAACTTCACCCGAGGCGGAAAAAAATATCAATATCCCTGCCCTACCTCGTTTTATCCTGGTAAGCCAGATCAACATGCCCGGCAGACTTGCCGACTGGTTTAATCAACACAGCGCGGCTTGGCAAGAAGTTGAGACCCTGGAATTCGGCGGCCCCTGGTGGCTGGTACCACTTTGGACCCGTCCCCTGTTTGAAGCGGCGGGCCACCCGGTCTACCCACGTGAACGGGCCATCGCCACCGCCGTATCTAACCTCATGATCGACGCTCCGGAGCTGGTGATAAACCGGCACAATACCAGCTTATTACTCGAGCGAATGGTGCGCATGGGTAATAGCGTCAGTGTCAGCGAGGCCCTGCACACACGTGGCGGCCTTACCGGACTTGTGGATGACCTGCGCAACATAGTGCGACAACAATATCCAATCACTGGCCTCGAATACCTGCTTGATGCTCTGGCCACCTACCCAGTCTACCGATACTCATCTGATCAGGCCGCCGAAATGGCTATCAATGATCAGTTCATCGCCACCCCTGGTTTGTTGGCCGCCATGAGCAAACCCAGAACAACGGATGACAGCCTGGACGAGCTGGCCGAAAACACAACGCTGGACAAAAGCCTGCCCTACCACGATGCCCTGACCTATTTGTATGACAAACCCTCCATCCGCATCTATGTCGGTGAACAGTTGTTGCCGCTGATCATCACCCCCGATCATAACCTGCAGCAAGCGATTGTCGAATCACTGATTGACCTCAGAGGTGAGGTCTATAAACGTTTCGGGTATATCGGCCCATCGGTCATCTTCGATCGCGACCCCTGGGGCATGCTGGCGCCAAACGAATTTCGTATCGAAATCCTCAACCAGAATCATGATGACCTTGCTGCCGAACCGATTGTTATCGCCCCAAATCAGGATGGACAAGACAGAATTTTGCATGAACTACGCAAACGTTATCTGGAGCATCGCAGTTGGTGGCTTGCCCCTGATTATGTCAACGCCCTACTCACCAGGCTGCCTGAAAATACGCGTGACTGGTTAAACCAGCATTACAGTATCACCAGCATCAAGATACTGTTGCGCGGCGTATTGATCCCTGGGGCTGAGGAGCTACAGGCTTATGCCGCAAATGATATTGACGCTGCCTTAAATCATGCCAGCAACGAACAGTCACTACGTGATCTGGGCTGGCTGCTGAAATCTCTAGTGTTCTGGTCTCAACTCAGAAACCCATTCGATAGCGACGGACTGGTGAATGATCTTCGTCAAATACAAGGCAGCCACATGAAGCCTGCCGACATCCCTTCGGCCAACAAAGCGCTTGGCGTACAGATCCATGCCGGCATCAGTGCACTCGAGAATGATGCCCCTGACATTGCCACACTCGCCTTTCAACAGGCCCTGGCCAGCGAACCTGAGCGCGCGATTGAATTCTTTCTGGCGCACTACAATAGCAATAGGACAAACCTGGCCGTCCGTTATGACCGCTATCAAAGCGCATGCCAGCCTCTTATTCCACCGGGCAGCCTCGAAACAAGCCGCACATTCAAATTCAAAGCTCGAGATGAATATGAAGCTCGATTTGGGTTAGAAGTTAGATTTGAAATCGAAGACCTGCTCGAACGCAATAATGAGCAACTTAATGAAAACCAACGCCTAGTGCTGGAATATTGTCTGCTTGAACACTATGCAGGCGTAAAAGCCGAACGCCACCTTGCCAGTAGCCTGGAATATTTTTCCGACCCAAGCCGGATCAAAAGCCTGTCACCGGAACAGATATACACACTTGGCTACTGGCAACTGCGTCAAGCCGGTTTCACCCAGCTTCCACCGCAGCAATTCGAGCAAACAAAACGCCTGCTCATCCTCGCCTTTCATCGTTGGACAGAACAACACTCAGCCATCGCCGAGGCGGCCTTTTCTGAATTACTGAATCGTTACCGCTGGCAGCTACCGCCTTGGTACATAACGCTGCTGGAACAGGTCGCCACAGCAGGCCCCACAAACTTATACATCATGAAGGCCATGGGACAGGTGTTGGCGGGAGGACGCAATGTTTCTGACATTGACCGGGGCATTGAATGGCTGGGCAAGGCGCAGAAACATCTCGCCATTACCACAATGCAAGACAAAACATTCGAACAGGTCTGGCTCGACTATTATGTCGCCAATGCCTACTACAAGCGCACATTTTTTAGCCAAGCCGAGCAGCGAACCATTGATAGCAACTTGGCCCGGAAGCGCCTGGAAGAACTGATCGCCACGCTCAAAAAACTCGGTCAACTGGAAAACCCAAACTGGCCAGCCGTCTTCGCTTACGACAACCTGATCCAGGTTCATCTGTCCAATAACGCTATTGAAGACGCCAGCCAGGTATTAAAAGATGCAGCCGACCTACCCGAGCTACAGGAAAACCCGCTCATTCAGACTGATCTGTTTCTGCTCAGCCTGGCCAGGGGTGACAACATGAGTCTGCAGCTGGCACAACGAATGTACAAAGCCAGCGCGTCAGAGCAGTTGCCTGAAGCACTCTTCATGTTGGCCATTGCCACACTGCTTAATCAAACCGACGATGCAGAAATCTACGCGCGTGAATTTTTCACCACCGACCATCCCTTTCGCGACTACATTCGTCTGATGCTTTACTGGCACTTAAGCAAACAAGGCAAACCCGACCAGGCCCGCGCCTACCTGGAAGAGCGCTGGCAGAACATAGATGCATCTTCGTGGCCAGCACGACTGCAACAAGGCGATGCGGCCGCCTGGCGCGAACAACTGATTGCCTATTTTCTTGGTGAGCTGCCCCAAGAAAAACTGTTCGCACCACTGCTAAGTCGTCAGAGCTTTGACAAATCCGCCCTGCGCCACCTGGGAGTATATGGCCTGAACTACCAAGGCCTGAGTTCTGAGGCCTATTTTTATGATGCCCTGCTGCAACAGGTTAGCGGCGACCCATCAACACAACAATCTCGTTATGAAGCGGGCCTGCAGAAAACCCTCAAGCTCAGCAACGCAGTCCTATATGAATACCTGATGGCCAGCTATCTGCTCAAGACCCAGAATGTGCTTAAGTAAACATGCTTT
>CALZIQ010000055.1 GCA_945787735.1 uncultured Chromatiaceae bacterium | reverse complement strand
TCGACGATGCCACGACCCTTACCCTGGAATTCAGCGCCAGCAAGGCAGAGACCATCGAGAACAATGCCAACTATAGTGTTAACGGTGGTGCCGATACCTTGGATGTAACGGCAGGCTTTAGTGCGGATGACTTCGGCAACGCTGCCACCAGCGACGGTGTCGCCGACGCCACGCTCAGCACAGAGGATCCACCCATCGGCGGTTATGTGGATGACGATGCCATACCCTCGACTCAGATCAGCCAAGCCACTGATGGCACGGGCATCATCACCATCAACTGGAAGGGCCGTGACAATCAAAGTGACAACGTCACCCTGAGCGGTTTTGAATACTCCGTTGATGGCGGCAGCAACTGGGTGGCTCCCACCAACGATGATGCATCGGCTGCTTTCTCCGCTAACTGGATGGATAACGGCGGTGGTGGGTATACCACCGCGACGACCCTGGCCGCCGCCACGGCCCACAGTTTTACCCTCGATACCCAGCATGCGGATCTCACCGGCCTGGATGGTGTCGATCAAAGCGATGTGATGGTGAGGTTTCTGCTGAATGACGGGGCTTTTGATAGTGGCTCACTCACTTCGGCACCATTCCAAGTCGACAACGAACTCCCCACTGCCACCATCACCTCGGCGCGTTACGAACCGACCAGCGATACCTTGACCATTACCGGTACTAACTTTACGACGATTGCCGCGGCCAGCACGGACATCAAATCCTATGTCGATTGGACCAAGTTTGTCTGGGACATCAACGGCGATAATGCCACCACAACAAATATCACGTTTGTTGTCGGTGATGTAACGAGCCTGACAGTGACCGATGCCACAACCCTGACCTTGGTTTTCACCGGTGCCAAAGGCACAGCCATAGAAGGTACCGCTGGCTATGGCGCCACGGGTGGTGCTGATACTCTCGATGTCACGGCGGGCTTAAGCAAAGACGCCTTTGGTAACGCAGCCACAACCGATGCTGTCGCCGATGCCATGCTGGATGTAAATACGGCACCCATCGGTGGTTACACGGCAGAAAACGTCATACCAACGGCACAGGTGACGCAATCCAGCAACGGTGATGGGATAGTCACTATCAACTTCCGCGCCCAGGACGCACAGACTGATAACATCACACTTAGCACGTTTGAGTATTCAGTCGACGGCGGCAGCGGCTGGAATGCGCCGACCAATGCTGATGCCTCCGCTTCTCTCTCGGCCAATTGGGCAGATAACGGCGGTGGTGGTTATACCTCTGCAATCGATTGGAGCGGCACGGTACACAGCTTCACTTTCGATACCAAGCACGCCGATGTCAGCGGTTTGGATGGCGTGGATCAGAATGATGTGCAGGTGCGTTTTAAACTTAGCGACGATGCCCAAACCAGTGGCTATGTCACCTCTGAATCATTTCAGGTCGATAACGTTCTGCCGACGGCAACGATTAGCTCCAGTATCTATGATGCGGCAAATGATACCCTGACCATCACCGGCACCAACTTTACTACAATCGCGGCGGCATCCACCGACATTAAATCCTATGTCGACTGGACCAAGTTCGTTTGGGATATCAATGGCGACGATGCCACCACGGCCAACATTACCTTCGTAGAGGCTGATGTCACAAGTTTAACCGTCACTAACGATACGACTCTTACTTTGGTGTTTAGCGGTGCCAAGGGCACGGCTATTGAAGGCACTGCAGGCTACGGTGCGACAGGTGGGGATGACACCCTGGATGTGACTACGGGCTTTAGCATCGATGCCGCCGGCAATGTCGCTACTACCGATGGTGTGGCTGATGCCACGCTCACCATTGGGGTTACGGTTTCAGGTACTGTGTATTCCGATGAAGGCTCCACTGCTGTCGGCGCTAATATTACCGTGCGCCTGTTGGTCAACGGCGTGAGTGTTGCCACGGCGGATACCAATGGCTCGGGCGTCTACAGTCTCGCTGCCGGTATCAATAGTGGTGACAAGCTATTGGTTTATGTGGATGAGGACGATGCCGATGCTGCTACTGACGCTGTAACCGTAACGGTATCCGATGGCAATGCCATTAGCGATCTGGATCTCTATTACCAGCATCTAATTACGCGGCATGACAATACCGGGTCGATAACCAACGCCTTGATGAAATCAGCCGTTGAACCATTCGTCGATGACGAGATTCTCTATTCAGTTGATGGCAGCAATAACCTGACAGTAACAAGCGGGATAGAGCTGTTTGTGCCGACAGGGCATACCTATGTTCCAGGCGCCAATGTTACTACCCAGGGCGCGGCCGGTAATGTCGACATTCGAGGCACAATCACAGCAGGCACCAGCACATTCAACGTAGCGGGTGATTGGGATTCATCAACGGGTACGTTTAATCGTGATACCAGTACTGTTGTGTTGAATGGCACCAGCAATACATTTACCCCAAATGATAATCAGAATTTTCACAATATGACCATTGGTGCAGGGGCGGATATTACAGTCGTCAGCGCTGGTGGTGCGGATAATTTTGTCGTTTATGAAACATTAACAATCAATGGTTCTATTTCAGTTCCGGTGAGTTTTACCATGACCCAACGTTTCAGTGTGCCGGGAACAACAACAACTATAGGCGCGGCGGGCATATTGACCGGTGCAGGCACATTCGAACGGATCGTCTATAAACCCACTTTGACCTTTAATAACGCCGTAGGCATCACGATTACTGATTTTGTTTATCGATTGAATTGGTCCAGCGATAACATAGTCTCTATCCCAGCGGTCACCTACGGCGGTAACCTGACCATTAAGAGCCACGCAGTTACCGGTGTGGCTGAGGCGGTAACCATCGATGCCGGCACGCTGACCGTGGGTGGCAACCTTTCGGTGCTAGCGACCGGTTCGAACAATGCCACCAGCGTGACCCTGCGCAATTCCGACAATGACGCCACGATCAACGTGACGGGAAACCTCACTATCGGCGATAGTGCCGACAGCGGTCCTGTGAGTTTCGTCACCGGCAACGCCACGATCACCGTCGGTGGGAATGTGACAATCAATGACGATGCCGAAAGTGATAGCACCATGAGTATAGACGCATCCGATGGCACGCCGACGATCAGCGTTGGCGGCAACTGGGACTCCTCTGGAGGCACATTTACGTATGGCACCTCAACGGTAGATTTGACAGGTACCGGAAATCTCAAAACCGTCGGTAGCCAGTATACGCCGCATTTTTACAACCTGAACGCAGCCGCCGCCACCAAGACCACTACCTTGCAGTCACACACGGCTGCAGCCAATGTGCTGACATTTGGCACAGGCACGATTACCGGGGCTTTTGAACTGGGCTTGTTTGCCAATAGTGGTGCTCCTCTTTCCAATGCCGGTGCAACCCTTACTACAAGCGCCATTTATTATCGTCCTGTCAACGGCACTATTACTGTGACCGGCGGTACCTATACGGCAGCACTCTGGCTCTGGCCAAGTGGATCCAATGCAACGTTTAATCTTGGCAGTGACATAACGATCAATGGTGATATCACCATTGATGTCGACACCGGTAACTCTGGTGTAGTAGTCAACACACAAAACAATGCCATCACAGCAACCCGTTTAGACTTTGGCGAATCTGGTTATGACGGTTCGTCTACCTTTAACGCCGGTAGTTCAATCATCGACCTCAGCATTGGCGGGCTGAGATCTGGCTCAAATGGCGGCAGCCATACTCTAAATCTCGACAACGCCACCATCACCAATGCCGGTGTCTGGCTTGCAGCCAACGGCACAGGGCTACTGACCGTTAACCCGGGTACTTCAACCGTGACCTTGGACGGGACAATTTCAAAGGCACTTAACTCGGGCGGCAGCGCCTTTAACAACCTGGCAATCAACAAGACCGATGCCGGCGACGCCAATGACAACGTCACCATCCAGACCAACGACCTGACCGTCAATGGTACGCTGACCATCACCGACGGTGAACTGATCCAGACCCGCTCTATCACTACTGGTGCTGTAACGCTATCCGATGCCTCGAGCAAATGGACCAATGTCACCGATAATGCCAATGTCACTCTGGCTGGTGCCGTGGCCAATGCCGGTACCATTACCTTTGACGCCCCGACGGGCGATCTGATTCAGATCCGTAGCTCAGTGGGTGGCACCCAACGCAATTGGCAGGGCAGTGGCACCTTCTCTATGACCGATGTGGATGTGCAGGATCAGACGGCCATTGGTGGAACACCTGCAAATATTCTTGTCACGTCTGGTACTAACTCAGGTAACAATATCAACTGGCTGTTTGGCACCAAGAGCATCGGTGGCACCATTTACTCAGATGATGACGAAGCGACCACCCTGAATAACAAGGCGGTCAACATTGTAGTCTATGATGGTAGCCTGCAGACGATTTACACCACCAGCACAAACGGTTCTGGCGTTTACGGCGTCAGCAACATCGAACTGGCCGATACCAATATCGTTGATGTCTATCTGGATAACGAAACCGAAGAAGGCACCACCGTGTTCAAGAGCGATGGTGTTAACGTTGCCAACCTCAACCTCTATCAAAACCATGTCTCCATCCGTTCTGATTCGGGTGTGATTAGCAATGCTGAGATTGCTACGGTCGATGATGCCGATGATGATGTGAAATATAACGTCGTCGGTAGTGACATCACTCTGGATTCCGGTTACGAGCTTTACATCTTCTCTGGCTCCACTTATACACCGGGCGGGAACGTCAATACGCAAGGGGCGACCGGTCATGTGGATATCCGCGGTACAGTATTGCCCGGTTCAAATACCTTTACCGTGACTGGTAACTGGGATCATTCGGCAGGTACGTTCGGTTCTTGTAACACAGGCACCTGTTCTGGAACCAGTACGGTGACGCTCACTGGCTCGGGTAAGACCTTGTCCATTAATACTTCCGCCAGCTGGTTGGGTTGGTTCCACAACCTGGTTATTGACACTGGAGCGAGTATTTTACTCGATTCCGGAGGTGGAAGCCTAGGAGCGCATGTCAGCGAAAGCCTGACAATCTCAGGCACGTTAACGGTTAACTCTGGTAATGATTTAAGAACCTGGGAGCCTGATGCTGCCATGACTATCAATGCAAGCGGTGTGTTGACGGGTACCGGCGTATTCACACGGAAAGTTGATGGTACCAGTGTGCATATGGACAATAGCGGTACTATCTCCATCGATACATTCATCTATCGCCTATTAGATAATGGAGCGATTACCGCAACCACCTTCGGAAATAATCTGACGGTTTATAGCCAGGAATTTAATTCGTCTACCACAGCAACCCTGGGTAACTTCGGCGTAGACACCAGTCATCTCGTCGTTGGTGGAACCTTAACCCTTTATTACGGCGGAACTAATGGTAATTATCAGATTCTGTTGGATAATACCGTTAATGATAAAAACATCACTGCTGGCTCACTGGTCATTGGTACCAATGGTGATAATACAAAGTGGGCAGAATTGGCATCCGGTAATGCCACCATCGATATCAATGGTGATGTCACCATCTATGACGGTGCCGGGAATAATGGCATCGATGCCAGTGATGGCGCACCGACAATCAATGTTGCCGGTAACTGGTCCAATAATGATTCTAATGGCCTGACCGCTGGTAGTTCCTCCGTTACCTTCGATGGTACTACCTCTACGGCAATCGACTCTGGCGGCGGCACCTTCAACAACCTCGCCATAAACAAGACCGATGCCGCCGATGCCAACGACAACGTCACCGTCCAGACTAGTGACCTGACCGTTAATGGAACCCTGACGGTAACCGACGGCGAGCTGATCCAGACCCGCTCGATTACCACCGGTGCCGTCACCCTGTCGGATGCCTCGAGTAAATGGACCAACATTACCGACAATGCCAATGTCACTCTGTCTAGTACTGTCGCCAACACCGGCACCATTACATTCGATGCGCCCACGGGCGATTTGATACAAATCCGCAGCTCAGTCGGTGGCACGCAACGTAACTGGCAGGGCAGTGGTACCTTCTCCATGACGGATGTGGATGTGCAGGATCAGACTGCCATTGGTGGAACACCTGCAAATATCCTTGTTACCTCTGGTACTAACTCAGGTAACAATATCAACTGGCTGTTCGGTACAAAGAGCATCGGTGGCACGGTGTATACCGATGATGACGAAGTGACGACTTTGAATAACAAAGCCGTTAACATTGTGGTCTATGATGGCAGTCTGCAGACGGTTTATACCACCAGTACCAACGGCTCGGGTGTTTATGGCATCAGCAATATTGAGCTGGCAGACACTAACGTTGTTGATGTCTATCTAAATGACGAAGCCGAAGAGGGGGCCACGGTCTTCAAGAGTGATGGCGTCAATGTCGCCAATCTCAATCTTTATCAAAACCATGTCTCCATCCGTTCTGATTCGGGTGTGATTAGCAATGCTGAGATTGCTACGGCGGATGATAGTGATGATGATGTTAAGTACAACGTAGTGGGTAACGACATTACTTTCGATTCTGGTTATGAGTTATTTGTCTTTCCAGGAAGCACCTATACCCCTGGTGGTAATGTTATTACCCAAGGTGCAACGGGGGATGTTGATATTCGCGGTACTGTGAATGGCGGTGCAAATACGTTTACAGTATCGGGGGATTGGGATTCGTCCAATGGTGATTGGAATTCCGATACTAGTACGGTAAATCTAACCGGAACTGGCAGCGTCTCGCAATTTCCTACCAGTCCTTGGATACATGGCTTTTATGACTTGTCTGCAGCTGCTGCAGGCCAGGTGACCACCCTAGGGAATACTCAAATTTGGACAGAGTACTTGGCTTTAGGTACAGGTACGCTGACAGATGGCGCCAACAACTATCGTATGTATATAAGAGGTACTGGCAATGTATTGACCGATGCAGGTGCCAGCTTGAGCTTCGACCAACTGCTGTTTCGTTCCAACGCCGATACCATTAATGTGCCAGGCCGTGACTATAGCGGGGTGAATGAATTGCACTTCTATTCACAAGGCGGTGTCGCCGGCAATGGCATATACGAGTTACAGGGTAATATCACGGCCAAAGATATCTATATCTACCCAAATAATTCGCCAGGAAATACCAACGTTGCTGTAGTCAACAGCAATAACCATTCTATCACTGCCACTCACCTATATATTGGTACAAGTGGTGATAATGACAACTATGGCTTGCTCAATGCAGGTTCTTCCATTGTGGATATCAATGGTGATGTGGTGATTTACACGTCTGATGCCAACGACGATAACGTTATCAATGCCGGTAGTTCCACCTGGACTGTCTCCGGCAACTGGACCAATAACGATAGCTTCACTGCCGGAACCTCCAGCATCACTTTTGATGGCACGGGTCAGAGCATTAGCGGTTCGACTACTTTCAATAACATCACAAAGGACGTCACTAGCACTGACACCCTGACCTTTGCGAATGGCAGCACCCAAGCTGTCAGCGGCACGCTGACCCTGTCCGGTCGCTCAGGCAATATTCTGAATCTACGCTCCGATGCACCGAGCACACAGTGGAATCTGAATGTCTCGGGTAGTAGCGCAGTGACTTTTGTCGATGTGGATGATTCAAACGCAACGGGCGGCGCTACCATCACCGCTTATTACTCCACCGATGACACAGTGCCGAGTAATAATGACAACTGGGTATTCCAGAATCTGCAATTGGTGAAACAAGTCTGGACCGAAGACGGGACCACCTGTCTGGCCAGTATTCCAGCCGATAGCAACTGCAACAGCAGCGCTACTTCAACGACGGTGCCGGCCAATACTAACGTGATCTTCTTGATCTTTATCCGCAATGTCATGCCGGTAGCCGTAACAGACCTGCGTTTCCAAGATCTGATTGATGATGCAGAGTTTACTTATCAGGCTGGCACAATGTTTCGCTCAGCTAATGATGGTTCAGCGCCCAGTGACACAGCCAATCTCACCACGATTATGTCGGCGGTTTCCATCGCTCAGACTGATGCTTATGATGGTGATACCCAGGTGGATGAATTTGCCGGTATCGATACCACTGCCAGTCCGGATAATCTGCAGATTGGGGGTGCCGGTGGGGTTGGGCAGAACGATACCTTGAGTCTGCCAGCCAACAAGACCATTGCTGTGAAGTTTAAGGCGGTGAAGAATTAGCTAGAGCGGGCAAGATATCGGGGGTATCTCATGATGCTTCCCCCTTTTAAAAAGGGGGAGTGAGGAGGATTTATAAATCTTGCCATTTACGGGTTTGAATGAGAAATTCACTTTCATGAAGACTTCAAATCTCCCCCAGCCCCTCTTTAGAAAAGAGGGGAGCTTACAGTGCGGACTACGATGATCTTCGAAGTACCTCATGACAACTTCCCCCTTTTAAAAAGGGGATGTGAGGGGGATTTATAAATCTTGCCATTTACGGGTTTGAATGAGAATTTCACTTTCATGAAGACTTCAAATCTCTCCCAGCCCCTCTTTAGAAAAGAAGGGAGCTTACAGTGCGGACTACGATGATCTTCGAAGTACCTCATGACAACTTCCCCCTTTTAAAAAGGGAGAGTGAGGGGAATTTATAAACTTTACCATTTAATGATATGACTTAGATTTGAATCGAGATTTCAAACGCCCCCCGATCCCTCTTTGCTAAAGAGGGGGTAATGATAACCATAATGCAGAAGGGGCGCTAATAATTTTGGCTCAGAGAGCCCTTAATCCTGCCCCGCAGCACAGACCCGGTTGCGCCCTTGCTCTTTCGCTTTATATAAGGCCTGATCGGCAACGGCTAACAATTCTTCGGTTTCAGTAGCGTCATCCGGAAACGTCGCCACGCCAATGCTGACGGTAACCTTGCCCAATGGCTGCGACTCACCCCCTGGAAACGGATGCGACTCAAACTTCTGGCGCACTTTTTCCGCTAGGATTAAGGCGCCTGTCTTATCGGTCCCTGGTAGTAGCAGGACAAACTCTTCCCCGCCATAACGCGCCGCCAAGTCACTAACGCGCAAGTCATTCGCTATTAATTTTGCCGAGTGTTTGAGTACTTCATCCCCAGCCGGATGTCCATGTGTGTCGTTGAAATTCTTGAAATGGTCGATATCCATAAAAACCAAAGAGCATGACAGACCACTACGGTTGGCTAGAGATACATTCTTGGCTAGACTCTCCTGAAAAAATCGGTGATTGTATAAGCCGGTGAGACCATCTTGGATAGCCATTTCTTGCAGTTTATTATTGTGTTCAGATAGTGACTGATTGCTGATCTTTAATTGCTCCACCAAGTGCCGGTTTTCTGCCAACAGACGAACTTTTTCCATTGCACGGTTTACCACCGCTGTGATCTGATCCAGTTCGTCAAAGGGCTTGAGAATGTAATCATAGGCACCTGCACGAAGCGCTGGTAGAACGGTATCAAGCGAGGCGTTATTGGTGCTCAACACAATCTGGGTATCTTCATTAAGTTTATTGAGTTTTTCAAGCAGTTCTATTCCATCCATGCCCTTTAAGCAGATGTCTGTAAGTACCACTGGGTAGTGTTTGTCCTCAAACAAGCCAAGCGCCTCTTCAGCACTAGAAACGGCTGTTACCAGATACCCATTATCTGTGAGCAAAGACGAAAGTAAATTTCGCAGACTCTCTTCATCATCGACTACTATAATATGGGTATCATTCTTCATTCGTAGTTAATATATTTCAAATATTTTATTGATGCATGGAACATTGTACATTCTTTATATAGTTAATCCTTATCCACCACGCAGACGCGATTGCGTCCATCCTGTTTCGCTTTATATAAAGCCCGATCGGCTTTGCTTATCAAATCTGAGGCTTCAGTGGCATCATCTGGAAATACTGCTAGGCCGATGCTGATGGTAATTTTGCCCAAGGATTGCGAGTCACCGCATTTAAAGGGTTGAGATTCAACTTGTCGGCATAGGTTTTCTGCTACTATTAATGCCCCAGCTTTATTGGTTTCAGGTAGTAGGATGACAAACTCTTCACCACCATAACGGGCTGCCAAGTCACTGGTGCGTAAACGACTCGACATTAGCTTTGCTAACTCCTTAAGTACTTCATCTCCGTCGGGGTGTCCATGAGTATCGTTGTATTGCTTGAAATGATCGACATCAATAAATAGCAGGGACAAGATTCGTCCATTTCGTGCTGACAGGGCCAAATTCTTGGCAAGGCTTTCCTGGAAGAAACGATGATTGTGTAATCCGGTTAAACCATCGTGGACAGCCAATTCAAGCAGAATCTCGTTAGCGGCTTTCAATTCATCGATTAGTTTTCGGTTTTCTTCTACCAGGCGAGCCTTTTCTGCTGCATGGTTTACTACCGAGGTGATTTGCTCCAGGTCTTCAAAGGGCTTGATTATGTAATCATAGGCGCCAGCCCGTAGTGCTGGTATGGCGGTAGACAGTGATGCGTGACTGGTAATCAGCAGTACCTGAGTATCCTCGTTATAATCCTTGATTCTTCTCAATAGCTCGACACCATCCATTCCCTCCAGGCGGATATCAGCAAGAACGACGGGGTACGTGGCATGCTCAAATAGCTCAAGCGCTTCTTCGGCACTTGCGGCGGTTGTCACCTGGTAACCCTCGTCTGTCAGTAAAGACGAGAGTAAGTCACGCAGACTTTCTTCATCATCGACCACCAAGATTCGAGTATCTTCAGTAGTATTCATTTTTCTCTAATATTCATATGCTTATACGAAGTCAGGTGATCAGCTTCTTATTGATGTATCGGCAATTTTCATATCACCTTAACGCTAGCGGGTTGGGGTGAAAAGTCTGAGTAACAAAACCGGTAATAGCGTGCTTCACTAGCTCTCAAAAGCGGCTGGAAATTTACCTAACAACTTGAACAGAATAAGTTTTTTTCATTCAAGGCGAGTCTCGGTCTGCCGATAGGCTAATTAGTGGTTGTGCAACTTACACGTGTTTATCTGATGGAGGCTCGGCCTTGATCTTAAACTGGGCGGGAATTGTGACAGGGTATGTCAAGGCAGCGTATCAAAACCTTCTTTTCTCGAATGGCCGAGGCGCTGGTTGCTTTGCTACTGGTGTTGCTAGCCTTTTCTATCATCATAGGTTTGGTGAATAGTCTTTTCCCCAGCGGAAGCGGTCTGGTGGGTGTGTCCAGTGATATGGAGCAGCGCACGGGTTCCGGTGGGCGTGATTTACTTATCAGCACTAAGGATTACGAGGCCGGTCTGTTGGATCTGGCGGGTCTAGCAGCAGTGCTGGACGACACTAAAAATACGGTTAAGCGCAAACCTTCGGATGGCATTGCCTGGAATACGGTGGCATCCGGAACACCATTGTTCGATCGGGATGCAGTCCAGACCTTCAATGGTTCTAGCGCCGAGATCATTTTTGACAAATCCAACCGACTGACTATGGAAGAGAATTCGCTCATTATCATTCAAAGCATGGATAAGGATGTATTTCGCAACGAGCGCCGTTCGCAGGTGGTGGTGGTTGATGGTGAACTGAGTGGGACGGTTGCTGCAGATGGCAAGCAAGGCTTAAAGGTTGAAGTTACCACGCCTGGTGCCGTGGCCAGAATCAAGAGTGGAGATGAAACAGCGAAATTCAGTGTCAAGGTTAATCCGGACAAGTCATCGACGCTGACGGTGTTTTCCGGGCAGGCTGAATTGGTATCAATGGGTGAGAACATTATTGTCGAGGCGAATCAGTCTGTTACAGCCGATGAAGGTGAGGTGCCAAAAGAAGTTGTGCCCCTACCCAGAAAGCTGAGGTTGATTCGTCCCTTTCATCGAAAAGATTTTGACTATCGTGATTTGCCCCCCCAAGTGAAGTTTGAGTGGGAGCCGCTTGATACGGCAACGGGCTACCGCATTCAGGTAGCCTTGGATAAGGATTTTAAACAGCTAATTGTCGATGAGGTGGTGGGTGATAGTGAGTTCACTCATGGCAACTTGCGGCGTGGACAATATTATTGGCGCGCCAAGGCCATCCGTGGATGGGTCGAAGGCGATTATGCTAAGGCACGC
Organism: uncultured Chromatiaceae bacterium; assembly: GCA_945787735.1. Taxonomy (GTDB): domain Bacteria; phylum Pseudomonadota; class Gammaproteobacteria; order Tenderiales; family Tenderiaceae; genus Tenderia. Next base: position 10,438 of record CALZIQ010000055.1, on the reverse strand, counting down.
TTTCTGAGTGTAGAGCAGGATCAAAATCCACCTTCGCTAGAAGTGAATTTTCCACCTAGGTTTAGTGAGCAGCGGCTCATTACCTTAAATGGTAATAGTGAAGTCAGTGCCTTGGTGTTGGTTGATGGAAATGAAGTGGCACTGAATGAAGATGGAAGCTTTTCCTATGATATTCAGTTGCAACAGGGTGTAAATATTTTTGTGGTTGAGGCAGTTGATGCAGTGGGTAATGTGACTTACAAGTCTGGCATGGTGTATGGGAAGTTTTAGGGATTAGCAATGAAGCTCGTATTTCCCATTCGCTTTAAATTGATGATAACCCTGCTGGTGGTGATCACCCTAGTCGTGGGGGCGATCACCTATACCATGGCGAGGCTGTTTCATAGCGATAAAACAACGTACATCTATGACCTTACCTCGGTCGTTGCACAGCATGTGGCAGATGAGGCTGATGCTTTGCATGTTGGGTATCAAGAACGACTTAAGCTATTTTCACGCATCATGCTCGACCCAGCATTGCCGCAAAGAGATAAAAACAATCTGTTACGCGATTTGTTCGAAGATATCGGTGAGTTTGTTGCGGTGACTCTGCATGACGAAAGCGAAGAACTGGTGACAGTCTATGATGCCCGCTCACTTGAGAGTGCAGGACTAGTGAAAGCGGATCTCCAGGCCTACCGCCAAGCCCATCCTTTGCCGCTCGCTGAAATCCTTGCAGGAGATGTTTATGCCGCCAATTCAACGCTAAACGAAGCTCTGCCCACGTTGACCATAGCACTTGCCCTGTCTGATAAAGAAGAGGGGCGCCGCAATGTCGCCTCGGCAGTTGTCAGGCTGGAAAAGCTATTGGCGTTAACCCGGCGCTCTTCAGTGTTTGAAACATTTTTGCTCGATAGCGAAGGCGTTGTGCTGGCCCATAACGATATTTCAATGGTCGTTCGGCATGCCGAACTGGACTGGATGCCAGCCGAAATCCAGGCAAAGTTGCAGGTGCTTAAAGAAGGGCAAAGTGCGGCAACCACGCTGGAATATGATCTCGCTGATGGTAGTCCCATCGTGGCTGGATACGCCCGCGCCCAGCAAGGAACCTTGGTTGGCGGTGTGGAGGTGCCCAAGAGTGCTGCCTATCTCACTGCGCGGGAGCTACTGGATACTATGATTTGGGTGTCACTTGGTCTGCTGGTGTTGGCTGCAATCATTGGTATTGTCTGGGCGCAACGGCTGACCCGCCCGATTGAAACTTTGTCTGAGGCGGTCAAGGTAGTGGGTCGGGGTAATTTCAATATTCAACTGAATGTTGAATCCCGTGATGAGATCGGTGCCCTGGCCGGGTCCTTCAATACCATGACAACAGAATTGCATGATCGGGATGAGGCATTGCAGAACGCTCAATCTGCTTTGGTGCAGTCTGAAAAAATGGCCGCCTTTGGCCAATTGGGCGCGGGTATTGCGCATGAGGTTAAGAACCCGCTGGCCGGTATCCTGGGGTATGCTCAGTTGTCGAAACGCAAGGTCGATAAGGAAAGCCCCATCTACAAAAACCTACTCGTTATCGAAAAAGAGACCAAACGTTGTAAGGATATCATCGAAAATCTGATGAAATTCTCACGTCATGAGAGTGGTCACAAGCGCCCGACGGATATTAATGCGGTGATTGAAGATGCGGCAACAATTGTCGATCATCAGCTGGGTGTTAATCAGGTGAAATTGATAAAACAATTGGATTCGGGTCTGCCCAAGGTCTACGCGGATGGTAATCAATTACAGCAGGTGTTGATCAATTTCTTTATCAACGCCCAGCAAGCGATGGACGGGAATGCTGGAGAAGTCACTGTCAGTAGCACTTTGCTTGATGAAAGCCTAATCGAGATTAGCGTGCGTGATACCGGCCCGGGAATTGCTCCAGACGTTCTAGAGAAGGTATTCGAACCGTTTTTTACCACAAAGCCGGTTGGAAAAGGCACTGGGCTTGGTTTGTCTGTCACTTTTGGTATTATCCGTGATCATAAAGGGGAACTTAGGGTAGAAAGCGTGCTGGGTGAGGGCGCGGCATTTATTTTCACCATTCCGGTTTATGACGAAAAAATGGCCAATACTAAGAGAGAGGAGGAATGATTTGAAAATCATTCAAGATTCTAATCATTCTTCCGAAATATTCTTTAGGATCATTGGGGTATTTCTTGCTGCGGGGGTTTAGTGTTAAAAACTGATGTCGAATGAAAACGTAGAGCTCCAACGTTTGCGTATTCTCGTTGTTGATGATGAGGAGTCGCTGCGTGATTTGCTGTCAGAGGTATTAACTGATGACGGCTACGACGTCACCACAGCCGCCACTGCTGAAGATGCCTTGCGTGTGTTTGCTGACGATCCTTTTCCCTTGGTGATATCTGATATCCGCATGCCCGGTATGAGTGGTATAGATCTGTTAAAAAAGATTAAGGCAGAAAATGAGGATACCCAGGTCGTTATTATTACCAGTCATGCCTCGCTTGATACAGCGGTCACCGCCTTGCGCGAAGGGGCCTATGACTATCTGATCAAGCCTTTTGAGGATCTTGACGTCATTTCAGCGATTGTGAATCGCGCCTTGGATAAAGTGCGCCTGGTGGTTGAAAACAGGGTCTTGGTTGAGAGGCTGCGTGTCAATAATAAAGAGCTGGAAGAGGTTAATTCCGTTCTGCGCGAAATGGCCATTCGCGATGGATTAACCAATCTTTATAATCACCGCTATTTTCACGAAAGCATGGCGGTGGAGGTTGCGCGTTCACAACGCTATGGGCGTGAATTTTCGATGATTTTTTTCGATGTGGATTATTTCAAAAAGTTTAATGATACTCATGGTCATCCCAAGGGGGATGCAGTGCTCGAGACGATCGGCAATATATTACAGCAACGCTTGCGCACAACTGATATTGCATGTCGCTATGGTGGTGAAGAGTTTGTGCTAATGTTGGCTGAAACACCCAAAGAAGGGGCGGTGATGTTGGCGGAGGATCTGCGCCAGCAAATCGAACAACATGCTTTTCAGGGTGAAGAGACTCAACCAAACGGTAAGCTGACGGTGAGCATTGGTGTGGCTACTTACCCTGAAGATGGCGAATCAAGTTCCATATTGCTACAAAAGGCCGATGAGGCCTTATATAAATCGAAAGAAAATGGCCGTAACCGCGTAACTGTTGTGGGTAAAGCTTAATAGCAGCATAGCGTTTTATTCTTTAACCTACGCTTAGCATTTAAACCGAAAAACCAGATGAGTCAATCAGGCGACACCTTGCTTTTAAAATTAAAGATTGACCTTTTTCAGATTACTCGCTGGATGCTTTGCTTATCCTCTAACGCTGATAATGTCCGTGGCTCGCTTTGCTTATTTAGGTGCCATACCGGGTAGGAGTTCGACGAAATTGCAGGGTTTATTGCGGAAATCCAGTTGTTGAAGAAGAATCCCACTCCAGCCAGTTTTGCAGGCATTGACCGATCCCGGCAGGCAAAAAATGAAGGTGTTGTTGGCTAGGCCGCCGAGCGCGCGGGACTGGATCGTTGAGCTGCCCACTTGTTCGATGGAAAGGGTGCGAAAGTATTCTCCGAAGCCATTGATTTCTTTATCCAGCAGAGGGATGACTGCCTCTGGTGTGATATCACGCCCAGAAAAACCCGTGCCGCCGGTGCAGAGGATTATCTGTACCTCAGGGTTGGCGATCCATTCAGATAACCTGGCGCGGATACGATATTTGTCATCTTTTTCTATAATTTTTTCGTATAGTTGGTGCCCAGCGGCATCTATGGCACCAGCCAGATAATTGCCCGACTTATCGGTGTTTTCATCACGCGTGTCAGAAATAGTGAGCAGTGCAATGCTGAGGGGAGCGAATTCAGACGAGGTCTGCTTTGCCATTTGGAATATCCTTTGGCTCGAAAATTTAAAGAGATAGGGCACAATGTTTGCGCGATTATAGGCAGCCCCGATCGCACAGGCAAGCCGTCCGTTCAGCAGCAATAAACATAATGCATAGCTGTAATATTAACAGTTATCTGGCGCTGGTCTTAGTTCTGGTGCCTTGACAAAGAACAAGCAAGTGGTAACACTCATTCATTTGAAGCTGTTCACTTTACTAAGCTCGTCTTTAACCTCTTAACAAGGATGTAATGGTTAATGATAGATAACGCCATCAGTCATATTGCCAGTGAGCTCAATCAACATCTCAAGCGAAGTTTTGCTCTGAATGAGGATGTGGTGGCAATTTCAAACATTCTTGAGCAGGATGGCACGGTCGCCTCGCATGTGAACAACAAGATCGTTGTTTCACTTGTGAATATTGAAAAAGACAGCGTCCCTTTTCGTCAGCAAAATCTTGCCGGCGGTGCTGGCCGTGCAGTGGTCACGGCTCCACCAGTTTACTTCAATCTCTACCTCATGTTTGCCAGTTATTTTGGCGGCAACAATTATCAGGAAGGTTTGAAATTCATCTCGAAAACCATCGGGTTTTTTCAGGGGCAGCCGGTGTTTGACCACCAGAATAGCCCGGCACTAGACGAGAATATCTACAAGCTGGTTCTTGATATTGAAAATTTGAATACTCAGGACCTGAGCAGTTTGTGGGGTGTGTTGAGCGGCAAGTACCTGCCTTCTATCCTTTACAAAGTGCGCATGGTGGCCTATGACTCGGGAGCAGTTGTTAAGCAGAGCGACAGCCTAAGCAAGCCGCAGACCAGTGTGAATAACTGAGTTGGCAATTACTGATGGGCGCTTTCCAAACCCTCTTTAATCTATCTGTCATGCACGATTTTTATGCTGCGGGTGTGTGCCCTTGTCTTGATTTTATACCCACAGAAAAAACCCGCAAGGCCATGGTTAACGCTGGCCTAGTGTTTAAAAAGACGCACGCGGGTATTGCGCTTGCTTATGACCAGGACCGACTCGAGGCACTTCAGCTTTACGCATCAGACGCTGAAGACCCCCTCTGTTTCGAATTCAAAGGCTATGCGAAAGACCCTGAATTTCGTAGTTATACTGTCCCCTTTTCTGATGATGGCGCAACTGTTCTCTATTTTGACAATGAGGGTGCAGTATCAACAGGCGATGACAAGATAAAGTTGCATGAGTCGGAATATGTATCTAAGATCAATCTCGTTAAGCTGGACTCAGTCCAGGCAAAGGATATTCTCAGCCACAAGGACAGGCTCGTACCTCCTGTTATTGCAGTAAGGATTTGCGCTGGCGGCAAACGACATCTGTTATTTGATGATAACCAGCTGCCACTAACGAGGGATTATTACCTCAATTTCTCTGCCAGGCAGACATTCTGGAAATATTATCTGCTTGGTGGTATGAATAAGGGGAGTGCTTTCATTTTTGATCCTGATAATAAAGTAGAGTTCGAATCCACAGGGGAAGCCGAGCTATCAGATAAAAAAGTTGCGCTGACCTTCAGATCAAAACAGCGCATACCTTTGAGTGAAAAGTCAGAATATCGCTTTCAGCTAAGGGAAAACGGACATGAAGGGGAAAAAGTCCTAATCAAACGGCTACCGGTCGCCCACGCATCCCAGACCGGAAAAGATGTAGTTGCCGAACAGGGAATGGTTGTATCAGAAATCTACATTAACTACTAACAATAAAGAGGGAGATATCATGGGACAGATGAAAACGCCGGGCGTTTATATCGTTGAAAAAAACGCCTTTCCGAATTCTGTCGTTGAAGTAGCAACTGCAGTACCGGCCTTTATCGGTTATACCGAAAAGGCGGATAACAAGGGCAAGACGCTTTTGAACAAGCCCTGGCGCATAACCTCAATGTCGGAATTTCATAACTACTTCGGTTTTGCTCCATCGCCACACTTTAGTATTGATGAAATGCCCGCAGATTCTAGTGACGAGAGCGACTTTTCCCTCGCCGGCACCGAGTATGAGCTCAATCAAACTGCGGGCAACAACCTGCTTTATTATAGTATGCTGTTGTTCTTCCAAAACGGCGGCGGTCCTTGCTATGTGGTTTCCGTTGGAAGCTACAGTGACGATGTAGAGGCAGATAAACTTCAAAATGGCATTAACCTGCTGGTAAAAGAGCAGGAACCCACCATGGTAGTGGTGCCAGAAACTGTCTTGCTGGATGAGCAAAACAGCATCAGTGTACAGCAGACCGCCTTGGCCCATTGTGGCGGTAAGATGAAAAACCGGTTTGCCATTCTCGATGTTTGGGGGGGAAACAAGGATCGTCAAGACCCTGCGGGTGATTGCATCGAAAACTTCCGCTCTGCGCTTGGCATTAACTACCTTGATTATGCATCCGCATATTATCCATGGGTGAATACCACCATCGTTCAAGACAAAGACCTGAACTACGAAAACATCGCCAACGCTGATGTTCTGCAAACGCTGCTGCGAACTGAAATTGGTATTCCGGATACGATCGATGATTCAACCCCGGCCAAGGTGGCACAGCAGGCACAGGCAATAGATGACATCACCAATAGCTGGGATGACAAAGCAGAAGATGAAGTCTTCGCAATTAAAGGCTTGCTCAACAAGAGCCTGATCGCCATGAGCCCGCTCTTTGGCAACATTCTGGGTTCCGTCAAAAATAAGCTCAACTTGCTGCCACCCGCCGCCGCCATGGCAGGGGTTTACACCATGGTGGACAATGCGCGTGGTGTATGGAAGGCGCCGGCCAATGTCAGTCTTAGTGCCGTGGTATCACCCGCAGTGAATATTACCCATGACGAACAGGAAGACCTGAATGTCACTACCCAGGGTAAATCCATCAATGCTATTCGCACATTCATCGGCGAAGGTACCCTGGTTTGGGGCGCGCGTACACTGGACGGCAACAGCCTCGACTGGCGCTATGTCAACGTGCGTCGCACCATGATTATGCTGGAAGAGTCTATCCGCCTGGCGACCAAGGCCTATGTCTTCGAACCCAATGTCGCCAACACCTGGGTCACTATCAAGAGCATGATTCGCAATTTCCTCACTGGGATTTGGAAACGTGGTGGTCTTGCTGGCGCAGTGCCGGACGACGCCTTCAGCGTGCATGTCGGGCTAGGCGAAACCATGACATCCGAGGATATTCTTGAGGGTATTTTGCGTGTGACTGTGTTGGTGGCGATAAGCCGTCCGGCTGAGTTCATCGAGATCACCTTCCAGCAGCAGATGCAGAAATCATAATTTGCTGTTTGGGATTAACTAAAACCAATAACAATTTCTAACTAACAGGGAGGTGTGTCATGGCAGATGACGGATCCGCACAATCCACTACCGTATGGCCCATGCCGAAGTTTTATTTTCAGGTTAAATGGGATTCAGAAGTTATGTCGTTTCAGGAAGTTTCTGGTCTTGATATCGAGGCGCAACCAATCGAATATCGCCACGGTGATAGTCCGGAGTTTTCCACCATCAAAATGCCGGGCATCAAGAAGTCCAGCAATGTCACCATGAAAAAGGGTGTGTTCAAGTCTGATAACAAGTTCTGGGACTGGTTCAATCAGATCAAAATGAACACCATCAAACGTGTACCTGTCACGATCAGCTTGTTGGATGAGGCTGGCGCGCCGACCATGGTTTGGACCCTTGCCAATGCCTGGCCGACCAAGATTACGGGCACCGACATGAAGGCTGATGGCAATGAAGTCGCCATTGAAACCATCGAGGTTACTCATGAAGGTATCACCATCGATAACGCTTAACGGCTGATGTAGAACCAGGGGGCGACGTGCTTCGGCACGCATCGCCCCTCTTGGTTTATTGACGGCTGGTTGTTGAAAATCGCAATTGTTTTTCAGCAGACTGATATGGAGGCATTATGGCAGGGGATGCATATCAACCTTCTGCGTTCTATTTCAAAGTGGCGTTCGCAGCAACTCTGGGTATGTCGGATACCTCATTCCAGGAAGTTAGCGGCATTGGTTCTGAAGTCGAAACCGAGCCTTATGCCGAGGGCGGTGAAAACAGGTACGTTCATCAGCTGCCAAAATCGATCAAGCATCCCAAACTTGTGCTCAAGCGTGGTATTGCTAGTTCTACATCGCCACTGTTGATTTGGTGTCGATCGGTATTTGAAGGCGATTTCTCTGCGTCGATCAAACCAATGGCAGTTATGGTGTATCTGATGAATGAAAACAAAGTGCCTATCCGTGCCTGGTCGTTTGCCAATGCCTATCCCGTCAACTGGGATGTGGAAAGTTTTAATTCCACCAAGAATGAAGTCGCAATCGAAAAAATTGAATTGAGTTATAACTACTCAAATAGAGTGATTTAATGCTATGGCCATCGAAGTCAAACAGATGATCATCAAGTCAACCGTGGTTAATGAACATGCCAATGAAAGCAGTCACGTGCCGGCGGCCATTGACATCGAGCGCTTGAAAGAACAGTTGATGGAAGAGTGTAAAGAATTGATTGCCGAAAGCCTGAGTGAGACAAGGGAAAGATAGATGCTAGGCATGTCTAATAAGAAAAAGCTAAAGCTTTCTCCATGTACCGTGGATGACAGTGGTAATGTCTCGGTGGATGACAGTAGTTCTTTTGAGGTAATGCTGAATCCATCCAGCTATAGCCACGCCTATTCGATTGGCTATAACAACAAAGAGGCCCTGGGCCAGTTAGGTTCTGATGCAAAGTTTAGTGGTATTAAGCCGGAAAAGGTTAATTTCGATATCGTCATTGATGGCACCGGTGTGGTTGATGCACCGTCATCGGAGGATGTTAAATCACAAGTCAAACAGCTGACCGACATTGTCTATAAATATGACGGCAGTAGCCACGAACCAAGTCATGTCCGTCTGTTGTGGGGTAGCATGATTTTCTTTGGCCGGTTGGAGTCCCTGTCGGTGGAATACACTTTATTCAAACCCAGCGGTGAGCCACTGCGTGCCAAGATCAAGCTGGCCTTTTCCGGCTTTATGAGCAAAGAGGAAGAAGCGCTCAGGGCCAATCGATCTTCGCCAGATTTGAGTCATGTGATTGAAGTGAATGCGGGGGACACTCTGCCATTACTGTGCTATCGCGTCTATAAAGACAGCTCCTACTATTTGGAGGTTGCCAGGGCCAACAATATCACCAACTTCCGTGATATCAGCCCAGGCACCAAACTCCATTTTCCACCGTTGAGGTAAGCATGCCAGATTCGCCGACACTCAACAGTAGTGGTGTGATCAAGCTGACCATCTTCAGTGAGGGTGCTCAGATTGATGAGGCCATCAAGGTGGTCTCTGTGTCAGTAACGAATAGTGTTAACCGTATTCCCGTGGCTCGCATTGTGGTGCTGGATGGCGATATGCCAGAACGGGATTTCCCTGTCAGTAACAACGACGCCTTCACGCCGGGCAAGGAGATCAAAATCAATGCCGGATATGATCAAACAGAAGAAACCATCTTTCAGGGCATTGTCATCAAGCACGGTATTAAAATCACGGGAGATAATTATTCACGCCTGGTGATCGAATGTCGCGACAAGGCAGTGGCCATGACGGTCGGGCGCAAGAATGCCAACTATGTCGATTCCAAAGACAGTGACATTATTTCAACACTGATCTCGAACAGCAGTGGTCTGAGCAGTGATGTGCAGGCCACAACCACTGAATACAAGGAATTGGTGCAGTATTATTGCTCCGATTGGGATTTCATGTTGTCACGGGCCGAGGCCAATGGTCTGCTAGTAAGTATTGATGCTGGCAAGCTAACTGTAAAACCACCACAAACCAGTGATGCTGCTGTATTGAAGGTTGGTTATGGCGATGATCTGATCGAATTTCATGCCGACATGGATGCCCGCAGCCAGCTGAGCGAAGTGAGTAGTGTCAGCTGGGATCCAGCGACGCAAGCTATAGTCGAGCAAAAGCTGCCTCCGGAGACATTAAACGAACAGGGCGATCTTACCAGCGCTAAACTGGCCGATGTTTTAGGCCTTGACTCATTCTTGTTGCAAACCTCGGCACCGTTGGAGAGTGGTGCTTTAAAAGACTGGGCCAAAGGGCAGCAGATTAAATCTGGCCTGGCCAGAATCCGTGGCCGAATGAAGTTTCAGGGTAGTTCTAAAGCAGTGCCTGGCAGTCTGATTGAGGTAGAAGGGGTTGGCGATCACTTTAACGGCAATGTGTTTGTCAGCTCGGTAAGTCATGACATTAGCAATGGCAACTGGTTGACTGAGGTGGAGTTCGGTATGTCGCCTAACTGGTTTGCCGAACAGCGCGACCTGGTGGCGCCATCCGCTTCGGGCTTGTTGCCCGGCGCAGAGGGTTTGCAGATCGGCGTGGTCATGAAACTGGATGAGGACCCGAATGGCGAGTATCGAATCCAGGTTAAGGTTCCCTTGCTGCAGGCGACGACAGAGGGCGTTTGGGCGCGGCTAGCTAATTTCTATGCCTCAAATTCGTTCGGCGCTTTTTTTATCCCCGAGATCGGTGATGAAGTCGTGTTGGGTTATCTCAACAATGATCCATC
>CALZIQ010000054.1 GCA_945787735.1 uncultured Chromatiaceae bacterium | reverse complement strand
AATATTAAGCACGGTGGACTTACCGCAACCCGAGTGACCGATGATGGAAATAAATTCACCCTTAGCAATCTTCAGATTGACATTGTCCAAGGCTTTAAATGGACCTTTTTTGGTTGGGAACTCAATGGAGACTCCACTCAGAACCAAATGATTCTGCGCCACCCTGTCCTCCGGCGTCATACCCATTCCTTCTTCTACTTCGGGTGTTTCGTTTTCGAAAAGTTGTGCAACTGACATGTTGTTATCCTCTGAAAAATACTTGATTAGCGACCGGCGTTTTTATCGTGAGACAGTACTTTCTGTAGTGTCAACATCAACCAATCCAACAGAAAACCGATAATGCCGATAGCTAAAACAGCCACCATGATGCGCCCCAAGGAATCAGAGCTTCCATTTTGGAATTCATCCCAAACGAACTTGCCCAGACCTGGGTTTTGCGCCAGCATTTCTGCTGCAATCAATACCATCCAACCAATACCCAGCGAGATTCTCAGACCGGTGAAGATCATAGGCAGTGAGGCTGGGATGGCGATCTTGAATACTTGGGTCACCCAATGGAGGCGAATCACACGACCGACATTGATCAGGTCTTTGTCAATCGAGGCGACTGCCACGGCTGTATTGATCAGGGTTGGCCAGAGTGAACACAGCGTTACCGTAATTGCTGAAGTAATGAATGATTTTTGAAACATTGGATCTTCAGATATATACACCGCACTCACCACCATGGTGACAATAGGTAGCCATGCAAGGGGCGAGACAGGTTTAAATATCTGCACCAATGGGCTGATGGCACCATAGAGTTTTGGACTCAGGCCGCAGGCCACTCCGACGGGGATGGCGATCAGCGCGGCCATAAAGAATCCGGTAAATACTGTAAAAAGACTGGTCCAGATCTGGTCAAAGAAAGTTGGTTTGCCAGTGTACTCACGCCATTTTATTTTGGCATCTGGATTCTTCTCCAACTTTTTGGCGTTACGTTGTTCCTGGCGTTCATAAAAGGCAGTTTCCTTTTCACGCTCCGCCACATGTTCGGCATACAGGCCCTTGGTCTGTTCCCACACCTGGCTGGGCCCAGGCAGTTCGCCCAGACTAGTTTTAACTTGTGAAGCAGCACCCGCCCAGATAAACAGAAAAGCCATGATTGCAATCACAGGTAGGCCTATGACATTCATTATGTCGTTGATCTGTTCGCGCGGATTTTCACCTGTAGAGAGTCGTACCACCGGCACTAACCAGGAAAAGCCACTCATCTCGAGTGTGTTGATAATCTTTGTTTTCATTGCTCTGCTCTCTCAATGATTTTCTATGTGTAGGGTGCGTATTACGCACCATAGGCTTTGTTACAGTTAAGTTGTCAGCCGATGGTTCATGGTGCGCATTGCGCACCCTACGCTGGCATCTTTGCCAAATTCGTTGATTCGAATGCCCCCTCACTCATCGGAGGGGGGCTTGGTTTGTTAAGGTTTAGATCTTTTCACTACCTTTTAGACCAATCTTGAATTGCTTCAGATAGTCGTTAGGCTTTTTACCGTCATAGGTCACACCGTCGATGAAGTGTGTTTGCGGTGCACGGAAACCATCTTCACTGGCAAAATCTGGAAAGTCAGCCGCTTTAACCTTGCCTTCTGCAATCAGCTCTTTGGCAGCTTGCGCGTAGATGTCAGGACGATAGACCTTCTTGGCGATATCCATGTACCAGCTATCTGGTTTGGAATCAGAAATCTGACCCCAGCGACGCATTTGCGTCAGGTACCAGATTGCATCTGAATAGTAGGGATAGGTAGCGTTGTAGCGAAAGAACACGTTAAAGTCTGGCACAGAGCGCTTGTCACCCTTTTCATACTCGAAGGTACCGGTCATGGAGTTGGCAATAACTTCGTAGTCAGCACCGACATAATTGGATTGCGACAAGATCTTCACTGCTTCAGGACGATTGGCATTATTGTTTTCATCCAACCATTGCGCCGCGCGGATCATGGCTTTAACCACTGCGATGTGCGTATTGGGGTTTTTGTCTGCCCACTTTTTACTGACACCAAATACTTTCTCTGGATTATCTTTCCAGATTTCATAATCAGTGATCACAGGTACACCAATACCCTTGAATACCGCTTGCTGGTTCCACGGCTCACCGACGCAATAGCCATAGATGGTGCCTGCCTCCATGGTGGAAGGCATTTGTGGTGGTGGTGTTACTGACAAGAAGGCATCGGCATCGATGGTGCCCGAGGTATCGCCCTTATGGGGGGCATAGAAACCGGGGTGAATACCCCCGGCAGCCAACCAGTAACGCAGCTCGTAATTATGGGTGGAGACCGGGAAGACCATGCCCATCTTAAATGGCTTACCTTCGTCTTTATATTTCTCAACCACAGGCTTCAGAGAATCAGCCTTGATCGGATGAACCGGTTTGCCATTTTCATGTGGCACATGCTTTTTCATCTCGCCCCAAACTTTGTTTGAAACAGTAATCGCGTTCCCGTTCAGGTCCATGGAAAATGCGGTGATGATGTGATCCTGAGTACCAAAACCTATGGTAGCGCCCAAGGGTTGGCCGGCCAGCATGTGGGCGCCATCTAACTCACCATCGATTACACGGTCCAACAAAACCTTCCAGTTGGCCTGTGCTTCCAGCGTGACATACAGACCTTCGTCTTCGAAGTAACCTTTTTCATAGGCAATCGCCAAAGGCGCCATGTCCGTCAGTTTAATAAAACCAAATTTCAGATCTTCCTTTTCCAGATCCTCAACGGCATAGGCCTGGTTGATGGGCGCCAGGGAAGAAAATCCCATCACCAGAGCGGCAGAAAACAGTGCGGCCGTTGCCTTTTTTACAAACCCACGGCGTTGCGGATTGCGTGTTACCTGTTCATCGGTTTTACGTTTCATCTTTCTACTCCATCAACTAACAAAAAATTAAGCTCCAAAAAAAGCGTCCATCGGTCACACGAAATACTCGCGCGTAACTGATGGACGCCATTGTCCTTTTATCTATTAAGCCATCGTTGGCTCATAGCACTTGTTTGTTTATCTGAACCTGAAATCCGCCGTTGGATTGTTGCTACCCGTTCAGATGTAACCACTACAGTGTTGTTCGCTGTGTTGGTTTGTTCCTATTCACAAGTATTGCAACCAACATGCCATCTTTTTAAATATTGAAATAACTATATGATTTTAAATATGAATAAATAATTATGACTTAAAGGTTTATCATTTTTAGTGCACATAAACACTAACTTGGTGCACCAAAATAATTCATCCAGCCCCAACGTGTGCGCACAAATGTTCCATTGCAAGGCAAGCTTTTGAAGCACGTATATGCATACGGAAAAAACATTGTGCACAAACGTCAGGCCGGACAGATCAGACTAGGTTTAGAACTTTGCCTGCCCCATCAACCAGAGCTTGTCGGTATCTGTGGCGTGAGTATCCGCGGAATAACTGGCGTACTTGACCAAGGCGGTGTAATTGCCAAACTTTTTGGCTGCCAGCAAATCAAGTTCTGTACCCAAGTCGCTACTGCCGGTATCAGATGAGAAGTCATGATAAACACCCACCAACTTTACACCTGATACTTTTCCACCGACACTGACATAGGTATCTACCAGACCATTGGCAGGTGTAGCCAGGAACTTATCCGCCCAACCATTGAAGGCATGTGCCGTTGCCAGTGGAGTACTAAACGCATAGGTGCCATCACCGCTCAGCGTTTCGAAACCGATCTTGGCGGTGACACCACTCATCTCTGCCCCAATCTCGATCAGGCTGTAGTCGGCATCGATGCTAGACGCGCCATCTTTATAATCGCTTTGGGTGGAAAATTCGAGCGTGTAAAGCGCCTTGACACCTTCGCTTACCACAGTGTCACCAGCAAAACGTAGACCCAAGGTAGTGTTGGATGAAGCCGGGGCATCAATCAAGTCCAGGAAATAACCGTAACCGGTCAGCTTGCCTGCATCCCAACCTGAATACGCTGCGTTAATAAGATGAGTCTTGGTATCGATATCACCCTTTGAAGAGGCTTCACCAAAGATACGATTCACATTGGTGACATAACCGTAAACGATGGTGGTGTCTGCCAATGAGGTGTTGGCCACGGTAAAGGCATCATACGTCTGTTCGTTTTGGCGCCAGCCGACATTACCGATAAAACGGGCATTGTCGAAGATAATACGCTGGCGGCCTAGAGTAATTGTCGTTTCCTCTACGCCTTTGTAGATAAGTTTGGCCTGGTTGACCTCAGTGCCCTCAGGGTCTGCAACGACAGGATACATAGTTTGCGACGTTGGCAACGCCGCGGCATCGTTATATTCAACATCGCCCAAGGCAGTCACATCATCAAACTCAAGAAATGCGCTGAAATCGTTGTAATCACCGGTTGAATAGTTCAAGCGTGTGCGCAATGTCGATGCAGTGGCATCCTCTGTAATGCCGGTTTGATCAACCATTTCATAACGGTAACGAAGATCCAGCCCGGCTTTACCGCCAGTGATGGCTTCGGCCAAAGTGCCCGCATTTGCAACAGAGGTCTGACCACCGGCCATCACGGCCGAAACCAACAACGCCGGAGTCACTTTCTTTCGGAATGCCATAACAGTTTCGTGTTTCATCGATCTATCTTCCTTCTCTATTTTTCACCACAAAAAAAGCGCCCACACACAGACAACAGAAAAACTGTTGTGCGAGTGGACGCCGTTATCCTGAATTAAATTTTTATTAATAAAATACTGGCCGCCATTGGCCAGTGTATTTCATCGTAACTGATCAAAGCAGGTCCCGTGCCAAATTTATAAGTCGTTGTTTATTATTTGGTAATACGTTTTTATGCAGATTTTACGAAGACTGTTGCAGAAATATTGCATTCACACTGTGCATGCATGAATTGAGTTTGCACTATTTGAGTGCCATTAAGTTGTATTAAAGTGAAGCGAGAATTTACTTGTTGTGAAAAATCATCAATGTGGAATTTCAAGCCCCATCTGACATGCAACACACTACGCCTTTTGCTTCTCTGTGGTATTGATTTCACTGAGTTGTTGATTCAAGGTCCAAAAGTCATAGATCACGCCAATCAGCAACAACCCACCTGTCAATAGATAGAGAAGACCGGTGAACCACTTTTCCATATAAAAGCGGTGAATGCCAAAAACACCGAGGAAGGTTAATAATATCCAGGTCAAATTATAGCTTTTGGGACCAGAAATAAATCGCAGATCCGCTTGCCGATCCATACTGGGAATGAGAAAAAGATCAATAATCCAACCGATGAAAAGCAAACCCAGCGTAAAAAAATATAGGGTCCCACTTACTGGTTTTCCATAGTAAAAACGGTGCGAACCTAGAAAGCCAAAGATCCAAAGAATGTAACCGATGAGTTTGCTATGTGTATCCGTCTCTGAGGGCATTTCCATATTTATCTTCCTTCGATATTTACTGGAAGTGTTCAAAATCACCCAGCATCCAGTTATTAGTCAAGTAACACACTATCTAGGGCCTGTTAACACTATTTTAAAAGCAGCGTTGCTGTCCCAAGATGGGCAAGGGACATTGCTAACCGCCATCTATTGATCGTTGGGATATGACAATGTTTTACAGATCCCATCTTGAACGACTTACGCCTTTGTTGTCTCATAGCAGCTATCAGAAGCTGACATCTCTGACAGAGTACTCAATCATATTTGGGGTGGGAGAAATAATAAAATGCACACAATGAAAAACTATGCCGTAAACATGTCAAAACTTGCCTTATCAGTTGGTGGCTTTGGCGTCGCCCTGGCGGGGGGATTGCTAATGAGTGGCTGGTTGGCAATTCATGCCTTGGTGTTTTTAACCAACGCACAAATGTAATTATGCAGCTTAGTCAGCCTATGATCCTGACTATTCATACATTCAGCCTTAAATCCTCAGCTGCACAGTCGATAACCGAAAAAAGCAAAAAAACCAGTTCTGATTTCTCGCTCTCCAACCGCACTTGTATTCTCAACCACGACAGGTGCTGAGTTTTCAGCCCTGATATTTTACTTAATTCAATAACTCCGCAACCGAAATTACATTGCGCGACACATCGATTATTTTAAGATTTTTGTCCATGGCCATTTTGCGCAAGGCTTGGTAAGCCTCTTCCTCAGACACCCCCTTTTGTTTCATCAAAATGCCTTTTGCCTTGTCTATCTGTTTGCGATCTTGCAGTTTATTTTTGGTATCTTCCAGCTCGCTGCGTAAAGACTGAAACTCATGAAACCGGGCAATGGCGGCTTCTATAATTGGATTCAATCGATTTGGCGCAAACCCATCAACGACATATGCGCTCACGCCTGCTTTTACCGCTTCGGCAATGGTCACCTGATCGCTCTTCTCGGCGAAGATAACAATTGGCCTGGGTTGAACGTAATTGAAACTACGGATGGTTTCGAGGATATTTCGGTCAGGTGATTTCATATCGACAATGACGATATCCGGCTCGACCTCCTCCACCTTGTGCAGCAGATCATCGTGCATAGCGACACGTGCGACAACTTCATAGCCACTGTCTATCAAGGCATGTTCCAGGATCGCCGCCCTACCTCGTTCATGGTCGATCAATAACACGCGTAAATTCATTCCATACCTACTGCAAACGCTCTAATGTTTGAACATGTTGAATATTCAGCAGAGACATAAGCAACTTCTATTCCATCTTTTGAAAACGCCCAAATATGGCGTGAACAATGGACAGTAATGCTAAATAACAGTGCAACATTGCAGATGCTTGCACCAAATAAGGTTTTTTCTGATTGATAATGCGTCAAAAAAGCGCAATCTAAAGAATTAGCCCGGGCAAGTTAATGCCCAGGCTTGTGTTGATGTTTTACAGCGGAATACGAATCACCACCCCACCCATGGTATCGCCAATCTTGAAGTCAGTTTTAGGCGTGTCTTTATGGTCGTTATGGCAGCTCACACACGCTGGTGCCACAGCCACATCAGGATAAATAGCGGTGAAATAAGTGATGCCACCCAGCATTTCTTCTTTGTAGAAGTTTTTACCAGGATTCTCTTCAATGTACTTCACGCCTTCTTTTTCAGCTTCAGTCTTGGGGGCATTCTGTTTATTGATAGGCCAGGCCGAGATGAGTGAATAACTGAAATCCGAAGTCTTTTCGGCCACTCGCTCAGACCCCATGCGGAACATCTGTGCCGGCAATGGCAATGCTTTGTTATCCTCCCAATGCTCGCTTGCCTTAATCACTTTTTCGTCTTTGACAAGACGATTGATCACCTTTTTGGTGTATACGGCACGATCTGCCTCCATCACCGCGAACAGCGCATCACTCATCTTCTGGGGTGATACACCTGCTGACACTGCTGTGCCGGCGTCTTCTCCACAACCCGTCAGTGTCAGGGATGCACCCGCTAGGGCAATGGCTATAACTTTATGGTTTACTCGTTTCATGTCTCTCTCCTTCTGCAAAAAATAAATAGTAATTAATCGAAAACATCAGCCGGGATTGGCTTTCTTTTCCCGTTCACGCTTGATGGCCATATCCACACTCTCAATCACAACGTTGGGTTTGCCGGCAAAGTTGTTGTTGATGAGTGCTTCATCCGCCAGGGCGTTCACAGAAAATTCGTAGCCATGACACTGCATACAAACATCGCGCAGCATCTTTTCATTGGGCCGTAGATTGAAATTCTGATTATGCTGAACCAGCACACGTTGATAACCTTTCTGCTTTGTGATCAGACGTGGCATATGACAGCTAGCACAGGAAACCCCTTTCCCTTCATTCAGCTCGCCTGCTACTTCTTGTTGCCAAAGTTCGTAATGGGCTGACGTTTTGTAAGCACGCGTGTGCTGATCATCATGACATTCAAGACAGCTTTCTGTTGCTGCCTGCTTGAGATTAAAACTGTGCCCTCCATGGCAAGTGCTGCATCCCAAAATGGTATTGTGTTGATCATCCTTCATTGGTTGGCGAGCTAACGCAGGGCTCATAGGTGAAAGCGTTTGTGCCAATCGCATACCGTGTTTTCCGGCTTGAAATGTTTCAGCTTCTTTGCCATGACATGTTTGACAAAGCTGGAGATCTGGTTTATCGATCCAACCCGGCTGCAGCGTTTCATCCACATGACAGCCTGAACAATTAACGCCACCCTGGGCGTGGCCCGAGTTGGCCCAGCGTAAGGTTTCGACAGCATCAAGCTTTTTACCGATAGGCGCATCGGCATCCTTCACAGCCAATGCTTCTACCTGTTTGTCTTCGACTTGCTTTAGCCATTCGCTGTAGTTACTTTTTGGTAGCTCTGCATCGGGTAACACCACCGGCTCAGCAGCATGTTTGACTAAAAAGTCTTCGTACAGTGCCTGATTATCATGGTAGTTGTGGCAACCAGCGCTGGCGCAGGTGTCATAAGCCATACCCTCATGGCTGGGACGATCCTTAGCCACTTTCTGATGACAATAAAAACAGAAGTCTTCCGCTAATGTCACACCCATCGTGGCGGTTCTCTCCGGCTTATGTTCCACATGGCAGGTGACACACACACGAGCATCCAGGATTTCGACCCGGTCGGCATTACGCGGGTCGGTGAATTTACTCTTGGGATGGGAATCACGCACCTTCTTCAACTCGCTGCCATGACACTTCACACAAGCCGCCTGGATTGCCTCAGCCCCCTCGAAAGCTTCGCCATGACACGCATCGCAAACCATCTCGATCTGATAATGACCGTGACTAGTCTCCCCCGGCAGATACAGGGATTTGTCTTCGCCTAGCAGGGCATAAGCGTTATAAGCACCAAAGCCTGTGCTTAGTAGCAACCACATTCCCCACCATTTGATATTGCTTGTTTGCATCTTGCCCGCCTAAAAGTAGTAACTCTTGAGAACGTGAAAACCGAGCAATACCGGCAATGGCCAGAATAAAAAAATATGTGCCCATGTAGTGCAGCGCCGCCAACGACCCAGCGCCAAACTAGCCTTGCCGCTTTCATAAGCCGTCATACCTGCGGCAAATGCACCCACCAATGCCAGCCCCATAAAGCAGAACATGAGCATAAAATTCAGGTTCTGCCCCATACTCAAGCCGGTATGCAGCAGCAACACAACAAGCGTTAAAACACCGAGCACGGCATGCATGACACGCCAATAACCGTATGCTGCAAATGAAACTCTTTTGACTCGCTTGCGTAGCGACAACAGCATCGCCACCAGCGACAATCCTAATAATGTAAAACCGCTAACCTGCTTATAAAAACTATTTGTCCAGAGTTGACTAAGGTGCCAGTCAACCTGAACGGTTGAAGCAAAGGAAATCGGATTCATAAGCAGCGTCAGCAGAGCGGCTACAAGCCCAAGCGCTGACATGACAAACAATGCAGTGCGACCTTTGTCCACCGTCGCTTCAGCAGACTCACCCAGCAGTTGCGCCAGCTTGGGTTTGCAGCTTCCGCACACCGTTGATGCGCCAGTGCACTCTGCCAGCGCTTCAACAGTTTGACAGCCACCAGCGACCGCGGCACTCAGTGCACCACGTGTGACACCGGTGCAATTACATACCGCCGCTGTCGCGGGCCATTGGCGAACATCATCACTAACCTGAGTAGGCCATAGTTCGCCTGTACGTTTGAAGCGTAGAAGCTGCCAGGGCCAAATCCGGCGGCGAAAGGTAACGCCTTCTTGTATCCGGCTGACTTCATTCCATTTGCCAACCGCGATGGCACCCATCAGCCTACCCTGTCGCAACACCAGCTTGCGATAGCTTTCCGAAGAAGGCGAACTGTATTCAACACAATGATCGATATTGGTAATTTCCTCTTCAGTCACACAACCGATGCTGAACACATTCCTGCCGACTACTTTAAGATTCGCCGCCGAAATACTGCCCTTGTAAGCGGCCTTCTTGCCAAGCATAGAATGCGCAGCTACCGAAGCCTGCTCCAGCCCTGGTGCGACCAGGCCATAGATTTGACCACGGTGTTCAGTACACTCACCTACGGCATAAATATTTGGATCAGAGGTTTGCAGATGATCATTAACACGAATGCCACGGCCGACACTAATACCAACATCTCGCGCCAGTTTGGTATTGGGTACAATGCCGGTTGCAATCACCACGGTATCAAAGGCCAACTCACGGCCACTGCGCAGACGCACACCTTCGACAAGCCGGTCGCCAAGAATCTGTTTAACGCTATCACCAAGATAACTTTTGATCCCCAACGCCATAAGATGCTCACGAATCATCTCGCCGGCGCGTTCATCCAGCTGGCGTTCCATCAACCTGCTGCCATGTTCGATAATGGAAACAGCCGTATGACTGCGCTGCAAAGCCTTAGCCGCTTCGATGCCAAGCAGACCCCCACCGATCACTAAAGTCTGACGACTGCGCACACGCCGTGCCAACAAGCCCTGCACATCAGACATATTGCGAAAGGTAAACACGCCATCAAGATCAACACCCGGGATATTGGGCACATGCGGCCGCGAGCCGACAGCCATTACCAGCTTTGAATAGCGTTGGCGATATGCCATAGCATCCACCACTATTCGAGCATGACGATCAATCTCAACGATTGGACAGTTGTAACGCTTTTCAAGATTAGGTAAGTCAGCCACCACCAAAGACTTAAACACATCCGCCCAAGTGGAATGCCCTGCCAACATCTGAGTCAGTCGCACACGGTTGTAAGGCTCCCAAGGTTCATCGCCATAAATGACAATTTCTTGCCCCGGGTTCGTGCGCAACAACTCTTGCACCGTGCGCACACCAACAGGACCGGTACCAATGATGACAATAGGATCAGCGCTCGTCACAGCGGCGCGATTGATAAAACTTTCTTTCAGAACTGCGGATGCCATTGCCCTTTACCGTACCCTGCAAATCAAAATACCTGACATTCAGACTCAGCAATGGTTATGCCAACAACGAAAATAACTTGATAAACCTATGTTTTAGTTTTGAAAAAAATTATAGAACAGCCATGACCATGACAAAAACGAACACACTGACCGCACCATGCAAGTGCGTATAGCTATATCGACGCACACTAAAAATACATATCAACGACATCTTTTAATGTATGGATATGAGAAGGATGAATACCACATAAAAACAATACTGCAATGCGCCCTAATCTAGTTGTGCTTGAAGGGTGGTTTGAATTCATGGCGGGGTAATTCGGTGTTTACTCAGAAGCGGGAGAACAAAGAGTAGGTAGGCCCGCGGAATTCTAGCAAACGGTCATACCTTTTATAGGTTACTTGCCAGTTCAACAGATCAGTGCTGTACTGAAATGAATAATCCAAGCAATAACTAGGCCTGTTAACAGGATAGCCATGAGCGGAAAACCTAAAGATCAAGCCCCGCTAGCGGGTGAAACCGCAATACAACCGGCACAGTCGCATATGGCTGAGCAAGCGCTCGAGACACTGGCACAGATCAGCCCGATGGGAATTTTCCGTACCGATGCGCAAGGCAACTGCACCTATGTCAGCGAACGCTGGTGCGAAATTGCCGGCATAATGGCGGCAGATGCACTCGGCACAGGTTGGGCGCAAGCCATACATGCTGATGACCGGGAACAGGTTACCAGTGCCTGGTATGCCGCGGCACGGGATCGCAAGAACTTCAGCATGGAGTGTCGCTTTCAGCTACCCGATGGGACGATACGTTGGGTGCTGGGACAAGCCATGGCTGAAGAAGACTCGGCCGGCGGGTTAGTTGGCCACATTGGCACTGTCATCGACATTACCGCACAGCGGCAGACTGAGGCAGCTCTGCATTCGCGCGAGGCCGAATTCAAGACATTGGTCCAGAATATTCCCGGCACAGTCTATCGCTGCGCCCTGGATGAGCATTGGACGGTCATGTTCGTCAGCGATCACATCGAAACCCTAAGCGGTTATCCGCTCGCTGATTTCATTGACAACCGGGTGCGCTCCTACGCCAGCATCATCCATCCGGACGACGCGGCCAGGGTCGATCTTGAGGCTAGGGCTGGCGTGGCCCGCCATGCCCCCTACACCCTCGAATACCGTATCATCCATGCTGATGGCAAGGTGCGTTGGGTACTGGAGAAAGGGCAGGCAAGCTTCGATGGGCAAGGCAATGTTGCCTGGCTAGACGGGGTCATTACCGACATTACCGAACGTAAGCTGGCTAATGAAAAAATTCAGCAGCACTCAGAAAAGCTCGCGGCGTTGTTAAAGGTAAGCCAGGAGTTTACCGCCACGCTTGACCTGCACGAGGTACTTCAAACAATCACCGACCGCGTTACCGAACTCTCGGGATTCAAAAACGCTGCCATTTATCTTCTGGAGGACGAAACATTGCGACTGTGGGCGACCACCCCACCACTGCCACTGCAGTTTCCGGAAGAACTGCGTAATGCGCCGCTGGCCGATCACCCTCACATCCACCAGGCAATCACCACCCGCCAACCGGTTTTCATGGCCGACACGGCAACAACCGCGCTTACAGCTGCGGAACAAAGCGTTACCGAACTCCGAGGTTTGCGTTCCATCCTGTATTTGCCACTGCTTGTCGACACACGGGTCTTGGGAATACTCATCGTTACCAGCGTCGGTGCGCCACAACCCATTTCCGAGGCACAGATCGACCTCGCTCTCCCCCTTGCCAACATAGCAGCCCTCGCTGTCGAGAATGCCCAGCTCTACCAATCCAGCCAGCACTATGCGGCCGATCTGGAGCAGAAGATCAGCGAGTATAAAGTGGTCGAAAATGCGTTGCGCGACAGTGAGTCACGTTACCGCGAACTGTTCCAGGCCAACCCTCATCCCATGTGGGTCTTCGACCTCGAGACCCTGCGCTTTCTGGCGGTCAATGATGCCGCCGTAGATCATTATGGCTACAGCCAAGACGCGTTTCTGGCCATGACCATCGAGGATATTAGACCGCCGGAGGATATACCGCGGCTACGGAAAAATCTCGCCCACCCGGTTGAAACGGGCATCGACAATGCCGGCGTCTGGCGCCACCTCAAACAAGATGGCACACTCATCGATGTCGTAATCTCCTCTCACAAGATTGAGTTTGATGGCCGGGATGCAGAGCTGGTGCTGGCCTATGACATCACCGAACGCAAACAAGCCGAGGCGCGTATTCAGCAACTGGCCCATTTCGACTCGCTCACGGGCCTGCCAAACCGAACACTGCTCCACGACCGCATTAATCAAGCGATCAGCATGGCCCACCGCAACAATCAGACCCTGGCATTGATCTTCATTGACCTCGATCATTTCAAACACATCAACGACACGCTCGGTCACCGCATCGGTGATCTGCTGCTGATAGAAGTCGCAAAGCGCCTGCAGACAACTATGCGCGAGGAGGATACCGTTGCACGTTTTGGGGGGGATGAGTTTATCCTTCTGCTGCCCGGCATCAATACCGACGGCGCGGCGCGGGTGGTGGAAAAACTGCTGGAGATCATCTCCCAACACTACCTGATTGAACAGCATGAGCTGCTCATCACACCCTCGATCGGCATTGCCTTGTATCCCGCCGATGGCAAGGATTTCAATTCCCTCTCCATGAGCGCCGATATCGCCATGTATCGTGCTAAGCGTGATGGCCGAAACAATTACCGCTTCTTCACCAGTGAGATGCAGACCCGTTCAATACACAAGCTGATGCTGCGGAGTGCGCTGCTGCGGGCGCTGGAACGGGACCAGTTGCTGCTCCACTACCAGCCACAGATAGACTTAGCCAGTGGCCGCATCATTGGTGCAGAGGCGCTGCTGCGCTGGCAGCATCACGAGCTGGGGCCGGTTTCACCGGCTGAATTTATCCCGCTGGCAGAAGATAGCGGCGCAATCATCACCATCGGCGAGTGGGTGCTGCGTAGTGCGGTACGCCAGTTAAAAGCATGGATGGAAAGTGGCCTGCCGCCGATGAATATCTCCGTCAATCTCTCGGCGGTGCAATTCCGTCATGCTCACCTGCCCGAACTGGTATCACAAATACTCCACCAGGAGGGGCTCTCTCCCGAGTATCTGGAGCTGGAACTCACCGAAGGGGTCGCCATGGACAACCCGCTCAATGCCGTGGCGGTAATGGACGACCTGCACCAGCGTGGTGTGTACATGTCGATTGACGACTTCGGCACCGGCTACTCGTCACTTAGCCAGCTTAAACGCTTCCACGTTTACAGGCTTAAAATTGATCGCTCATTTGTTAGTGATATTGCCGAAGACCCGGAAGACAAGGCGATCGTCAGAGCCATCATTAATATGGCCAAGGGACTCGGCCTGAAAACCATCGCCGAGGGAGTGGAAACAAAAGAGCAGCTGGAGTTCTTGCTCGAAAATGGCTGTGACGAAATGCAGGGTTACTATTTCAGCAAGCCACTGCCAGCTGAGCAGTTCGAGGCGTTTGTGAGCAGCAGAAGCGAGTAGCACCTGGACAATTGCACACTATTCGATGGGACAGCCCAAACGTAGGGTGCGCATTGCGCACCATTTCGATATCCGCCCCCCATACCCATCACGAGGTAGTTTATTTATTCATTTTTCGGAGCACTTGGAGCGCGATGCGCATCCTACCCGAGTTCCCAAACCTGGTGAATTCGATAACTACGCAGCACTCGTCACCGGCAATCCACCGGTCATGCTCGGATTGCATTTAAAAAGCGCCCCCCGGCCGAAGGGTTTATACAAGTACCCAACAATTTTCGTTGGCGTTGTTGTGTCTTGGTTTCTCCTCCTCATGGTTAACAGGTGCGCTTGTATAATTTCCCTTGCAGGCTAATCAAATTTAACCGGAGACTGCTCCTTAGTATTTATATGCAGCGTGAAAATATCTGGTCGTGAATAATGGCCAGCCACATCAAGTGCTCGTTTGGAATCAGCCGCACGCTCACAATCGATATCACAATACAAAATGCCTTCTTCTTTTCTCATCGGGCCAGCGACTAGTTTTCCACCAGGTGCTATGACAACAGAGTCACCTGGATTGATCCACTCTTCATTGTCCGGGTATAGCGTTTCCTTCTCGGGAAAATCATCTGGAATATCTTCAGCTTTCAAAATATTCCCACTCCCCACAACCCAGCAGCAGCCTTCACGAGCAATATGCTGCAAGGTACCTATCCAGTCATCACCACTGTCATAGGTGGGGGCAATGTAGATCTCCACACCCTGTGCATATAACGCATATCGTGCCAGAGGCATGTAGCTCTCCCAGCATAAGAGCGTTCCAATTCGACCACTCGGTGTGTCAACCACCTTCAAGCCAGTGGCATCACCAAAGCCCCAGACCATGCGTTCTGGATTTGTTGGCATCAATTTTCGATGCCGGTTTAACAGTTTGCCATCGGGGCCAATGACGATGACGGTGTTGTAAAGTGTTGCCCGACTAAGCTGGCTTTCCCTTTCATCCATTCCGCAGACGATGGTGATATTGTGTTGTTTCGCTGCGTCATAAAGGGGCTTTAAATCATCGCTTTCAAGATTAACGGCATTTTGTAAAAGACGGGAATGGATTTCTGCTGATACACCATAATCACCTCCGGGTCTTAAACGCCATATCCAGGCGGGATAGCCGGGGATAAAGGCCTCGGTAAATATGACCAGTTTAGCGCTGGCCACTACCGCTTCTTCAACTAGACTAACCGCGCTTGCGATAGTTTTTTCCTTGTTCAGGAATACCGGTGATTTTTGAACAATGGCCAGCTTGGTCATTTGGTTATACCTCTATTATTGTTTTATCTAACGATGTGCGTAGGCTAAGCAGGAATTCATCATGTTACTCGGGTAATGTCACGCCTGAACCTCCTGCTTCTGCTGGCAGATCTTTCATTTTTGGCAATCCATCCTTCATACGCAGCACAGCCTCCTGATAATTCACATGCAGGACAGGCTCAAAGGGAAAGTCCGGAATGACCGCAGCAGGAACATCCGTTAAGGCCATGTCCGGATGCTCGGTGAAGAGATGCCCGCCACATTCCTTGCACCACTTGCGGGCACTCCCTGGAGTTTTATTATAGCTAGCAATACTGTCCGCCCCTTGTGTGATATGGACGGTCTCAGGTTTCCATAAGGTAAAGGCACTGACAGGTCCCGCAGACCAATGCCGACACGACTCACAATGGCAATATGCCATAAGGGCTGGATCACTGCTTAGCGTAAATTTGACAGCGCCACAAAAGCAGCTGCCGTTGTATGTTTTTTTATTGTTCATAGTGACCATCCTTTTCTGTTTGACTGTGTACAGCAAGTAAAGCAGACAGATTGTGGACTGTTAAGTACGAAAGCTGTAGTTTAAACTACGAAAACTGTAGTTGTTGGGGTATAGAGCTCAAGGGGATGGCTATGAAGGGTTACGGACAGTTTTGTCCAATCGCCAAAGCCTGCGAGGCATTGGGAGAACGCTGGACACTGCTATTAATGCGCGAATTATTGTGCGGTAGCCATCGTTATAATGATTTCAAACGCGGCCTACCGTTAATCTCACCCACGATGCTGTCGCAGCGACTCAAAACCTTACAGGCGCGTGGCCTGATCGAGCGCAAACGATCCCATGATCAAAAAAGCCAGGAGTACCACCTCACCCAAGCCGGGCGCGAACTGGAACCCATCGTTATGGGGCTGGGTGAGTGGGGCGCTCGCTGGGTACGAAGCCAGATGTCGAAAGACGACCTGAGTGTTGAATTGTTAATGTGGGACATGCGCCGCACCATTAATAGTTCGGCATTGCCTCAAGGCCGTACGGTCTTGCACTTTAAGTTCAAAGACCTGGATAAAAAATACAGGCATTGGTGGATCCTGGCAGAAAATGACGATATCGATCTGTGTGTTGATGACCCAGGCTTTGATCCAGATGTGAGTTTCGTCAGTGATTTAAAAACGATGACTCAACTGTGGCTCGGTGACACTACGCTATCTAAGGCAAAGTCCAGTGGCAAGTTGGATGTAAGTGGTGCGTCACGCCTGACGCGAAACATCCCCAAGTGGTTATTGTTCAGTGGATTCTCGAGCATCAAGAATGGATTCAGTTAGAAACCGAGACAATATGTTTATCGATTTATTACATTTCAACTCTTCAGTTACGAAAGACTTGTTTGAGCCCTTGACTGTAAATTGCAGGACGTAGGGCGCACATTGCGCACCATTTTGAAATCGGTCCCCACGCCCATCACTGGGTGGTTTATTTATTCACTGTTCGAGGCATTTGGTGCGCGATGCGCACCCTACCCGACTGTAATTTACAGCCCAATCCTGAATGATGCTAATCAGCATTGACCGGTCGTTAACAGGGTACTTTACGAATGGCTCTTCATGGCAAATTATCCATCCAATCAGATAAACTGAACTTGTTCTGACCTCGAATTAGAACCACTACTCAGTCGTCTAACTACTTACTAGCTCTGAGTAATAAACACATTTGATACGGAAAGAAGTTACTCCTTTACCACATCAAATCATCCGGAATCTTATAGTCAGCATATGGATCTTCCTCATCCAACTCTGGTTCGGCGGTAGAGTCACTCATAATGATAAATTGTTCATCACGCTGTTTAATTTTCTCTGCCACGGGCACTGGCACCAGTTCGTAGCCTTCTCCCAGCTTTGCGATTGCCAGGCGGCCGGTGGTAAGATGTTTGTGTATCTTCTCTGACACATAAATACGTTTGACCACATTAGCGTCTGTAAAGTTATAAACAACCTCGCCGTCACGCTCTTCGATTCGATTGGTTTCGATCAGTTGTTTAATCTGGGCGACAATGGCTTTGCGCTCCGCCTCTTCTTTGCGCTGCTGGTTTAACTGACGGTCGCGTTCGACTTTTTCAGCATGGGTTTTTTGAGCTTGCAACTTGGCTTCATCTATCTCACTGGCCGAGCCTTTTTTGCTCTTCTGCTTTTTGCTTTTATATTGGCTTTGTTTGACCTTCTGTGCTTTGTTTTTATCGACTAGGCCACTTTTTTTTAGCTGGTCAAAAAGTGAATTTCCCATGGGCTGCACTCCGAATGTAATCAATAGACTCTTAAAATGGTCTACCAGGGTACGGATTTTTAGGCGGATGTCACGCCCTGCTCTACTCTGAGATTGTCAGAGCCTGTTAACTCTTGTTGTTGCGTTAATAGTGCCAAAGCTATAATCGGCTGCTATTCATTATGGTCATCGAGTATTAGGACACATGTTGCAAACAGAAATTACAGCGGTGATATTGGCCGGTGGCCGTGCCCAGCGTATGCAGGGACTCGACAAGGGGTTGATCCGGCTGGCTGACAAACCCTTGGTTCAGCATGTTATCGACAGGATCAAACCTCAGGTCGGCGAGCTACTCATCAGCGCCAATCGCAATCTTGAAGAATACAAAAACTTTGGTTATCCGGTGTTGAGCGATCCACAACAAGACTACCCAGGCCCGCTGGCCGGCATTGCCACTGCACTGCAACAGTGCCGCACGGACTATCTGCTGGTGGTGCCCTGCGACACCCCTTTTCTGCCCGCCACACTGGCATCGACGCTGCTGGCACAACTCAAACAGGACGCCAGCGATGTTTGCATAGTACATGACGGCCAGCGCCTGCAACCCCTGGTGGCACTGCTTTCACGTTCGCTTGCACTCGTTTTGGAAGAAAGCATTCGAGCGGGGCATTTAAAAGTGGAAAGGTGGATGCTGGAACAACAGCATACCATCGTCCATTTTCCAGAACCTGGCTGCTTCATCAATATCAATAACCAGAATGAGTTGCTTAATGCGGAGCAGTTGATAAATAAAAACCCTGCCGCGCCTGAAAGATAGCCATCAAGTCTTTAATTGATGCAGCTTGCCGGCATTGCCCCACTGATCACACTATTTAACATCAGCGTTGCACTGCCTGGGTCTGCCTGCACTGTTTCGACTGGTTCCAGTGTGCCCTCTTCTGCATGCACGTTAAAAACACTCAGACTACTGGCGCGAAGATTGGCGACATAGGCGCGTTCGCCTGCGGCATCCATGGTGATGGAAAACGCACCGATGCCTGCGGCTATCTTATCAATAATACGTGGAATCCCCGTCTCTGCATTAATAGCATAAGTGGTCACATCATCGCTGCCGAAGTTTGCCGTGTAAAGATAACGACCTGTTGGATTGATGACGATGGCATACGGGTATTCTGGGGCCGCGATTCTAGAAACTAAACCAAGCGTGCCAAGCTCTGGTTTGATACGGAAGCTGGACAAGGTGCTTCCAATACCGTCGGCGACGTATAAAAACCGCCCTGTTGGGTCAACAACCGCAGCGGCGGGATTATCACCAGCGTTAAATAAACCCAGGCTTTCGAGGGCGCCGCTGTCAGAATCAACCGTAAAGGCCGAAACCGTATGATCAAGATAGTTGGTGACATATAAAAAACGCCCGCAAGGATCGAACGCCAGTGCGGTGGGATATTGGCCTGAAGCATAGCGACCAATTTCTACCAGATCACCCTGCTCATTTTGAATACGATAGGCCGAGATGTCGTGGCTATCGCCATTGACGACGTAGACAAAACGACCATGGGGATCAACTGCGACAGCTTCCGGACTTTGGCCTGTCGTCAACACCGCGCTGGGCGTGAGACCTCCGCTTTGTGCATCGATGCTAAAGACGCTAAGTTTATGGTCCCACACATCAACCAGATAGACGGCCCGCCCGACTGCAATTAGATTGCGTGGCGCACTGCCCACCTTAATGTTGCCACGTGCATGCAATTTACCTTTATCATCAACTGCAAAGATCGATACTGATCCTGCCTGAAGATTGGGCACATAGGCGAAACGACCCGCTTGAAGCTCACTCGTATTCGCCCAACATACACCAACAGTAAAAACAACATGGATTGAAATAAAAACCAAATTTCGGTATATCAGACGCATGCTCATTTCAGTCCGTCCTTCCCCTTGATCAACTGCTTCCTATTTCAGTTTAGTTCAATTAAAGCTACTTCTTTAAATGCAGCTTTACGAAAACATTATCGGGTTAAAACGTAATGATAGGCTCCGAACGACTATAGACATGAATTATTTTTTCACCATTCCAGGCATAGACCAATAACGCACCCTGTGTGGGCAATGACACGGCCGGTGGACGAAAAGCGGCAATGCATTCACCCCCTGCATGCCGCACACTACGGAAATACAATCCCCACGCGCCTTCTGACCTGAGCTGCTTGGCAAATGCCTGGGCCTTGGGATGATCTTCCGGGCGAGGTGCGTCATCGTGAAGTTCCTCATATTCCGGCGCAGTGATATCAAACAACGGTTTCTGAATATTGCCTAGCCAAACCCGCATTTCAAACTGGCCTTCATCTAGATGCGCATCCCGGGCAATGATTTCGCGATGATGCACCGTCTCTCGAATCGCTGTCTCTTCACTGCGCGCGGCATAATAAACGCCATAACTGCCATCAGTAAAACGCGTCGCATAACCGATGTGTGTAAACGCAGCCATGACGATGGTGGCACACGGGCCGGTGACGCGATCTTCAGGTGCGACCAGACGCAAATCTCCAGCCTCATCCAACAGACGCGGGTTGGTTTGTGATTCCAATGCCCAAAGCGCGTCCATCATTTCGGCTGGAACATGTTTCTCAAAGAAATTTACTGGAGGATGACACGTGGCGATAATGCGATATTGGCGTGCGCGTGAGCGCTTTAAAGGAGGTTGTGGTGTCATTGAATATAGCAGGCTATTGAATGTTAACCGCGTGCCCAGTCAAGGTAACGTCTAACATCTGCCAGTGCTACCAGACTGCCGCTCAACATATAGTCCAGTGGTGATTGCTGGCTAAACATGGGGTTGTCGTTGGTATTGTGCAGCCATTGCTGCACATGGTTGCTTGAAAACAAAATGTGAAGATCTTTATAAATGCCCAGCAGATAGCTTAGGCGATCGAGCGTATCACGTGACAGATTACCCCGCAGGTTACGCTTCCATTGGAAATAGGTCGACCGGCCCGGACTGCCCAGCAGTACTTGCTGCTGTTCCGTATTTAGCGCCCACTCTTCTGCAATGGAAAAAAAGGCAGTCAACCCCGCTGCGGCCATATCCACACCAGAAATGGACGGATTATGTGTTACTGAAATGCGTGATGTTTGGCTGCTCATGCGAAGTCCCGAAATGTACTCATACTTAATTTAAGTATGAGTACGGACTCATGTCAAGTTTAAACCGCAAACATATAAAAAATATCTGCCTCTATAAGCCTTATTTGAACTCTGGATATTGACAAGTAAATAACAATCATTATCATTACGATCATTATTAACAACAACCACTGATGTACAAAAGGAAGTCCTAATGAACAAAACACTTTCACTCATCGCCGGGGTCTGCCTGGCAGGCCAGGCTTGGGCCGCCCCGGCAGAAAAAGACGTCATCAACCACTACGCTGATCTGGCTCACGCCATGTATGAAGACTCGCTCATCACAGCCAAAGACCTGTTAAAAGCAGTCGACACGCTGATCGCCACCCCGACTGAGTCAAATCTGAAATCAGCCCGCGCCGCCTGGAAAGAGGCACGCATGCCCTACCAACAGACCGAGGCCTACCGCTTCGGCAACGCCATCGTCGATGATTGGGAAGGCAAGGTCAACGCCTGGCCGCTGGATGAAGGCCTGATCGACTACGTCGCCGCCAGCTATGGTGACGAGTCGGATGAAAACTACTACTACACCGCCAACATCATCGCCAATAAAACACTGATGCTGTCGGGCCAGACCATCGATGCCACAAACATCACTAAAGAACTGCTGAGTGAGACTCTGCACGAAATCGATGAGGTCGAGACAAATGTGGCCACCGGCTATCACGCCATCGAATTCCTGCTCTGGGGCCAGGACCTGAACGGCACCGGCCCGGGGGCAGGCAACCGCCCCGCCAGCGATTATGATGTGAAAAGCTGCAACGTGGGCAACTGTGACCGGCGCGCAGCTTATCTAAAAGTCGCCACCGAACTTCTGATCGATGAACTGGAGTGGATGACAGCGCAGTGGGCCGAGGGCGGCGAAGCGCGTCAAACACTGTTGCAAGCTAATCCCAAACAAGCCATTGCCACTATCTTTACCGGCATGGGCAGCCTCTCTTACGGCGAGCTGGCCGGTGAACGCATGAAGCTGGGCCTAATGGTGCACGACCCGGAAGAAGAGCATGACTGCTTCAGCGACAACACCCACTGGTCTCACTATAACGACGCGCTGAGCATCAAAAATGTCTATACCGGCAGCTATACACGTGTTGATGGCAGCAAGATCAGTGGCCCCAGTGCTGCTGATCTGGTCGCCGCCAAAGATTCCGCGCTAGACAAACAACTGCGTGAACAGCTCGACGCTACACTGGCCAAGATGCAGGTCATAGTAGACAGCGCCGAGAAAGAAGGTGTGGCCTATGATCAATTAATTGGTCAGGGCAACACTGAAGGCAATGCCAAGGTGATGGCCGCCATCAATGCCCTATTGGCGCAAACCAAGGGCATCGAAAAAGCAGTGGTCGCCCTTGAGC
>CALZIQ010000053.1 GCA_945787735.1 uncultured Chromatiaceae bacterium | reverse complement strand
CTTTCAACATTTGTCGAAGCTGTGCCACTTTGATTGGTAGCGTTTTTAGTTTGAACTGTTTGTTGTAGTGCTTCAGCTTCGGGCTGTGTTATGTAAGCGGCGCAGTTATGTTTTCGGCGAGAGGTTTGGCTTGCACGCCATCCTCTTCTAACGGGTTTTCGATTGTTGGCTCTGGCATTCGCATCACCTGATCGGCGATCATCATCAGCCTCACGCTCGCAGGGATCATCAGGCGAACTGATGCTGAGTTTCATAAAGAGCGGGAGAGCATGATCTTCTGTCTCTACCCCCGTCTTGCTTCACTTCGGCCTCACAGGACTCACACTTTTTTTGGATTTGAGGTGTTTTTGCCGCATAGCTTGATAGATATCTTGGCAAAAAAGGGGACGAACTAGCGTGTCCATTTGATTCATGCTTGGTCCGTGTACTTTTATGCGCATTATCAGAGTCACTATGACTCAGCTTTTTCTTTGTTGCAGCATACATATTGGATGATTTATTCCACCGTAATATGGTTATAGCTTTGTTTCAATGACAAGGTCAGCGGCATTTAATACTCGACCAACGCATGACAGACTGCGGGCATTTACAGGGTTCTCGGCCAGAATATCTCATTTATGTTGTTTAGCTTTTGCATAGACTTAACCCCCCTTAATTTCGTTTGAATTTACCAAAAGCGCTTGAAGCACCTCGCCTTTAAAATTATAGCGTGACTAAATAATTGACCATTTCACTCGACGATACTGTTCAGTTATCTACAAAGCCCAGCTCTCATTCGAATACCTTTTTTCATTATAGTCGGTGAGATTGGTTTTATTAGTGCCACGCGTACTAAGCGGTGACCAACGCCGGATTTAATATTGGCTTTGATTAACTACTAAGAAATATTGCCAGCGTTTTATCAGATGTGGCGCTCAGAACAAACCCACTGACTGCGATCAAGAACTGGGCGCTATTTTTGATAATGGATATAGGAAATTAACATCACATCGTGCCGCGACTGATTCTGGCAACTTACGGCTGAATATCTTCGCTAAAAAATCGCTACAATTTCAAATCTGAATGAGTACAGGTACGTTTTTTAAAAAACGTGCGCGAGCAAAACTGCTACCTCGCGCACGACCAGAAGGAGCGCCGCCCTTGCCCTCTGGTCCTAGTTCAACTCAATTGATCGGTCTTGCGTTGTCGGGGCGTCGGCCTCAAGGCTGTTACGCTCCTGCCATTCCGCACTGCGACGATCGATCCATTCTTGTTCAGCCTCGGGCAAGGGGCCACGCCTGAGGGTGGATTCCCACTCCCACAGCGCCGAACGCGCCTTGCGCAAAAACGGATCATTAGGTGGTGAAAGGTGAATAAAGGTTCGCATGGCGCCTAGCGCTGCTTCCAGTTCACCCTGTTGTTCGAGCGATACCGCCAAGCCCCAGTAGGCATTGGCCTGGTAGGGTTTCAATTCAGTGGCAACATTGAAAAAGTCGGCGGCAGCTTTGTAGTCTCGCTTGCCGATCAGGGCGTAGCCCATGTTAACGTAAGCCTCAGGCATTTTGGGCGCCAGCTCAATCACCCGGTGCAGCGCTTTGATGGCAAAGTCATATTGTTTAGCGTGTAGCATAGCCAATGCCTGCTGAAAGCGTTCGTCGATTTGAGCCAGGCGATATTGCTTGGCGTGGCCGCCCGGATTGGCTTTAGCATCGATTAGCGCTTCGGTTTTCATCAGCGCAGGTTTGAATGCAAATTGGGGGCGATTGGCAAAACCAGACATCATGGCCAACATCACCATCACCAACATGAGGGCAGTGATGGCCGTTGTCTTTTCCACCAAACCGGATTGATTCATCAGATCACCCCTTTGTGTGCCGCTTCGCTGTAATATGGCGCGCCGAAATAGGTGGTAAAGGCCAAACCAAAGATAGCCAAGATGACCAGCGCCCCGAGCCGGATGGGAATGTTATAGGTCAATCGAGCGTGGATGCCCGCGCCAATGGAAAGCCAAGTAATAAAGGAAGAGGTCTCGAGCGCATCCCAGGACCAATAGCGACCCCAGGCGTCCTGAGCCCAGACTGCGCCGGCAGTCAACATCAAGCTATCGAACACCAACGCCAGCATCATGAATCGCCAAGCCAGTTGATCCAGTGACTCGTCGTTCATGTGGGAAAAGCTGCGCGCGAAACGAGGAATGGTGCGCAACAGGATGACACCTGCCAGGCCAGCCGCTACCAAACAAAATGACAAGAAGACTTTGCCGAAGCCGACATGTGCCCAGAGCCAGTTGTTGTGATAGGTAGGGGGAAAGCGGCTATCGACCGGCTCTAAGAACAATATCCAAGTGCCTAAAATCCAAATCAATGGCAACACCACGACAGCACTGGAACGCAAGCTGGGCACGCGCCAGTAAACGATGGAGTAAATCAACCCGAGACTAAATAGTTGACTCATTAGCAGTTCATACAGATTCACAAACGGGCCGTGACCGAGCCGGTCCCATCGTACGCCAAGGGCGATGGTCAGCAAAACAACACCGCTGATGATAAATATCAAAATCCAGCGTTCACTCTGGCGGCTCGGCAATGCAGCGCTACCCATGCCACCCACAGCGCCCATCGCCCAGACAGTGCGAAACGCCAACATCGTCGCCAGAGCATAAGCAAATAGCCCTGCCCACATCCAGGGAAGTTCGGTTACTGATCCGGTCATGCCTGTCTCACCTTGTCCTTCATGTTTGCATCCCGCTTTGGCGTGGTCATGGGTTGGTTCTGAAACTTGCTCCAATAGTGCAGGCATAAACCAAACACTGTCAGCATGGCGGCGATGAATAGCCATGTCAGGGTGGGGTCGTAAAATATCTTGTACCCCATCCAGGTGCTCAGGGCTTCGTAACGCAAATACCCACCTGGCAATTCGATGCCTTGGCCGGGCTGTAGTTCGATGCGCTGATCGCCATCGTTGACCACCAACACTCCGTCTGACTTTGATCCGTCAAGCAGCCAGTCCGCCTCTTTGTCATACCCTGTTTCGAGGCGCAGCCAGAATTTGATTTCATCCTGACTACCCGGCGGTGTCCAGCTGTTGGCCTGCTTATAATCAAACAGCGGGTAGGATGGCATATGCAGTGTGCCCGTCATCGCATCACCCTGCTCAGTCACCCAGGTCAGTACTGCGGCAAAGCCTTTGTTAAAGGTGGTGTAAAAACGATACCCATCGATAATAAGGGGTGTATCGTCACCCACCACTTTTGGCTGCCAGGCCCCCTGCTTGTCCGGAATCAGCACATGGCTGCGCGTGATACCACGCACTAGGCCCGCACGATATTCAACCGTATAGGCTTGTTGGACAAATTGGATCTTGTCCAGTTCACCTTGATGCAATGGCCCAATCTGCACATCTTCCATGGCCGCCATATCAAAGGCACTGTCTTGACTCACCTCGACGCGGGCTTCGAAATGAGTCAAACGTCCGATGGCCGCCAGGATGCAGATGGACAACAGACCAATATGAAACATCAACAGGCCGGGGCGGCGGTTGATTCCTGGCTGGGTAAGAATGGCGGCAAACAGATTGAGCGCCAAGAAAAGTAGTGGCGCGGTCAAGACCCAAGCTGAAATTTCAACCGGATTGCCATAACTCAATCCGGCGCCGATGGCCAACAAGGCCATGCCGAGCAAGGTTAGCCGTGTTGAGGCCAACCTGCGCAACCAAACCATCATGGTATTAGGTTACAGGCCTCGCTACCTGCTCCCGGGTCTGTCATCCAAGGAATGTTTCCGTAGGTGCCATTGCCGCCCACCAGGCCGTTGCCAGGCGCACCAGCCGAACCACAGCTGCTGTGCACCCATTGCCCGCTCTGACGGAACTGCACCACTTTTAGCACAGCACCGTTGTAATAAGGCCCACGATAATAACGACTGGTCTGCTTGTTACGCACCTGATTGCCACTACCGGCTAGACCGGCTTCACGACCCACATCATTCAGGTTATTGAGGAAGTTTTTGTTCTTCCAGCCATGCGGAATAGAGACATGGCAATAAGAACAACGGAAGTTGTTGACCTGGTTTTGCTGAGCATGACCAGTATGCAAGTTCACCTGGGGCACATACAGACATGCGGCGAGCCCTAGTCCAGGGTCACGACTGAATCCACTTTTATTTGTGGCAGTGGTTGAAATTACGCCAGAAGGAAATTCTTTGCCGTAGTAGTCGTAGTTGTGACATTTAAAGCAAAGCCCATCAGATTCGGTGTTCTGGCCGGTTTGGTCGCTCCAACTACCCTTGAGCAAAAAGTCATTATTTGAACCATGCGGCCCCCAGACATCACCATTAGGCTGTAAACCACGAGGAACGACTGTGCCTTGTGCAGTATCGGAACCATGACAATCAGTACAATACATAGTCTGGACGCCAACTGCAGCATTGAAGGGCTCATGCCAATCATCTGAATCGGCTCTGCGAACTCCGCCACCGCCCGGCAAGGCTGTTCGTCCCGTCTCCTTGAGCACAGGATGCCAGGAACGGTGGTTATCGGTGACATAGTTGACGCAATTACCGAAACTATCGCGATAACCGGAGCGTTTTATATACGTATTGTAAGTCGTTAATGCGGCTGGGATAGTCAAATCCAGCGTACCGAAATTCACCTCTGTACAATCTCCGACACTGCCCGCCAAAGCGCCTGTAGGAGTGCTGGGCGTGCCCTCACCCTTGTGATCATCGGGCGATTGATACTCCATCGCCTGATTGGTGTAATTAAACAAGGCATTGGTGCCCGCGGGTGTACCCCCGGAATGATTGGTGCCCAAGGGTGGCGGGGTGTCGTAACTATAATTCGAATGACACTTCATACAAACCTGGTATTCACGCGTGACATAGGAGGCGCTGACATCAGTTGAACCACCTACTGCCGCATCACCACGCTTCACATCATAGGCAATGGGCTCGTCTGGAAAGGCCGTGCTTAACCAGGCAGTCGGCTCGATTCCCCAGGCGCCACGCAACACACCTGAGGCGAGATTCGTATGCACACCCTCTGGCGTGCCTGCAATTTGAGCATTGGTGTGATTATGCGTACCCTCATCGGCCGGAATTTTGGGGTCGTCATTGAAACGGCGGTTTTTGATGACACGATGGGGATTATGGCAGTCGGTACACTCTGCGTGACGATTGCTTAAATCACCTTTACCAAGACGCTGCTGTGATTCCATGAAATCCTTACCATTCTGCAAATCAGGGAAAGTACCGATGGCGTGGCGCTCTTCGCCGGCAGCTTGATCTGAACTGCTGATCGGCATATGGACACGCATGGTTGTGAAATCCGTTTTGATATCTGGCACCTCAAAGACGCCTTTGTTCGGCTGGCCTTGTAAAACATTGCCATCGGTCGAGTGGCAGGCATAACAGGTCTCTTCAATTGCTGCTTGCCCACCCTGTTTTACTTGGATGCTGCCAGCTGGTGAGGTATGAGTCTGCGACGTGCCATCGGCGCCTTCACGCAACAGCCGACGAGAACCCTGCACTGCATGAGGGTCATGACAGTTCAGACAGGCCGCCTGCCAGACTTGCATGTTGCGCGGAAATTCACGTATCTCGGCGGCAATATCCGTATATCGCTCGTTTGCCACTGCCATGTTGGCATGGGCGGAATCGGCCCAGCCGGCCTTTTCATGGCAGGCCAGGCAGATAATATCGTTGGCTTGCTCGAAACTACCCTCCACTGGAGCGGCATTTTTCTGGAAGCGGTTAACACGCAGAAATTTAATATTCTCACCTGTGGTACTCCGCATGTGAGGGTCATGGCAGGAGATACATTCCATCTGGCCATCCTCAAGCGGCAATGTCGGTTTGTGCCGGCCAGAACCACGCTCACCCAGAAAGGTTTCGACAGCTGGGTCTCGCAATTCACCGTCACGGGTAAACTGAGCAGTGTCGTAAGTGAATGAGATCGGATGGTCATTGGTCAGATCTGTACCCAGGCGACGCGTGAAGCCGGTACGCTCACCTATGCCCGCGGGCATACTGCCACCGGAATCTGTGCCCGTGACATCAATGTCCGGATTCTCAACCCGATTCAGCACGTTTACCGCACCGATCGCCAAGGTGCCATCATGACAGGAAAGACATAGCTTTGATTTGGTATTGGGTTGACCAAGGTCGATAGCATTAATCGATGTGCTGGTGTAAGGCGTATATGTAGCACCCGATAGTTTTCGATTCCAAATCGGCGCCCGGGCCTGTTGAGCCCCCTTATGTGGGGTATGGCAAAAGGCACAGATCTGAGACTCTGAGGTAGCCTTGACTGTGCGACTGGCCCCATCCGGCAGGGCAGGAACAACTACAGCAGAGAAATTGTGTTTGGTATTGCGAATATCCGATATTACTTCCGCCTGGGCATTAACGCCCAGCAGCGTCAACAATACCAGAGCTGCTGTCACCTGCAACGTCTGACGCATCTCCATCTCCAAGATATTCAAATATCATCACGCGACCATTAAATGTGTCCGCGACATAAACATAGGTATTTTCAACCCATACACCTGCGGGCAGGTAGAACTGCCCTATCTCATGACCTGAACCGCCAATTGGCAGCAAGAACTCCCCTTTGTGATTGAATACTAACAAATAATCGTAATAGGATTCTACCACATAGATCTTGCCGTCTTGGCCGACGGCGATCCCTTTCGGACGCGGCAAATCACCCAAATAAAGACCGCGCTGGCCAAAGCCCGTCACGTATTTACCATCTGGTGAAAATACTTGTATACGTGAATTTAGAGTATCGGTCACATATAGTTGTTCCTGATACCAAAACAGATAGGTCGGGCCGTTCAGCTGCCCCTCATCCTCTCCAAACTGACCAAACTCAAACAGCAGCTCACCAGCATCTGAATATACTTTGATATTGTTGGCACCACGATCAGCCACATACAGGCGACCGCGCTTAGGGTCTCGCGCCAGGCCAGTTGGGTGCCGCAGCTCTTCTAGACCAAAAACACCAAGTGGCTTGCCATTCTGATCCAAGCGCGCCACCAGCTGCAGTGAGGCATCAGCGACCAACAACTCTCCCGCAGCCCCAATCGCAAGACCAATGGGCAACTCGAAACCCAGCTCTTCGGCTGCAAGATTCCACACTTGAAGCTTGGCTTGACGGGTGTCGAACATGTAAACCGCCTGGCGACTAACATCACTGACAAAGATACGACCTTGGCCATCCGTGACCACACCCTGAGGGCGCTGCAGTATCACCGGGGCCTCATCTTTCCCAGCCAGCCCGACCAACCAGCGCAGGAACTTCGCACCTGCATTAAGGGTTTCTTCACCCGGACGGGGGAAGTTTTCTTCGCCGGTCAACTGGCCAACATAACGATATCTGGCAATTTCGGGTGGATCAGGCCAAACCATCTCATCTGTGGCCTCATCAAAGGGTTGATAATCAAAAACAGCGGGGATCTGGGCACAACCAGAGATAAACAATAGGGTAACTGCACAGAATATCGTAACAAAATGCCGCTTAATGCAAATCATGGGCCGGAATCAGAAGTACCTTCCGACAACGCCTCAACTGATTCGTCCATAGATGGCTGAATAGCCTCGGAGGCATTTACATCGGTAGACTCATCAGTGACCATTTGACCAGGACCGTCTTTTACAAGCTCGGTCGTCATTTCATCGAGCGACTCTTCTTCCTGCGACTGGCTTAATTCTTCAACGACATCGTCAACGGATTCCTGAAACAACTCAGTTTTGTTTTCGAAACCCGGCTTAGGCAACGTGATTGGGTCAGGCGCTAATTTTGCCACCTGGATGCGGCCATTCAAACTGTCCACGATGTATAGCAGGTGACCTTCCAACCAAAGATCCGTAATCCGCTTAAACTGTCCATCCCCTGTTCCGAAACTACCGATTGTTCCAATGAGGCCCCCACGATCAAACACTTTGATAGTGTTATCCATGTAGTCAGCAACATAGCTACGGTTTTCGCGATCCACCACTATCGAGGCTGGGAAAACCACCGCCCCTTCTTCGAAGGCATAAAGATAATTACCGCGATCACCAATCACTTGTATGCGGCGACCTACTCGCCCACCGACATAATATCCATCTGGACCTTTGGCCATGGTCATAATATTGAGGAATTCCGCTACGCCTTGACCACGACCACCATAGGTCGCAATTAGCTTACCCATGCTATTGAAATGAAGCAGATGATCATAGTGCGCATCGGCAACAACGACATCTCCGCTATCAAGGGCGGTGACAGCAACAGGCCGGACCATGTTGAAATGATTGCGGTAGACCTGAATCAAGCGGCCATGCCGATCGTAATGCAACACTCTACCTGCTTCAGTATCAGTCAGATAAAAGGAAAAATCTTTATTCACGAAAAGATCGGCGACTTCACCTTTCACCTCTGCCCGCAGATCGAGAACCGTCTCAATTCTTTCAGACACCAGATCGAAGCGAAACAGGGCATCCGCTCCCGCATCGACCACATAGAGGTATTCACTTTGCACCGCAATCGCAACCGGACGTTTGAAGCGATGCTGTACCCTGCCGGTAAAATAATTTCCAATTGAGGCACCACCGATCACTCGCCAGTCAAAAATCCGGATATTCGCAATCTCATGTGGTGTTGGAAGTACAGGCTTGGGGGCAATCGCGGCGATTTGATCCAGGGGATCAATTGCCTCATCGATTGATTCTTCGATTATATCCTGGGTGACAGGCTCGTCCGTCCCGGAAACGGCTTCCGGCGGTTTTTCTGTCTCAGTTGCCTCAGCCTCTTCCGGAAAGTCCTCAAATAACTCAGCCAGCTCTTCAGCCACCTGATTATCATCCAACACGGACTCTGGCGTCTGCTCCGTCGTGGCACAACCAACCAGTTGCGCCATGCCGAGCAGACAAACAATTATCTTAAACCGACGGTGTCTCGCGATACGGAATGGCATCGTCCACAATTCTTAGTTGGAGGAAAAGCAACTTTACCATGACAGACGCCACAAAATTTGCCCTGCATAATCCCTGACATGGTCACAGGATTGCCACCCTGTTGAGGAAGGAAAATCTTGGGGTGACAGTTCTTGCAAGTCAGCCACTCAGTATGTTGAAGGTGGGGATAGCGAACAAAAGGCATAGAACCCGTATTCTTGAAGATCACATCAAAGTCGACTGCATGCATTTCTGCATCACCATACAGCCCTTTACGAGGCGCGATCAAACCTTGATCGAGCACCTTTACCCAGTCGATAACACCGGAGTTGTCTCGAGGAAAGTTCTCCATTGCCTCAATCGGTTCCTGCAAAACTTTGACAGCATCATTAGTCGGGTCGTGAACACCATCTTCGGAAACAGGGACAACCTTACCATCTAACTGAAAATGCTCGCCGCGATTCCAGAAATCACCTTCCAGCTGCTCTTGCACATACGCAATACGCGGGCTCAACAACCCTAGCAATATGGTCGCCAAAATAACAGCATAGACTCTATAACGCTTGAAACGCAGCATAATTACATTCTTACACCAGCTACCAGAACAAAATATAACTGCCATCGCTTTTGATGGCAGCCGTCCGACTATACACAAAGTATGACATTACGCCAATATGACTAGTTCACCCCAGCCATGCGCAAGGCGCGCTGCAGATTCGAGGTTGCTGCCTGCATGGCCATTATCGCCATCTTGTAGTCACCTTTGGCAGCCACGCCCTTACCTTCATCTTTAATTTTGGCCGCCTTCTGCACAAAGCTATCGATCAGATCAAGCGCACGTTGCGAGGGTTGCCTCTGCTCAACTGCAAGCGGCACCAACTCTTCATAGTTCTCAAGACGGGCAAGCTCATACTCATACTCTTCTTGTGGCGTCTCAAATTCCTTATCGTAGGTCACTGTCTGCGCATGCAACATACTGGTCAGAACCGCTGTGATCATATTCTGCGCCTTTTCGAGTGACTTGTTAGCCGCGACATAATCACCCTTGCCCGCTAAAGCATGCCCTTGCTGGGTCAGACGATCATATTCGGCCTCATCAAGGCTCACCTTAGCCGGCTGCTTCGACTTTTTGGCACGCTCTGTATTTTTCTTGTATGAACCTTCGTATGTCTTGAGCGAATTACTCAGCTCATCATACTTAGCCTTTTGATTCACACCTGCCATTTCACTTTCAGTAGTGATCTCACGCGAGGCGGCCGTCATCAAACGCAGCCCTTCATTAACCTCATCCATAGCCTGCTGCAACCTGCCACCATCAAGCGACATCTTGGACGCATCAATCTGACCACGCGCAGTATTCAGCATGCCAATTGCACTTTGATTTCCGCTTGCCTCAACACGCTTCGCACTTCCAGAACCAATCACCATCTGAGCATAACCCAGCTTTTGTCTGACAGCGCTTTCTGTCACGACGGCTGTTTTGCGACGTGAATCAGAGGATGTTTTTACAGTTGTTGCCAAAGCAGCTTTGACCTTGGCTAAATCTTCACCCTTATCCAGAACAAAGATTTTTCCACCCATGTATTTATGGTTTCGGCACTGATAATAGAGAAGATCCGGCGTTTTATTACTTGGCTCGAACGTGACTTCACCTTGATAGATAAACTGCCCGTCTACTCCATCTGTGTAAGTCCCAGCACCCCAACCGGCGGGATTCGTGGTTAGATAGAAGTCATGCTGAACACCAGTATCTACAATAAATTTATAGGCATCACCACGTATTACAGCAATTTCCCTACCAGGCACGCCATTAAGATCAAAACCCGTGGCGAGACCCTGACCGTGAGAGGGATGCTCATGTGTTTTTGGTGAAGCCGTAATTAGAAATGTATTGGGGTCGGTTGGAATTTTTAGATCACGCCTTGGCGGCACCTTTGTGACCGGAGTAGGCGCAGGCGCCATAACCGGGGCCGGCTCTGCAGGCATCGCTACCTTAGGCTCAACAGACTTTTCCTGAGATACCATTTTTTCAGAGGACAATGCCTCAGCTGATTTTACTTCAGCCTCTACAGCCACTGAACCACCAGTATCAAGCGATGCAACTTCAGCTTTCTTCTCAGTCGTAGTCCCACCACAACCTGCCAAAATTGCTGCAACTGCAATTGACAGAACCTTATGCTTTGACTTCATCATTGTCACCCTCGACAGTAAATTTACGCAACTTACCGCTGGCACATTCCATATACCTAAGCCAGCCCGATGTCTCAACCCCTAGATTAAGAAGGCCGCCATAATAGGCGGCCATCTCATTTCAACATTATTGCGAGACAGAATCATTAAGAGATAACGGTTATCTCCATGGATTCTTTAGAGTAGCCTCACTCAAAGGCGGCTGCCAATCAGCAGGCTTAGGTTTAGAGTGACACTTTTTGCACGACTTGGTGGTAATCGGAAAAGACACCTTACCATGACAAACACCACACTTCTGACCTAACAGAATGGCTGACATATTGATCTGGTTAGCCCCTTTCTGCGGAATGAAGATAGCTGGATGGCAGTTAGAACACGCCAGCCACTCAGTGTGTTGACGGTGAGGAAAGACAACATCCGGCACAGAAGCCTTAACTTCACGAACGATGTCCATATCCATCACGAATGGCTCTTCACTTGAATCAACACGATCCCAACGAGGGTTCAGTTTTTTCTCGTCAATTGCCTTTACCCAGTCAATATAGTTACCAAAATCACTTGGTGGCAAGCCTTCGTAAGCTTCCAAAGGTGGCTGCAGAACGAATGTACCTTCATTGTCGGTATCATGAATACCGTCTTCTGGAGGTGGTGCATTCTTCATCTTTGGCTTTTTTAGATTACGGTTGAAAATATTTGCACCGGAAACTTGGGCCACTCGCACAACCTCATCAACCGGCATCAACTCGGCAGGAATGTCCTCAACAGCAGGCGCGTACTCAGGCGCATAGTTGAGCGGCATGTCTTCAACGCCACCGGAATGGATTT
This sequence comes from uncultured Chromatiaceae bacterium, assembly GCA_945787735.1. GTDB lineage: Bacteria > Pseudomonadota > Gammaproteobacteria > Tenderiales > Tenderiaceae > Tenderia. The sequence continues at coordinate 10,580 of CALZIQ010000053.1, read as the reverse complement.
CAACATAACCTTGCGAACACGCCGGACCAGAGATGGCCAATGACAGGGCAAAACCCAGAAATAAACTTTTGCTACGCAGTTTCATATCTCCGTCTCCCCTTATTGTTTCTCAACGGGCTTGTAGGCTGGCGCGATCAAGCGCTGAACCGTACTGCCGTGGAAATGAGTCGGAGTGCCAGGAACCGCAGAGTGACACATCGCACAGTTTTCAACAGACCAGGCAATTTCACCGTTGTGGCAAGCACCACAAAATTTACCATCGATGATCTTGGCCATGGTGATCTTGTTACCACCCGCCTTGAACTGGAAACCAAGGTCAGCATGGCAAACCTTGCAACGAAAACGAATACGGTGGAACCAGTGTGGGAACACCACTGGGCGAATACCGGCCGCATCGGCGTAGTTATTGATAACAACATCTGCATACTCGGCATGCGCTGTCTGCGGTATTGAAAACGCGGCCAACCACGTAATCGCCCCCAGCAGAACAAGCCTCCACTTACTATGCTTGGTCACACGTGACATAGTGAAAGTTCTCCTCAAACTTGAATGAAAAAAATCTTGTTATATTATTTTAAGCCCAAAACTTACGCATCAGAAGCGGCGCATGAGGCGGAAGTATAGCAAATCATAATTGCGACTGTCAGTCTCAGTCAAACGATAACTTAAACTTGTTTCCAATTTTCCTATCAGATAAGACAAGCGGTTATCCCAATCCTGGCGGTCAATCGCCCCTTCCGTAGAAGTATTGGACACCATAAAGTCAGATGAAAACTGCAATCTTGGCACTCCAAGCATCTGATAATGCTGAAACATTATTCTGCCGGTAGAAGTAGTTGTATCGCTTTCGTCAACATCAACCGGACCTGAATCAGGGCTCGACTCCCTTCTCACACGCACGTATTGCACCGTAATATCACCCGTGATTGAACTCCTGCGCCCCAAATCCTGATCCCGACTTAGCTGAAAATTGACAAGCTGCTGCTCCAAATCCTTATCTGTGGAAGCGCCCGCCTCGTCTTCAGAGGTGTAATCGCGAGAATCTGACATTGTAATTTGCGCCAGAGTATTGCCACCCCAGGCGCGCTGATTAAACGCGAGAGATACGGAATGATCCACTCTAAACCCCGAGGATGACTCAATCTCATCGCCAGTTGAACCGTGATATCCCAGCGCCTGACTCAGATTGAAGCGCAGTGAGGTCGTCGAAGTTCGCTCGCGTGGCCACCAGGTTCTGCCAAACCCGTGCCCTGCCAGCACAGACCAGTCAGTCACATCATCATCCACCGCGGCGCGATAGCCAAAACCACCATCCAAATACGCCTGATACATAAATCCCAGCACCTCAGCCCAGTCGGTCTGATATAGAAATCCAGCATTCTGCTGATGCAGATCATTCTCCGTACCATCCACTTCACCGAACATGGATGTAAAACTGGCATCCAAGCGCAAATTTTGATTCGCTTGATAGAACAGCCCCCCATTAACCACAATACTGTCGATTTCCGCACCTGCCAGACTGTCCGTCTCTGACTCTGAGGCATAAACCCGTACGCCAGACGTAAAACTTAACGGGTAATTCGAGGGTCGCCAAAAGGCATTACTCGAAATTTGATAAATATTTATATTAGACATTCGAGTATCGGTAGCGCTCGGGTCTAAAAAGGAGCGATCATAATCGTAGTAGCTAGCTTTGGTATCAAGACGAAAGTGACGCATCGGATAATAAAAATGACTCAGGTCCAATATCAGGCTTTCATTTTCCCGCTCAGAAATAGAATGCTCATTGGTCTGAAGCGTGCCGCGACCAATGAGATGGTGCTGTGGCGCACGCAGATCCGCCTCCAAGCCTAAAGTTGTATCGTCATACTCACCATCATTCTGCGATTCCCAGGTGCGGTAATCATAGCTGGCCTCATATCTGCCGCCATTATCCGTAACGTAGGCTTGGCGCAAGCCCAGAAACATCGTGGAGTAGTCCTCCCCCACAAATGTAATCGGGCTAAACCCCACCCCCTCGAAATCCACACGGCTATCAGTCGCCTGTAAACGCAACGTAAACGGGGTTCGGCTTTGCGACAACACGTTCAAACCAAAATCCCCGGTAATCAACTGAGAATCCGTCGATGCCGACGAGTTAGCATTCGATGTTTCAGATGAGTCTTGCGTCAGACTCAAGGATAGATATGAGGTTGCCAACCATGGCTCGCCAAAAAAGGTCGAGGCGTTTACTGTGCCACCCAATTGATGACTCACATCCTCCCCGCCTCCATCTTCAGCAAAGGAGCGATAGTAATAACCAAGATGACCTGATGTATCGACCGGCCCCATCAATGACGTAGCCGAGACAAATCCAGGTGTAGCGAACAAAACACCATTTGAAAGAAGGAGAAATTGTGCAGCACGCTTAAAGCGGATTACTTTTCGCACTGCCCAGCCACTCCATTTTTATAATTATTACTGGACAACATCCGTCTTTTGCGCCCAAATCATCGTCGCCGTCATATTATTATCGGTTATTTCAATCTTTGCCTTAGCGCGCAACGAACGTAACAACGCCTGCCAAGCCTTTTCAGCCTGCTCACGTTGCCACAACCCTTGAGCGCGCTCCCTCACTTGCTCAAACGGATTTACCTTTGCTTCCTGGCGCTCTTCCAAGCGAAACAGCGCCACCCCCTGCAACAAGGTACTGGCTGCCGACACCTCCCCCACTTCCAGCGTATCAACCGCCTGCTGCGCCTCCCGCGACAGCATACCCTGATGCACAAATCCCAGATCACCACCATTCTCTGCCGACGCATCTCCGGAATGCAGCCTGGCTTGCTTGGCAAAACTTGCGCCGGACTCAAGCTTCTCGCGTAACTGCTTCGCCTCCGTCTCCGCCGCCTGCCAAGCCTGCACCGGCGCAGACGGGGCAACCTTCAGCAAGATCACAGATAGACGCAACCGCGGTGGCGTGGTGAATTTGGCAAGATTATCCTGATAAAACTGTTTTAACACCGCCTCAGAAGGCAAACCAGCCGACCGAACATCAGTCTCGATCTGTTGCAACAGAACCTGCTCCTCGGCCCGATGTTGCAACTCTGCCTCGAGCTGCAGGCGGTGATCCACTGGCATTGATTCAATACCATAATGGCGACTCAATCGCTGATAAAACTGTTCCTTCAAAGTTTTATCTGCGCCAAGGCCTCGAGCCTTTGCCTCGTCCAAGAGCAAACGACTGTCAATCAGGCCTCCCAGAACCTCAGCGCGCAGCGCCAGCATGCGCTGATCATCCACACGACCATGATAAAACCGCTGCCTGGCGGCCACATAGACCGCTGTATCAAGCTCGGCCACCGTCAACACCTTACCATTGACCCGGGCTGCAGTCTCATTGGGCTGCTCAGCACATACCGCTGAAACAGCCAAGACAAGCAACATACAAAAACACACTTGCCAGAGCCCTAAACTTTGCCGTCCAATCACTACGACTCCAAAGCTATTTGTTATGACATGTCAGACAAACCTGACTGCCAACCGGGTCGATACGCAAAAACGTAGGATTATAATCAACATGCGGGTCATGGCAGGAGGCGCACTCAACATATGGCTGAGGCTCTCCCACATAGGCTCCGGCGCGACTTCCAACACGGGTATATAGCTTCATGTCAGTACGTTCAAACTCAGCCGTGCCGCCAGGGGTATTTACCCACCAAACACGACTTGTGCCCATAATTTCAGATAAGGCCGGATTAAAATCCTTGTCATATCCCGGCCCGGCAGGGTTTGACAAGGAATAACCGCCTCCCGCGTACTGAACTCCGATGGGGTGATCATTGGTTAAGTCCTTGCCCAGATTCGTTACCACGTCCGGCGGAGCAATACGTCCCTCCACGGTCGCCGCTTGGCCAACCCACAGGCCACGAGAAAAACCTGGTACATCTCGCCCAGAACCCGGCTCATTCAGCACCGCATCCATCGCCTGCGTACCGTCATGACATGAAAGACAGGCAAGAGAAACCGAACCTACAGGTTCTACAGCCGCATCCAGTGTCGTGGTGCCCATCTGATCATAAGTCGCAAAACCGGAAGGATCGAGGTTGCGATTCCAGATAGGCGCAGCCGCCTCGCCATTACCACCATGAGGTGTGTGACAGAACACACAGATCTCGCGCGTACCACCGAAGGTACTGGCGGCATTGAGACCCGTACTACCCATATTGTGCTTGGTATTAAAAATACCTGCCTGAGCGCTGACTGCAAAAATTAGCATCACGCCTGCCAGCAAGTAGGATATCTTCCATCTCATTAATGCGAATCTCCGCCTTGTATGAAATTTCTAACACAGGCACAACAAAACTGTCAAACAACATATTGTTTCATTAAGACTTTTGTATGAGTCTTGCAAAACAAAACGGGCGCCCGAGGGCGCCCGTTTAAACACCATTCTCGACCAAAATTACATGGAAGAGAACTTCATGTTTACACCAACCGCGAAAGCATTTGCAGTTGATTCAGGTGTGCCCGCTGATTCAACTTCAACCAGGTGGAAATCAGCATTCTGGTCATTATCCAGCGCAGTGTAAAGCGCATACATTTCAACCGAATCACCCATCTCCTGAGTCACACCCAGGGCAAAGTGGGTTGCACCACTATCAGAAGTGTTACCACGATCATCGGCCATGCCGTAGGCAAACTGAAGGCTGGTACCACCACCCAAACCATGATCTACACTGAAGTACATGCGATCCTGATCGTTGTTACTGCCACCCAGATCATCCATCTCATAGGCAAACATCAGATTGGTTGTACCTACCATATAACCCAAGGTCAGCTTGGTGGCTTCGGCATCAGCAAACTTGGTACCATCTTGGACACCACTTTCACCCAGACTCTGGAAAGCCAGCGCAGCATACAGAGGACCACTGCTGTACATACCCGCAAGACTGATACCCTGCTGTTCACGAGTCGTACCACCAATACCTACAGAAGTTGTTGTATCTTCCAGATTATCATCTGCTATGTCAGTAACAAGCGCACCAGCAAACATAAAACCACTCATGTCAGGCGAGAGATAGGCAATCACGTTATCAGCACGGGCGTCGTGGGTATCCCCCATAATGGCATTGTAATCACCATGGGTATCACCAAAAGGATCCAGCTTACCGCGAGACATCTTGTAAGGCGTGTCATGACGACCGATACGAACTTCACCAAAGTCACCTTTGAGACCAACGTAGGTATTACGCATGCTGTCAAAAATGCCATTGTCGTCGTCATCAAAGTCAACTTCGGTTTCGAACTGATAGGTGGCCTTCATACCGTTATCCAGATCCGCAGCACCTTTTACACCGAAACGCGAATCATGGCTGGTTACACTCAGCTTGCTATCTTCGTGCGTAGCATCCTGGTCATCATTACCAACAAAACCGGCTGAAACACGGACCTTGCCATAAACTTCCGCAGTTGCTGCCGCCTGTGCCGCCATCGGCGCTGCCAAAACACCGGCTACCGCCAGCGCAATCAGTTTCTTCTGCATCACTAAATCTCCCTAAAGTGTGGTTAAAATGTCATTCGACCTAAAAAATTTATACCATGAGCCCTATAAAATCAATGTTTTTTTCATAATTCACATGAGGTTGCAAGGTAGTTTTAAGATGTTTTCTTATCTGTGCCTTAAATACAACACCCGATACAAATCAAAACAGGGCGAAGATTACAGCGCTTTAATGACAAAACAATGACAGTTGAGGCAACCGCCAAAGACATATCAACAAACCCTAGAAACAGAAAAACCCACCAATAAAGCAGGCCTTTAATTATGAATGTGGCCCAAGGATTACTCGGCGCGGTGATTTTGTCGAACCAAGAGACTCATCCCTGCCTCTCCAGAACAAAAGAGGCCCGCACATAGCGGGCCTCTTGAATATGGCTGGGGAACAAGGATTCGAACCTTGATTAGCGGAGTCAGAGTCCGCTGTCCTGCCGTTAGACGATTCCCCAATGTCTAGAAAATATACTCAGATCAATAAATACTGACAAGCATGCTACCTGTCAGGCGAACAAACAAGAATGCCGAAGCACATTTGTGCTTCGGCATTTGGGTACAGCGTCCAGCGAAAAAATTAACGCTTAGAGAACTGTGGACGCTTACGTGCTTTGTGCAGGCCGACCTTCTTACGCTCAACCTCACGCGCATCGCGAGTTAGGAAGCCAGCACGACGCATAGTGCTGCGAAACGCTTCATCATGCTCAACTAGAGCACGCGCCAGCCCGTGACGGATAGCACCCGCCTGACCGTTAGCACCACCACCTTTTACAGTGATCGTCACATCTAGCTTGCCGAGCAAATCAACAGCTTCGAGCGGCTGACGCACAATCATGCGAGATGTTTCGCGACCGAAATACTGCTCGATAGTGCGCTTGTTGATGGTGATGTTACCGCTACCCGGCTTAATATATACGCGTGCCGCTGCAGTTTTACGGCGACCGGTACACAGTTGATTCATGTCTGCCATGATTCGTTCCCGTTATCCTAATTAAATTTCCAGCTGCTTCGGCTGCTGGGCAGTATGGTTATGCTCAGTGCCAGCATAGATCTTCAGCTTGCGCAGCATTGCGCGGCCCAGAGGGCCTTTTGGCATCATGCCTTTTACCGCCAGCTGAATCACCTGCTCAGGCTTGCTGGCGATGACTTTTTCAAAACTAGCTGACTTTAGGTTACCGATATAGCCGGTGTGACGGTGATACATTTTGTCGCTACGCTTGTTGCCAGTCACAGCAACCTTTTCAGCGTTGACAACAACAATGTAGTCACCCGTATCGATATGCGGCGTATATTCAGCCTTGTGCTTGCCGCGCAAACGACGGGCAATTTCCGTTGCCATACGGCCCAAGGTTTTGCCATCGGCATCAATTACATACCAGTCGCGCTTTACTTCGGCAGGTTTTGCACTAAACGTTTTCATCGATAAACCCCAAAAATCTTTGGATCTCTTTAAGAAAGACGGCGAATTTTACACGCGAAGCCGCCCCCCGACAAGCCCCAAATCCAACTAAATCAACAATCTCTTGCGCAGCATGCCCAGCGCCAGCCAGATCGCGACCAATGCGTAGGCAATGGGCACCAATAAATGCCCGATCAGACCGTCAAGTGACCGCCCCGTCATTAGCGGGCGCACAATCTCAACAATATGATATAGCGGCAACAGCTGAACCCCGGTCTGGACCCACTGCGGCACGCTCTCCAGCGGAAAAAACACCCCACTCAACAAGAACATGGGCGTGATGACCAGAGTGAAATAATAAAGAAAAAAGTCATAACTAGGTGAAACCGCCGTCACCACCAGCGCCATTGCACCGAAACAACAGCCGAGCAGAAAGGCCATCGGCAACACTCCAATGGCCTGCCAACCAGACACCAAGCCCAACGTGGAAGCGACTAACAAGATCGCGGTGGCGCTAATCAGACTCTTGGTGCCAGCCCAAAGCACCTCGCCCATCAGGATATCGTCCAGGCTCAGCGGTGCTGCCATCATTGCCGCCCAGGTCTCCTGCACCTTCATGCGGGTGTAGGCCGAATAAAGACATTCAAAAGTGGCGGTGTTCATGGCGCTAGAGCAGATAATGCCGGTGGCCAAAAAAACAATATAAGGCAGACCGTCCACCTCGCCGATAAAACCGCCTAGCCCATACCCCAAGGCCAATAAATAGAGTAGCGGCTCACCGAAATTGCCTACCAGCGACGGTCCGGACAACTTGATCCAGACCTGCGCATTGCGCTGCCAGACAGGAAAACAGCGACGACTGAAGCGCGGTAACGCAAATCCAGCGCTAGTCATCACGCAGCTCCTTGCCGGTCAGCTTAAGAAAAACATCTTCCAGATTGGCGCGACGATGAATGAACTTCAACTGCGCATACTGACGCAAGGAGGCCAACGCCGGCTGCTCATCTTCGGCATAACAGAATAGCGTCTCGCCCACCTGCTCCAGCCGCTGCGCCAGCTGGCGACCATGATCGACGCCCCACTGCTCTACTCCTGGACCATAGACCTCGATCACCTGCGGCTCGATGTGCTGGCGAATCAGCTCGGCCGGACTGTCTTCTACTAGGATGCGGCCATTGTCCATGATCGCCAGCCGATCGCAGAGCCGCTCGGCTTCATCCATGTAATGTGTCGTCAAAATCAAACTCTTGCCCTGAGCCAACAACTCACGCAAACGGCGCCAGATCAGCTGACGCGCCTGCGGATCCAGCCCGGTGGTCGGCTCATCCAGGACCACCAGCTCAGGATCATTTACCAGCGCACGGGCCATTGTCAGGCGCCGTTTCATACCGCCAGAGAGCGTATCGATGCCAACGCTGGCCTTGCGCTCGAGCGCGGCAAATTCCAACAGCTTGGGCAGGCGCAGCTCAAACTCAGCCTTGGGAATACCAAAATAGCGCGCATAGGTGCGCAGATTATGCTCGACAGAAAAATCAGGATCGAGATTATCGGCCTGTGGCACTAGCCCCATGCGGGCATGCATACGGCGCGCCTGGCGCGGGATGTCGTAACCCAGCACGTCGAGCTCGCCACCATCAGGCGGGGTCAGCCCCATCAGCATGCGCAAGGTGGTGGTCTTACCCGCGCCATTTGGCCCAAGCAAGCCAAAACACAAACCACGGCGGACATTGAGATCAATATCATCCACCACCGCCTGACCGGCGTAGACTTTGCGCAGCTTGCGCGCGCTGACAACAAATTCCGACACGTCAGATTTTCAGTCGCTCGACCACCCGGCCGTTGAGCAGATGCTCCTGAATGATCTCTTCGATATCTTCCTGATCGACGTAGGTGTACCAGGTCTCATCCGGATAGACCACCAACACCGGCCCCTCAGCGCAGCGCCCCATGCAGCCGGACTTATTCAAGCGCACTTTGCCCGGCCCGAACAGATCCAACTCCTTCAATCGATCCTTGGCGTACTTCACCATCGCCAGGGCATTGTGATCCTGACAACAGGCACTGCCATCCGAAGCCTGATTAGCACAGATAAAGGCATGGCGCGTGTAATAAGACATAAAATCCTCTTCCATCCGTAATGCTTAAAAGCCGATATAATAGCGGAATCATCAACTTTTTACGCCGTCGCAGTGAGCCAGCCTTGAAAATCCCCACTAAAACCAAACACCACGCCGAACGCTGTGTCATGTGCGGGCTGTGCCTGCCCCACTGCCCCACCTATAACAAAACCCAAAACGAGGCCGAATCACCACGAGGGCGCATCTCTCTAATTCTGGGCCTGGCCAATGAACAACTACAAGCCGACGACAAACTGCGCAGCCATCTGGATCACTGCCTGCTCTGTCGTGCCTGCGAGGCAGTGTGCCCCTCCGGCGTCGAATTCGGCGAACTCATGGATGGTGCCCGCAGCGCCCTGGCACAAGATCGGCCACCGCGTGAGCAACGCATCTCCTTGGACAAGTTGGCCACCGATAAAAGCCAACAGCGCCGCGAGGCCAAGCTGCTGTGGCTGGCCGACAAAACCGGCCTGCGCACGCTGGGCAGGGGGCTGGGTATCCCCAAGCTGTTGGGACTGGAACGCTTCGAACAACTCGCCCCCAGTATCCGCAAACCGCATGACTGGCAAACCTATTACCCAACCAAAACAGACAAGCAGGGTGACGTCGCCCTCTTCATCGGCTGCTTCGGCGACATGTTCGATCAGCAAACCTTGGATGATGCCATCACCCTGCTGAATGCCTGCGGCTACGGCGTGCATGTGCCCACCAGCCAAACCTGCTGCGGCGCCCTGCATGCGCACAGCGGCGACCAAGCAAAAGCCAAACAGCTGGCACAACAAAACTTGGACGCCTTCAGCCAACTCGACATCGCCGCCGTGATCAGCTGCGCCACCGGCTGCGGCAGTCACCTCAATGACTATGAAAAACTGGCCGACATCGCGCTGCCCGTCTGCGACATCAACACCTTTCTCAGCCAGATCGAATGGCCTGCATCCCTGCAGCTCAAACCATTAAATAAGAAGGTCGCCGTGCATGAACCCTGCAGCCAGCGCAATGTATTAAAAGAAAACGATGCACCTTATACCTTGTTAAAGCACATCCCGGAACTGGATGTGATGCCCCTGCCCGGCAACGACCAGTGCTGCGGCGCCGCCGGCAGCTACATGATCGATTACCCCGACATGGCTGACAGCCTCAGACAAGACAAGGTCGACGCCATCCAGAATACACAGCTTGACATACTAGTCAGCAGCAACATCGGCTGTGCCCTGCATATTGCCGCCGGCCTGCGCAAAAGCGGTCGAAAGCTAAGGCTGATCCACCCTGTTTCACTGCTGGCACAGCAGCTTGTCGGCTAGCCACCCATCCGGTATCGTAAGCCCCATGAACCAGCGAAATTACAGCCCCGTCGACACACTCATCGGCAATGTCGATAACGCCTTGCGTACTATCTTCGGCCAGCCACAGATCACCGAACGCCCCAATCCGGCGCAAGCAATCGAAGAAGGTGAACTCAACGCCAGCGAGAAAAAACACGCCGCAGGACTAATGCGCGTCAACCATGCGGGCGAAGTCTCGGCCCAAGGTCTTT
>CALZIQ010000052.1 GCA_945787735.1 uncultured Chromatiaceae bacterium | reverse complement strand
GCACTTCTTCCTCATGGATGCCCAAGATTTTAAGCAGGGCAAGATTGTGGATCTGTCTTCCGAAAGCAGTGGAACCGCGCAGTATTATCTTTTGCTGGAGGAGTTTTATCGCACCAGTCTGTTGTTGGCGGGGCGTATTCCCGTGTGGTGGTTGGTACCTGTTGAGGAGGAGCAAAATTACGACGAGTACGTCAAAGAGTTGTTCAAAACCCGCATGGTGCATGAAGCGGAATGTATCGATTTTGGCGGTATCCCTACCTTGCCGGCGGAGGAATTTTTCGGGGCCGCGGTGTGGCAGTTATTCAAGGGCATAGATTCTCCCCACAAGTCTTTACTGAAATTGTTGTTGATGGAGGTCTACGCCTCCGAATATCCGAGTATTGATCTGTTATGCCTTCGGTTCAAAAAGGCGATCTTCGACGGCGAGAATGATCTGGATAAGCTTGATCCATATTTGATGCTTTACAAGAAGCTGGAGGAGTATCTGCTCAATAGAAATGAAGAGGAGCGGCTTGAGCTGGTGCGTCGTTGTTTTTATTTTAAGGTGAATCAAAAACTGAGTAAGTCCGATGGCGCCCAGTATGATTGGCGCCGCGACCTGCTGCGCACTATGACTAATGCTTGGGGTTGGGAAAAGGGTTATTTGATGATTATGGATAACCGCGCCGGTTGGAAGATTAAGCAGGTCTCGAGCGAACGCAGCGTGTTGGTCAAGGAGCTGACCTATATCTATCAGTTTCTTTCTTCGTTTGCGCGTCAGCATGCTCAGCTGGCGGCGATCAATCAGCATGATCTGAATGCCCTTGGGCGCAAACTGTATGCAGCCTTTGAGCGCAAGACCGGCAAGGTCGAGATTGTAAATCGCGGTATCTCCCAGGATGTATTTGAGAAGGTACTGACGCTTTACCAGATTCGACAAAAAGGCAGTGAAGGCGGTTGGGCTTTGTTGAGTCCGGCACCCGGGGGCGCTAGTAACGATCCTTCCAGTATGGTGGCCCTGAAGCGTGGCCGACACGTGGTTGAACTGATTGCTTGGGGTTATTTTAACGGGCTGATGCAGACGGACACTGCAGTAAAGGTGGTCGAACACGCCAGCGACCTCGATCCGCGCGAGGTTGAGGAGTTTATCCGTAGTCTGGAAAAGACGCTGCCGACCAGCAAGATCCTGGAGACCAACATTGAAGACTTGGGCCGGGCAGTTAAGGTGCTGCAATCCATCTTGGTTATCAATCTTAGTAATGATCCTCTGGTTGAGTTGCGCCGCAGTGGTTCGCATCTGGCCAGCAATCGCACCGATGCATTCAGCTATGGTGGGATGTATGAGAGTCTGATTGGCTGTGTTGATCAGTTATTATTGACCAGTTGGAAAGAGGTGATTACCTCTCACTATGAGGGCACCGAGGGTGTGCTCGCCTGTCTGAGTAACTATTTTCGTATGACGCCGCCGTCCAAGGGAGCTCAACCACCCAAGCCGACGCTGTTGTGTTTTACCCCCAATCACTCGATTACGATTAAACAGCGTGTAGAACGTTTTGTGAATGATCTGATTGAATGTTTCTACGGCTCGAAAGATAAGCTGAATAACCGTTTCATCTTTTGCGTAAAGCGCGATTACTATCTGCTCTACCTAGAGAATGATGTGCTGCGTTATCAACGCTTTACTGAGTACAGTGAGTTGTTGCGCCATTTGAGTAAGGGGCGGCAGAGCTTCGGTCGTGTGATCATGGATCAGAATGTGCTCTCGGATAACCTGCTGCCGCTGGTGTTCAAGTTCAACAAGCCGGGCATCGTGCAGTTTTTCTATAAGCGCGAAAATGGCGGCAAGGTGGATATCTACGTGGTGGATGAAAACGGTTCACTGTATTGCCAGAAGAAAGACTTCATTAGCGAAGAATCCCTATTGGGTCATTTCAGCTTGTTTTTTGATTCGGTGTTGCAGCGTCAACGTTTCCAGATGGCCAGTCAGGGTGATGAGAGTGGAGATGAGATCGCAGTGGAATACTACAGTATTGCACGAGACCGACAGGGCCAGTTCCAGGTGGGTCGACGGGCGCCAGCCGAGTACAGCAAAAAAGGCTATCTGAGTGTTCAGGTTATCGCCTCACGCAATGAAGATGCGGGTTCGGCTTTTGCCATTTATTGCAATGAACAGGAGTTTTCGTCGCTCGAGTATGGCAGCAATCTGTTCAACGAGATTGCCCGCTATATTGTATCCAAGCGCGCCAGCAGTCAGGCCTACCCCGTGTATATTACCGATATTGATTTGACTCCGGATATGTTGACAGACTACCCGGCCGGTCATGTGCCGGTGGTCGAATTCCTTAACTATAAAAAAAGCATTGAACATAAAATGAATCATGCGCTCGACAGCCTCGGTCGTGTGCTTCCTATAAAAACCCGCTAAGTCTTATTCTTGTTTGTAGAGTGCCAGGCCCATTTCTGGGATAATGGCGCCTGTTTTGATTTCGCTTTAGATGGAGTGGCGAACGGTGAAAAGCTTGCGAGCGGTTCTGTTTCTGACATGTTTGTTTGTCCTGGTGGCCTGTGGTCAGAAAGGCGATCTCTATTTTCCCGATCAAAAAGCGGCCTTACCCGCTGGCGGGAATTTTGTAACCTGATTGGAGAGTTATGGATTATTTTGACTATCGCAATGGCCGCCTGTTTGCCGAAGAGCTTGAATTAGCGGCGCTGGCGGCCGAGTACGGTACTCCTTGCTATGTCTACTCACGTGCGACTATCGAGCGTCATTGGCATGCCTTTGATACTGCTTTGTCTGGACAGCCTCACCTGGTCTGTTATGCAGTCAAGGCTAATTCCAATCTGGCGGTGTTGAACCTGATGGCGCGTCTGGGCAGTGGCTTCGATATTGTTTCTGTCGGCGAGCTCGAGCGTGTGCTTAAGGCAGGTGGAGACCCGGCCAAAGTGGTTTTTTCCGGTGTGGCGAAGCGCGAGGACGAGATGCGCCGTGCGCTTGAGGTGGGCATTAAGTGTTTCAATGTCGAATCGATTGCCGAACTGGATCGTCTCAACCAAGTCGCTGCCGACATGCAGCTACGGGCACCCGTATCGATTCGGGTGAATCCTGATGTGGATGCCAAGACTCATCCCTATATCTCCACTGGCTTAAAAGAAAACAAGTTCGGCATCGAGATCGACCAGGCGCTTGAGGTTTATGAGCAGGCTTCGGCCATGTCACACCTGAATGTGAAGGGGGTCGATTGTCACATTGGTTCGCAATTGACCCAGGTGCAGCCGTTTGTGGATGCGCTGGATCGAGTACTGCGCCTGATCGGACAGTTGGCCGAAAAAGGCATCAGCATAGAACACCTCGATGTGGGCGGTGGTCTCGGTATTCGTTATCATGATGAAACGCCACCTGAGCCGGGCGAATACGCCGAGGCGATCAAGGCACGCCTGAATAATGCCAAGCTGGAATTATTGATTGAGCCGGGTCGTGCCATTGTGGGTAACGCAGGCGTGTTGGTGACCAAAGTCGAATATCTCAAACAGACCGGCCACAAGAATTTCGCTATTGTTGATGCTGCCATGAATGACCTGCTGCGGCCGTCGCTCTATTCCGCCTGGCAGGAGATTGTGCCCGTGCAGCCGCGGGATGATGTCAAAGTACATTCATATGATATCGTTGGTCCGGTGTGTGAGACAGGGGACTTTCTAGGCAAGGATCGCGACCTGGCCATTCGAGCGGGGGATCTGTTAGCGGTGCGCAGTGCAGGTGCCTATGGTTTCAGTATGAGTTCGAATTACAACTCGCGTCCTCGTCCGGCTGAGCTGATGGTCGATGGCAATGCCGTGCATGTGATTCGCCGACGAGAAAGCATCGACGAATTGTTCGAGCACGAAAGTCTGTTGCCGTAAGTGTAATGCAGCGTATTCCCGAACCGGAGTTGATGCAGGCAGCGGAGCAAACGCAAGCCTATGCCGAGGCAGATTTTGAAGATGCGAACGCGCTGTTTGTCGACAGTTTCCGTACTGCTTTCGGCGATAATCTTGAAGGTGTTGTCCTGGATCTGGGCTGTGGTCCGGCGGATATTGTCTGTCGCCTGGCGCTGCACTATCCCGCCTTGTGTTTCCATGCGCTGGATGGTTCGGCCAGTATGTTGGCCTGGGGTGAACGCTCAGTCTCGCGTTATGATGTGTCGAATAGAGTCTCGCTTCTGCAGCGTTATCTGCCCTGTCATGATCTGCCTCTAAACAGCTATGAAGTAATCACCAGCAACAGTTTGTTGCATCACATGCGTGATCCCGCCGACTTCTGGAATATGCTTGCCGATTACGCTAGCGTCGGCACGAAGGTGCTGGTAATGGACTTGTTACGCCCGCAGAGTGAATCAGAAGCACAGGATTTAGTGGCGCAATATGCCGCCGATGCACCACAGGTGCTGCGCAAGGATTTTTACAACTCCTTGTTGGCCGCATATCGTCCCGATGAGATTAAGCATCAGTTGCAACAGGCCGGCCTCGATAAGTTGACAGTGCATGTAGTCTCAGACCGCCACTGGCAGGTGGTGGGTCGCTTGGCTTAAATGGTTGAGTTGGTGTTACTCAAGCGATAATCTTTGTGGGGTTTCTTTCCAGGCATTGCCATCCCCGAGCTGGTATTGCGCCCCTTCCCCCCAGCAATAAACAGTGCGGTTGCCTAAATCATCCTCTCGTACACCACAGCCATGCGTTTTGCCCATGGCAACCGCTTGCCAGTCTTCATTAAACGAAGCGCTTCCAGGCACCGGGAGAAAATTTTGGTCATTGGTGATTTGGTCGTCTACATTCGCTGTGAGTTGTTTTGTGCTGTTATCACCCCAGCACAGCAGTTTGTTTGTTGTCTTTTCGACGCCGCAGCTGGAATTATGTCCCAGGTCATACTCAAGCCAGGTACTGCTCACTTGAGTCGGCCTTTTGGGCGAATTGCTAGCTGTTTCGCCTCCTATGCCAACTTGCCCCAGTATATGTTCTCCCCAGCAATATAGGGTGTCGTCTGTCTTGAGTGCGCAAGTATGCTTATTGCCGGCATCAATACTGACCCAGTCTGTTTCAGCGCCGATTTGTATGGGGCTGGTCTCAGTGATTATGGCCTCATTGCCCAGCTGTGAAACATCGTTTTCGCCCCAGCACCAGAGCGAACCGTCGGTTTTTATCGCGCAGGTGTGGCCGCCTGTGGGGTGGGCGCTGGTAACAAAGCCTCCCACCGCGACATCTTGCCAATTTCCGGCAACCTGGTTTGGACTGCTGGGAGAGGCTGTGACGACACCGAGCTGGCCAGTTGCATTGTCACCCCAGCACCAGAGTTCATCTGTGTTTTTGATGCCACAGGTATGGCTGGCACCGCTATCGATCACGTTCCAATCATCACTGCCGACGGTGACTTTTGCCAAGGACCAATTGGCTGGAAGATTGTCATCGATTGTGCCTTTGCCAAGCTGGCCATGGCTGTTCTTGCCCCAACAGTAGAGTGCCTGATCAGAATAGATGGCACAGCTGTGATAATGCCCGCTTGAAAAACTCAGCCAGTAGTCAAGCAGCCCATTTGATCCTTTGATTTGAATGGGTGTTGCTTGGTTAGCGGTTGAGCCGATGCCAAGCTGGCCGAAGCTGTTGCCGCCGCCGCACCAGAGTGTCATGAGTCCGCTTTCATCTTTCAGACCACAGCTGTGCTCGACACCGCTGTCAAGGCGTAGCCAGCTGTCAGAATTATCAAACATGCGAGGTCTGTCGGTGTCGGTCGAAACGCCGTTGCCCAGCTGTCCGTTTTCGTTCTGGCCCCAGCAAAAGCCGATATGCTCGCTGTCGATGGCGCAGGTCGTGCCGTTGCCTGCAAAAACGCTGAGCCAGTCATTGTCGTGGCTGATTTGAGTTGGAGTAGCCAGATGGCTGGTATTGCCGACACCGAGTTGTCCAATAGCGTTGTTGCCCCAGCACCAGAGCGTGGCATCGTCTTTAATTCCACAGGTATGGCCATTGCCCGTGGCCACGTCGGTCCACAGGTTGCCGCCTCCGGCTGAAATTGGCAGTGGGATAAATGAGTCGCTGGTAGTGCCCTGGCCCAGCTGGCCGTATTGATTGTCGCCCCAGCAGTGCAGTGTTTGATCCTGTTTGATTGCGCAGCTGTGGTTGTAACCGGTGGCGAGGTTGTCCCAGTCGGCCAGGCTGCTGGATTCCTGCAACGGGGCGCTTACTGGGTCGAGACTGAGTGGGTCCTGGCCGAGTTGGCCGTCACTATTGTCGCCCCAGCAGTAGATGCGTTTGTCGGTGTCACTGATGGTGCGGATACCACAGCTAAATTCATCGCCCAGACTGATGGCCGTCCAGTCGGTCTGTGTGCCGATTTGTTTGGGTAAGGTGAGGTTGTTGCCATCCAGGTCGCCCGGGTCAGCGATATTGCCGTCGCCGAGTTGTGAACGGCTATTGTCACCCCAGCACCAAAGAGAACGGTCATCTCGAATGGCACAGGTGTGATTAGTGCCGGTGTCGACTAACAGCCAGTCTGTATCCGGCGTGATGTCGAGCGGTTCGCTGCTTTGAGCTGTGGATCCATTGCCGAGTTGGCCTGAAAGGTTAATGCCCCAACACATGATCTTGTTGTCGGCCAAAATTCCGCAACTGTGTTTATCGCCGAGGGCAACCGAAATCCAATCTTCGCTGCTGATCCCCCTGAAGCTGCTGGTGTCGTTTGTAGTTAGATCGCCGAGTTGACCGTTTGAGTTCAGACCCCAGCACCACAAACTGCCGTCACGGTTTTTGATGGCGCATGTGTGGCCGCCAGCCAGCGCGAGCATCTTCAGGCCTGTATTCGCAGCACTGTTGGAGGGGCTGGTGCCGTTATCTGGCTCTGTGTCGGTATCAGTATCCGTATCCGTGTCGCTCGTATCCGGGGCATCTGCCGGATTGGTGGTGCTGTTGTTGATGCAGCCGCTTATGGCGCCGAGCAGGCATATCAACAAGAGCGCCAAGGCAAGGAGTCGAAACGGAGAGGGGGAGGTAGGTGCTGACAACATGCTTAACTGACTGCTCACTTCTAATTATCTGTTTTTATTGAATTAAAGTATAAAACCATTTTGCCGCCATGCTTCAAACAGCACAATCGCAACTGTGTTTGACAAATTCAGGCTGCGGCTGTTCGGTTTCATCGGCAAGCGTAGCACCTGTTCTGCCGGGGTATTTTCCAACAGCTTTGCCGGTAAACCGCGGCTTTCGGGGCCAAACAACAGGATATCACCTGGTTTAAATTCAGGTTCAGCATAACAGCGTTTGCCCTTAGTTGAGAATGTATAGATTCTATCGGCTTCTGCGTTGAGCTGGTTAAGTAGCTCAGCAAGACTGTTGTGTTGATGCACGGTGGCGAACTCATGGTAGTCGAGTCCGGCGCGGCGCAATTTTTTGTCATCGAGTTCAAAACCCAGCGGATGAATCAGGTGCAGCTGTGAGCCAGTGTTGGCACACAGGCGGATGATGTTGCCGGTGTTGGGCGGGATTTCCGGCTGATAAAGTGCAATGTGAAACATCTGGCAGTAACCATGGGCAAAAACGGCGTCTGCCGCGTGATCGGGGCAGACGCCAGAGTCTACACTGCTAGCCTGCGGCTTTCCAGATTTAGGCCGGGACTAAACCTCGGTTTCCATGTCTAGTTCTTTGATCTTTCGTGTCAATGTATTCCGGCCCCAGCCCAGCAGTTTGGCGGCATCCTGGCGGCGGCCACCCGAGTGCATGAGGGCCGATTTGATCACGATACGCTCAAATGCAGGCATTGCAGTATCGAGTAGATTGGCCGAGCCACTTGCCAGGTATTGATCGGACCAGCGTTTGAGGGCCGACTCCCAGTCATTTGAGCTGGATTCAGCCCCTTGAGGTGTCTTCAGTTCTGGCGGCAGGTCCTCCATGTGCACCTCGCGACCGGATGCCATGACTGTGAGCCAGCGGCAGATGTTTTCCAGCTGGCGTACGTTGCCGGGCCAGTCGAGGCGGCTCATGTATTCCTCTACCTCAGGTTTCAACAGCTTGGATTCCACATTGAGTTCCTCGGCGGCGGCATTGAGAAAGTATTTCAGTAGTAGGGCAATGTCCTCTCGTCGGTCGCGTAGGGCCGGGATGTGGATGCGGATGACGTTGAGCCTGTGAAACAAATCTTCGCGGAACATGCCTTTTTGTACCCGTTCTTCCAGATTTTGGTGGGTGGCGGCAATGATGCGCACATCAACCTTAACGGGGGTATGGCCACCGACACGGTAAAACTCGCCATCGGCCAGCACGCGCAGCAGACGGGTTTGTAGTTCGGCGGGCATATCGCCTATTTCGTCCAGAAACAGGGTGCCACCATCGGCTTGCTCAAAACGGCCGCTGCGGCTGCTCTGCGCGCCGGTGAAGGCGCCACGCTCATGGCCGAACAGCTCAGACTCGAGCAGGTCGCGTGGAATGGCGGCGGTGTTGAGCGCGATAAAGGGTTTGTCAGCCCGCGGGCTGTGTTTATGCAGCGCGTGGGCCACCAGTTCTTTGCCGGTGCCCGATTCGCCGTTGATTAGTACGGTGATATTTGAGCGTGACAGCCGGCCGATGGCACGAAACACTTCTTGCATGGCCGGGGCCTCGCCGATGATTTCGGGCATCTCATCGGTTTGGACTTCAGTCATGGCCGCCATGGCCTGGTGGCGGTGGTCGATGGCACGTCTTACCAAGTCGACCGCTTCGTCGACGTCAAAAGGTTTTGGCATGTATTCAAAGGCACCGCCCTGGTAGGCCGAGACGGCGCTGTCGAGGTCGGAATGGGCTGTCATGATGATCACTGGCAGATCAGGGTAATCGGCATGGATCAGTTCTAACAATTCCAGACCGTTGGTGCCGGGCATGCGAATGTCAGAGACGATAGCGTCGGGTTGTTCCTTGCGCAAGTAGTCGGTGATATCGAGGCCGGATTCGAAGCTGGTAACCTCCATATCTGCTTTTTGCAGGGCTTTTTCCAGCACCCAGCGGATGGAGCGGTCGTCATCGATCACCCACACATGGGTCTTCTTGTTCATTATGACTTCTCCAGCGGTAGTAAAATCTTGAAAATCGTTTCGCCTGGTTGACTGCTGCATTCAATCAGTCCTCCGTGTTGATTAATTAGCGCCTGCGCAATCGGCAGGCCCAGACCGGTGCCTTCCGCACGACCGGTCACCATGGGATAAAAAATCTTGTCCAGCATTTCGGGGGCGATGCCCGGGCCGTTGTCGATCACCTCTATGCAAGCCGCCAGCTTGTGGCGTTTATGCCCCAGCGTGATCTGACGCAAAACGCGTGTGCGCAGCGTGATCTTGCCTTCGGCCTTGAGTGACTGGGCGGCATTGCGGGTCAGATTGAGCACGGCCTGGATCAGTTGGTCAGGATCAGCGTAGATATCGGGTAAACTGGGATCGTAGTCACGCGCAATCGCTACCTCGTCAGGAATTTCGGTTTTCACCAGTTGGCGCACCCGTTCAAGCAGTTCGTGGATGTTGGTGTTTTTCTTTTGTGGTAGCGTATTCGGCCCCAGCATTCGGTTCATCAGGTTCTGCAGCCGATCGGCTTCTTGAATAATGATACCGGTGTACTCCTTTAATTCTTCGTTTTCCAACTCGCTCTCCAGTAGCTGAGCCGCACCGCGCAGGCCGCCGAGTGGGTTTTTGATCTCATGAGCCATGCCGCGGATAACATCGCGGGTGGCGCTGTGCTGGGCCAGCAGGTGTTCTTCACGAGCGATGCGCAGCTGGCGGTCGACCTGAGCCAGTTCTACCAATAGGCAAGCGTTGAGTGAGTCTTTGCCAATCGGGGTGATAGTGCAATCGGCCGTGATGTGTCGGTTGCCGGGCAAGGTAAAGACCAGTTCACGCTCGGTGAACGGGTGGTTGCTATTAAATGCCATTTCGACGTTGTGGATGAATTTGTTTGAATGGGCAAACAGGCTGTGCAGATCGCTGCCTTCAATCCTGTGCAGGCTTAGGGCAAACAGCATTTCACCTGCCGGATTTAGGTAGGTGAGGTGTAGTTCGTGGTCAAACACAAGCATTGCAGTATTGGCATTTTCCAATATGCGCTTAAACAGGGCATTATGTTGTAGTGGATCCTGGATCATATAGTTGCTTTAGCAAACTCCAAGCCAAGTTGTGGCTAGATTGGCGGTCGATTTTTTATATTATAAAAATCAATTGGTTATGTGTTTTCTGTTAGTGTGTATGCACAGCTATGATGCAAGACTTGAGGGTGTTTGCTGATAATTCAGCGCGTTTAATGCTCTAATTATAGTCGACCGCACTAAAATGGTGCGAAATTTTTCGAGACAAAAAAAGCCCCCGGCAAGCGGGGGCTGTTTCAGAGAGTAAGGCTCTGAATTAAAGGCTGTAATACATGTCGAACTCAACCGGATGCGTTGTCATACGCAAGGTTGTGATTTCGCCCATTTTCAGATCGATGTAGCCATCCAGCATGTCGTTGGTGAATACGCCGCCAGCTGTCAGGAACTCGCGATCTTTGTTCAGAGCTTCCAGGGCTTCCTCCAGAGAAGAGCAAACAGTTGGGATGTCACTCAGTTCTTCTGGTGGTAAGTCATACAGATTCTTATCCATGGCATCGCCAGGGTGAATCTTGTTCTGGATCCCATCCAGGCCGGCCATCATCAGTGCTGAGAAAGCGAGGTAAGGGTTGGCCGTTGGGTCAGGGAAGCGAACTTCAACACGACGACCGCGTGGGTTGGCAACAAACGGTATGCGGATAGAAGCAGAACGGTTACGAGCCGAGTAGGCCAGCAACACAGGTGCTTCAAAACCAGGAACCAGGCGTTTGTAAGAGTTGGTTGAGGCATTGGTCAAGGCATTCAGTGCCTTGGCGTGTTTGATTACACCGCCTATATAGTACAGCGCAGTTTCAGACAGGCCGCCATATCCGTCGCCAGCGAACAGATTATTACCGTCTTTCGCCAGAGACATGTGTACGTGCATACCAGAACCGTTGTCACCAACGATGGGTTTAGGCATGAAGGTAGATGTTTTGCCATAAGCGTGAGCAACATTGTGGACAACATATTTCAGGATTTGGTTGTCATCCGCACGCTTGGTTAGCGTGTTGAATTTGGTGCCAATTTCACACTGGCCCGCAGTCGCAACTTCGTGATGGTGTACTTCAACTTCTACGCCCATCTCTTCCAGCGCCAGACACATGGCAGAACGCATATCGTGCAGGCTGTCGACTGGAGGAACCGGGAAGTAACCACCTTTAATAGAAGGACGGTGACCCATGTTGCCGCCTTCGAATACTTTTTCAGAGTTCCAGTCTGCTTCTTCAGAGTCAATCTTGACGAAAGTGCCGCTCATGTCTGCGCCCCAGCGAACATCATCGAGGACGAAAAATTCAGGCTCAGGACCGAAGAAAGCAGCGTCGGCAATGCCGGTGGAGGCCAAGTAAGCTTCAGCACGCTTGGCAACAGAGCGAGGGTCACGTTCGTAGCCCTGCATGGTGTTAGGTTCGAGGATGTCACAACGTACTATCAACGTGGTTTCATCTGCAAAAGGATCGATTACAGCGGTGCTGGCGTCAGGCATCATCACCATGTCAGAGGCTTCAATACCTTTCCAGCCTGAAATGGATGAGCCGTCAAACATGCGACCGTCAGTGAAGTCGTCTTCAGAAACGGTGTGTGCGGGGAAAGATATGTGTTGCTCTTTGCCGCGAGTATCGGTGAAACGGTAATCGACGAATTTTACGTCATTCTCTTTGATTTGATTAAGCACGTCGGCTGACATTGGTTCTACTCCCTCTGGATTGTTCTGGTAGTTACAAGTTAAAAATGGTTGGCCGCCCAACTGAGTGGCCCCTGAATTTTTTCAGTCTTAGGCCGATGCACGAAGCATGCCATAAAACTGCCCAAAAAATTCCAAACACTAACAAGGAATTAGATCTCCCCGAGTAATGCCGGGCGGTCAAAAATAGTGCAAGCGAAGAAGTGCGCGCACTATTGTTGTGCTTTGGTGCGCTTAGGCACCAATTTCAAGGGTGATGATAATGAGTTTGCCGTCTTCTTTGGTTTCGCTGCCGAGCACGGTGTGCCCGTTGATGCGACACCAGGCGGGAATGTCATTGATCACCCCAGGGTCCGTGCACAGTACCTCCAATATATCGCCAGGTGCAAGTTTTTTTGCCTGGTTCTGGGTGCGAATAACGGGGATGGGGCAGAGCTGGCCTTTGACATCGAGCGTGTGGGTGCTCATATGTACCACTCCTGTAGTAGTTCTTCGCTACTGAGTGGGGTAACTGTACAAGGGGTTTCTGTGCCATCAGGCCTGACATAGTGCACCACGACTTCATCTGCGTTCTTGCCTTGGCCGAAACGAGCGGTGATGCGGGCCGCCAGCTCAATATCATCCTGATTGAGCTCGCCATCTGCCAGTACCAGGGGACCGTGGTGGCTTTTACAGTAGAAATACGGGAAACGTTTTTTATAGCCTTCCATGAAGCGGTTTTCACCCTCTTCGCGGCCGACGATCAGTTTGAAGTGAGGGCGAGGGCGGATGTGTCGCCCAACCTTGAGCAGCATCACATCGTCGAATTCGTAATCCTTGTGACCCTGCACCTGCCACAGGTCGACCAGTTTTTTAGAGTAGCTTTCGTCGGTGAGAAAACAGCAACCACCGGCGGGCTGGGCGTAATCATCAAAACCGAACTTGGCGGCCAGTTCCATTTGCGGTTTGCGGCTGCGGCCGTTGATGCCATACAGACCGTCGCGTGTGATCCAGCCCTTCTCTTCAGGGAGAGTGGCGGGAAGATTCTTGCCACACAAAGGACGTACCAGCAGTTCCTTGGCACCTGAGTCGCGCGAAACGATGTTCATGGTGTCACGCCGTTGTGACATGGGGCGCTGGCCTACCACCTCACCGGTGATGATGAAGTCGAAATCGTTTTCTTCGATCCATTCCAGTGCCTTACCCACCATAAAGGTTTTGCAGTCGAGGCAGGGGTTCATGTTGGCGCCATAGCCGTGCTTTGGGTTGATCAACACATCTTTATATTCATCGATGACGTCGATGATGTGCAGTTTGATGCCAAGTTGCTCTGCCACCCACAGGGCATTGTTGCGTTTCTGTTTTTTTTGATCTTGTTTGCGGATGGCATGAGTGTGGCCTTCGACACAAAAGCCGGTGAAGAAGTTGATGCCTTCGACGTAGACGCCCTGTTCCTGCATGACACGAACGGCCAGCATGGAGTCGAGACCGCCTGAAATGAGGGCCACTGCTTTGACTTGCTTGGACATGATGACTTTAAAACTATGGAGGTGGAAAGACCGCCAAATATACCATAATGGCGGCTCGGGGCGATGAGGGTTTAGTGCTTGGTATTGTTGTTTTTGATTGGTTGGCCGTGAGCGGTGACTGCTTTGATGCGTTCCAGGGCATGTTGACTGCCGGTTTCATCCCACAATTCAAAGGCATCAAGGGCCTCAAGCTGGTGCGATTGTTTGTTCAGTTCTCGGATGGCATGCAACACATCCATCATGGGAACAAAATCCTGGGCCAATTGGCCATAAAAACCATGGGTTTTTTCGTGCAGTTGTTGGTAGGCGCTGCGGCCAAGATTGACAAAATAGCCAACGCTTACCAGGCGTCGCTTGGCGTTCTGTGGAAATAATCCGGAGACAAGCAGGCATTTGTCACCTACGTCGCGGAGTTTGTCGTGTTGCTGTTGGCCGTGTTGTTGCGCGGCCTCGAGAAACTCCAGCGCCATGATGCTGCTGGCCAGTTCTGGCTGTTGGCAGAAACGCATCAAGGTAAAGACGAGATAGCTCTCCAGCGTTTCATCTAGCTGGCAGTTGGCGGCGTGTTCGGCATCGCTGACCAATGCCTGCCACTGGGCGGTACTTGTGGGCTCTAAAACCAAGGTAGTCATGCGTGTCCCTCGTCTTGAATTAACACTTTCATACTATTTATATCGGGTGATGGGTTCAAGCGCTTGAATACCTGTTGATTTGATAATGTGAGTGAAGGCCGAGGGTGGCTGGCTTGGGCTCATGGGCGTTTGAATGAAAAAAGATTTACCGCTGTGCTTAAAGGGGATGTGGATTTTGGTTTATAGTGGCTGAGTTGTGTAGGCATATTATGAATCTCGAAAAGGTCGTAAAGATGAAATTAAGAATAAAAACTGCTGTTTTGGGGGCGGCGAGTTGTGCCTTATCAACCGTTGTGAATGCGGATGCCGGAGTTGCTGTTTCAGCCGAGGCAGGGTATCGCGTAGATAATCTGGACTGGAATATTGCCGACATCGATGGTGATCCTAATATCTTGTCCGAGTTGACCTGGTCGAGTTTAAATATCAGACAAGTCAAACTTAATCTGGATGTCACATACAAACGCTTAAGACTATTTGGAATGGTCGGTTACGGTGAAATTGATAAAGGCGATAATCAGGACTCTGACTACAATGCCAATAATCGCCAGGCTGAGTTTTCTCGTTCCAATAATCAGGCCGAAGGCGACGTGAATGATGTAAGTGTAGGTCTTGGTTATGTTATTGAGACCAGCCAACGTAGAGGTGCTCAGGCCTATTTCATGCCTATGGCGGGTTACTCCATTCACAAGCAGGAATTAAAAATGACCAACGGTTTTCAAGCGATCCCTGCGACGGGGGCCTTCAGTGGTTTGAATTCCAGCTATGACACAGAGTGGAATGGGCCTTGGGTTGGGATGTCATTCTGGGAGACGGATGCCCGCCGCGGGCTTACCGTGGGGCTGGACCTGATCTACCACAAGACCGACTATGATGCCGAGGCCAACTGGAATCTGCGTACAGACTTCGCGCACCCGTTGAGCTTTGAGCACTGGTCCGATGCAACGGGTTTGACTGCCTCGTTGCATGGTCGTTATGCGGTCAGCAAAAGCTGGGATTTTATTATGAGCCTGGACTACCAGAGCTGGCAGACTGATGTCGGTGTCGACCGTGTGTATGCCGCTGCAGGTGGCAGTACAGACACCCAGTTGAATGATGCCAACTGGGATTCCATCGCACTCAATTTTGGTGTGGCATGGCGGCCGGGGCGTTAGTGCTTACATGGCACGTTAGGCGCTAGCGCCGTTACCTTCTCGCCGCTTCAACAGGTATAATCCCTCACTTTTGCGGGTAAAGCATTTTTAAGGGGTTACCATTGGTTGCCAAAGCACAGGGCAGCAACGCTGTCGATTTTGATATTTCTACCTTTCAGGGGCTGATTCTCGCCCTGCAGAGTTACTGGGCCGGGCACGGCTGTGTTGTTTTGCAACCTTATGATATGGAAGTCGGTGCGGGTACCTTTCACACCGCAACCTTCCTGCGTTCCATCGGCCCAGAGCCCTGGCGCGCAGCTTATGTACAGCCCTCGCGTCGTCCCACCGATGGTCGTTACGGTGAAAATCCCAATCGCCTGCAACATTATTATCAGTTTCAGGTCGTGCTCAAACCTTCACCTTTAGAGATTCAAGAACTCTACCTCGGTTCACTCAAAATGCTCGGTTTCGATCCGCTGGTGCATGACATTCGCTTTGTCGAAGACAACTGGGAATCACCCACCCTGGGCGCCTGGGGTTTGGGCTGGGAGGTTTGGCTAAATGGCATGGAAGTGACACAGTTCACTTACTTCCAGCAGGTCGGCGGTCTCGACTGCAAACCGGTCACTGGCGAGATTACTTATGGCCTCGAGCGTTTGGCGATGTACATCCAGGGCGTCGACAGTGTCTATGATCTAGTTTGGACTCGCAGCCCTGATGGCGACGTTACTTATGGTGATGTGTTTCATCAAAATGAAGTCGAGCAGTCGGCCTATAATTTCGAACACGCCAATACCGATGCCTTGTTTCAGTGGTTCGATGCCTGCGAGGCCGAGAGCAACAAGCTGATCGAAGCCGGTTTGCCTTTGCCAGCATACGAACAGATGGTGAAGGCCTCACATACTTTTAATCTATTGGATGCGCGCCACGCCATTTCTGTCACCGAGCGTGCCCGTTTCATAGGTCGGGTTCGAGCATTGTCGCGCGCCGTAGCCGAGCTTTATTACGCGCGTCGCGAGGCCTTAGGATTTCCCATGTTGAAAGAAGGGGGGAAAGCCTGATGAATCGGCGTGATTTTCTGGTTGAGCTAGGCACCGAAGAGTTGCCACCCAAGGCATTGAAAAAACTATCGCAGGCTTTTACTGGCGGCATTATCGAAGGCTTGAAGGCCGCCGGCCTGAGTCACTCAGCCGTGCACAGTTATGCTGCACCACGTCGCCTGGCGGTAGTAGTCGAGGCGTTGCAAGAACGTCAGGCCGATAAACAAAGCGAGCGCCGCGGTCCGGCGCTGCAGGCGGCCTATGATGATGAGGGCCTACCTACTAAGGCGCTGCAGGGTTTTGCCCGCTCATGTGGCGTTGAGGTTAAACAGCTCGAAAAATTAGAAACCGACAAAGGCAGTTGGCTGGTCCATCGCAGTGAAGAAAAGGGCAAGCCAGCGCAGGATCTAATTCCTACAATCGTGCAGCAGTCTCTGGATAAACTGCCTATCCCCAAGCGCATGCGCTGGGGTGATCTGACTGCTGAATTTGTCCGCCCCGTGCACTGGTTGGTACTGCTGTTCGGTGATGAAGTGATTGACGCTGAACTCCTAGCAGTAAAGTCAGGACGCGAAACACGCGGGCACCGTTTTCATCATCCGGAAAAAATCAGTATTACTGAGCCACTGGAATATGCACCTTTGCTGGAAACAGAAGGTCGGGTCGTGGCCAACTTTACTAACCGTCGCGAGGCAATACGTGGCCAGGTGCAAGAGGCGGCGACCAATCTAGGTGGCAATGCGGTAATTGACGAGGCGCTGCTCGATGAAGTCACCAGCATGGTGGAATGGCCGGTGGCCGTAGTCGGTTCGTTTGAACAACGCTTTCTCGATGTGCCAGCTGAGGCGCTGATCTCTGCCATGAAAGGGCACCAGAAATATTTTCATATGGTAGATGCTAACGGCAAGCTAATGCCCAACTTCATCACCGTCAGCAACACTGACAGCAAAGACATTGGCGCTGTCAGTGCCGGTAACGAGCGTGTCATTCGCCCGCGTCTCTCCGATGCTGAATTTTTCTGGAATCAGGATCGAAAACACAAGCTTGAGGCGAATCGTGAGGCCTTGAAAAACGTGGTGTTTCAAAAACAGCTGGGCACCGTCTTCGATAAGTCTGAGCGCATCGCCGCCTTGGCCGGTTTTATCGCTGAGCAATTAGGCGCAGACAAGCACGACGGTATACGTGCGGGTCAACTGGCCAAGTGTGATTTGATGTCTGAGATGGTGGGTGAGTTCCCAGAGCTGCAAGGCATCATGGGGCGTTATTATGCTGGGCATGATGGTGAGAGTGCGGCTGTCGCCGAGGCCATGGATGAACAATACATGCCACGTTTTGCTGGCGATGAATTGCCTAAAGGTGCTGTAGGACAAGCGGTGGCGATTGCCGACAAGCTCGATACCTTGGTGGGTATCTTTGGCATTGGTCAACCACCAACAGGTTCAAAAGATCCCTTTGCGTTGAGGCGGCAGGCGCTCGGCGTGTTGCGCAGCATGATCGAACAGCAATTACCGCTTGATCTTACCGCGTTGATTGATGAAAGCATTGCGCATTACAAAGTAAGCGGCCGAGAGTTTGATGCCAAACTGGACGGCCAGGTGTTTGACTTCATGATGGAGCGCCTGCGTGTCTATTACACCGATGCCGATATTTCTGTCGATGTGTTCGAGGCGGTCTCAGCGGTGCGGCCAACGCGTCCTTATGATTTCGATCAACGCGTGCGTGCCGTGAACGCCTTCCGTCAACTTGCTGGAGCAGAATCTCTGGCGGCGGCCAATAAACGTGCTTCAAATATTTTGCGTCAGGCGCAGGAAAAAGGCGGGGTGATTGCAGTAGAAGTTGAAGTATCGTTGCTGCAAGAAGCCGAAGAAAAGGCTTTGGCAGAGCGTATTGATGCGGTTACCGAGGCAGTCGGTCCGGCACTGCAAAAGCTCGATTATACCTCCGCCCTACAAGAGATGGCCGCTCTGCGCGAAGTGGTTGATGCCTTCTTTGATGAAGTGATGGTAATGGCCGAGGATGAAAAATTGCGCCTCAATCGTCTGGCTTTACTCAATCGTCTGCGTCAGTTGTTTCTGCAAGTGGCTGATGTGTCGCAGTTGCAGGGCTAACATATGAAACTCATTATTCTCGACCGTGATGGCGTCATCAATGAAGACTCGGATGAATACATCAAATCGGTGGATGAGTGGGAGCCGATCCCCGGTAGCATCGAGGCGATCGCCAAACTGTCATTGCATGACTACCGTGTGGTAGTGGCCACTAACCAGTCGGGTATTGCGCGAGGTTATTTTGATCTGGACACCTTGAGCCAGATGCACGACAAGATGCATCAACTCGTCAGTGTGGCGGGCGGCTCGATTGATGCGGTGTTTTTTTGTCCGCATAGCCCGGATGATATTTGTGACTGCCGCAAACCTAAACCGGGTATGTTGCTTGATATTAGCGAACGTCTACGTATCGATCTGCAAGGTGTGCCGGTGGTGGGTGACTCTCTGCGCGATTTACAGGCTGCAGAAGCGGTAGGTGCACGGCCCGTGCTGGTGCGTACTGGCAAGGGCAAGCGTACTCTGGATAAGCTGGGCAGGGACGTTGACTACGAAATTTATGACGACCTGGCTGCATTTGTTGATGCATTATTGTTAGAGGACGAATAACTCAAAGGCATGCAGTATTTTCGTTCCGTCATCTTTTTTATCAGCATGGTCTCGACGGCAGTTGTTTTTGCACTGCTGGGCTTGCTGCTTTTCCCATTCTCATTTGAAACGCGCTACCGCTTCATCTCGCAGTGGGCGCGTTTCAATATCTGGTGGTTGGGTGTTACGTGTAATTTGCGTTACGAGATAGATGGGCTGGAGAATCTACCCAAAGACTCAGCGATTGTATTTTCCAAGCATGCCTCAACCTGGGAGACCTTTGCGTTTCAGTGTTTTCTGCCGCCGCAAACCTGGGTGTTAAAACAAGAGTTATTAAGAGTGCCATTTTTTGGCTGGGGACTGGCAATGTTAAAACCGGTTGCCATCGATCGCGCCTCAGGACGTAAAGCGCTTAAACAACTGGTGGATCGGGGCAAGATCTGCCTTGATGAGGGGCGTTGGCTAATCATCTTTCCTGAAGGTACGCGCATGGCGCCGGGTAAAATGCGCAAATTTGGTTTTGGCGGCGCCATGCTGGCAGAGAAGAGCGGGCATCCAGTTGTGCCTATTGCCCACAATGCCGGTTATTTTTGGCCACGTCTCGGCATGCTTAAAAAGGCGGGTGTGATCAAGGTTAGGGTCGGGCCGGTGATCGACAGCAAAGCGCACAAGGCTTCCGAAATAAATCAAATGGCTGAAGAGTGGATTGCCCAGGCTATGACAGAAATCACCGGTCAGGCAGAAGAGATCGTCGAACGCAAAAAATAATCCCCTGCAAAATGCCAGTAGAATTCGGCTGAACTATGTTGTTATGCTGTTGCCACATTGATAACGCATCATAAAAGGGCGGCATGGACGAGCTGATCAATAATCCCTTTTTCCAATCTGCACTACTGCCGCTTGTGGTCAGCTTGGTGGTGGCAATTATCCTCAGGCCGCACGGTTGGTACTGGGCGGGCCTGTCTGCAATAGCTGGCTTTACAGCCACTGTTTATTTGTTAACTGATTTCAATTTTTTCCCCTTGCGCAGTCATCTCAAAATTCTATTATTCGGTGGCGGAGCGGTGCTGTTGGGTCTATTGTTGGATCTGTTGCCACGGCGTCGCATTTTTACTGGGCTATTATTTGTAATTACGGTAGCTGCCGCGTTGTGGGTTGCATGGCCACGTTTTCGAGCGTTCGAGGGTTGGCAGCTATGGGCATTAGCTATTGCTGGGCCACTTTATGTCGCTTGGGTGGTAGTTGCCAGTGAAAGCCTGCGGCAAAAATCACTTCAAGCAGATAGCGTGGTTTTTGCATTATCATTGGGCACAGGGGTGTCAGCGGTGCTTGGTGCAACAGCGCTCTATGGCCAATTGGCCGCGGCCATCTCCGCTGCGGTGGGTGCACGTTTGTTGCTGCATCTGTTCGGCAAGCCAGTCGCAGCAGGCTCCGTCATGCTTGTGCCCTTGGTAAGTGTGAGCGCCTTGCTTGGACTGGGTGCTGTGATTTACGCTAAATTGCCTTGGTATATTTTGCTGGTGCTGGCATTGATTCCGGCGTTGATTCGTGTGCCTATGCCAGCAAACTTGCCGAGGTTAATGCATATGGTTTTAACAGTGTTAATTGCGTTGTTGCCGGCAGTGCTGGCGATTATGTTGACTTGGCGTGAAACAGGCGCGCCACCGATTTAAACGTTTATACCTGCGTGTCATTCATTAACTAGAGGGGAGTATTATGCATAAGGCGTGTTTTGCTGTTGCAATGATGGTGTCTGTTTCTACTCAGGCAGTTGAAAAATTTACCATTGACCCAGCTCATACCTATCCAAACTTTCAAATCAATCATCTTGGTTTTTCAACTATGCATGGTCGATTCGGCAAGACTGAGGGTAGCCTGACTATCGATTGGGCCAAGAATACAGGCAGTGTTGATATCACCATCGATGCGGCCTCAATCGATACGGGTTTCAAAAAGCGTGATGACCACCTACGCTCACCCGATTTCATTAATGCCGCTGAGTTTCCTGAAATTACTTATAAGTCGACTAAGGTCACCATCAATGCTGACAAAACCGCCAAGGTTGAAGGCAATCTAAATATTATGGGTGTCAGCAAGCCGGTAACGTTGGATGTAAAGAGTATCAATTGTGGTGATCATCCAATGCAAAAAGGCGTGTATGTCTGTGGCTTTGATGCCGAAGGTATGATCAAGCGTTCAGATTTTGGTGTGACTTATGCCTTGCCTGCGGTAGGGGATGAAATGAAATTGCATTTAGAAGTAGAAGCCAAGCGAAATTAATCGCCGTTTTGGGCGGGGCGAATAAGAGACTGCATGGCTGTAGCCATGCAGTTTTTTTATGAGAGGCTTTTGTGCTTTTTTAGCGCAAAGAAAACACCGCGGAGGTATGTCCGGGTTGAACGACCTTGTGTCTGTTTTATCGCTCGCTATTTTCTATTTGACTGTCACAGCTGATTGCAAGTAATTACCTAGCGAACCAGCATTCCATGGAAAAAATTCAACTTTATCACGAATAGGTTTTGGTAATTTTGCTCGTTTCAAGTCTTTCACTGCCATTGCTACAATAGGTTTGTTGAGTTTGATTGCAGTCTCCAGTTCCCAGCAAACCCAGTCACTTTTATATGTATTAGTACTTATTATGCATAGCACGACACCAGACGTTTGGATTTTGTCCTCTATAACTGTTTTTATATAGGGTGCATTTCTACTGTCTATTGGAAATCTTGCTGATTCAGCATATAAATCGAGATCATAATTAGGGTTTTTAGCAAGCAAAGTGATATCGTCAAACATTTTCTTATTCTCTGCTTTGAAACTTATAAATACTCGCTTGGACATTTATGATTTTCCCCTTAAATAGGTATCCTGTTTCTGCACATAGACCCCCGGCTACCCGATTAGAGTGCATTAGAAAATTACGCCAAAATTCATTTTTACAACACTGCCCCCA
Source organism: uncultured Chromatiaceae bacterium (assembly GCA_945787735.1). Classification (GTDB taxonomy): domain Bacteria; phylum Pseudomonadota; class Gammaproteobacteria; order Tenderiales; family Tenderiaceae; genus Tenderia. The sequence goes on along the minus strand of CALZIQ010000052.1, from coordinate 1,066 downwards.
GGATAATATTTTAGGATATGCTCTGCATTTTCTATATCTTCTCTAGCTTCATTTGTTTTTGCAAACCGTGAGGCGCTAGTTGCCACATCGCTTTTGAATGGAATGTCTAGCGAAATCCAATCAACTGAAAACGTGTATTGTTTCCTAAATTGCCACTGGCTGCCTAAGCCTAAGCGAATATATTTAGCATCGAACTCTGCAGCAGTCTCCGTGTAATTGTGTGTAGCCAAATCAAACAAATTACTTGCAAATAAAACTTCGGTTGATCTTTGGCCAAGCCCCATTAAAATATTGAAACTATTTCCTATGAATCTTTTTGCCTGAAAAGTATATGCAGACTCTTTCAGCTCGCCAATTTCAAATGAAAATACACTAATAGATTTATTACTATTTAGATAATCAATCCCTATCATCCAGTCTTGATTTGCTATGTAATAACCATTTATACCCCAGGCCATTGGAAAGGGAATATTGATTGGCGAAAAATTAAAATTTGCAGAAAAATTATTTACAGCTCGTAATTTTCTATCTTCTTTCTCATTTAGCTTTTCTTCTACATTTTCTTTTGTCTCTGATATGATCTCAGATGATTTATCTACAAAGTCCTTTGTTTCTTTTTTTATACTTTCCCAAAGCTCACTAGCCTTCACGATATTCGGTGTGATTAATAACATTAATACTAAGATGAAATACTTCATTAAACCTGCTCTATAAAATTATTATTTTATGCTTTAACAGTCTTGATGCTTCTTGAGTCTTCTCTCTTTGCATGCTGAGTCTGAGGTGGCTAAAGAATCGGGGCATTGTAATAGTGAACACAAGCCAGTTGGTCGTCATGTGTTTTATGGGGTTGATTGGTGCCATCTTGTCCTGGCGTGAGTGTGGCGCGAACTTTCATGATGTAACCCCCCCCTCGTTTATTTTTGTTTGTATAGCTAAACTAGAGTTTAGAGCGAATCTGGCCATTCAACCTGTTTTTATCAGGCTGATTCCAGTTATCACGATCGCTTATTCGTCTTGCTTTATACGGTATTAAAAGTATTTGGCTCAACATGTTCACTCCCTC
>CALZIQ010000051.1 GCA_945787735.1 uncultured Chromatiaceae bacterium | reverse complement strand
CAGCGATAGGGCAGCATGATGGCTAGGCGCAGCAGACCAAAGCCAAGCCATAGCGGCCAGTAACCTGGCGCGAGAAACGCGCGGATGTTTACGCCGGGTTTTGTGGAATGGTTCAATGGGAGTGCTGGTTTTTACCTGAAAATAACGTTGGGTGCGCATCGCGCACCATTGTGTTTGCTTTTATCACCGTCTTCCTCAGGATTCTTGGTGCGCGGTGCGCACCCTACCTACTGATTGATCATCCAGCGGTTGATTCGCTCGATGTCTTCGGCGCTGAGCGTGCCGGCCGCCTGTTTCAGGCGCAGGCTAGCGAGCACGTAGTCATAACGGGCGCGGGCATAATCACGCTGAGTGCGGAACAGCTCGCGACGCACATTAAGCACATCCACCGTGGTGCGCGTGCCGACGTCATAGCCTGCCTCGGTGGCATTCAGCGCGCTCTCGGAGGAGGTAACCGCTTGTTTCAGCGCCTTGACCTGGCTGATACCGGCCAGCACGCTAAGATAGGCATCGCTGGCTTCACGTTGAGTGGCGCGGCGTTGTTGTTCCAGTGCATCCCGGGCCTGCATCAGCTCAGCGTTGGCGCGCTTGATGCCTGCTGAAATGCCTCCCCCCTGATAAAGTGGAACAGTGAACTGCAGCCCCAATGTAGTATTGGTCTCTTCCCGTTCTGTGGCGGTACTGCCGCTGTAGTCGTCCACACCATATTTTGCGAACAGATCAAGTTTGGGTTGGCGATTGGCGCGTTCCTGTTTCAAGCCCTGCATGGAGGCTTCTGTGGCGGCCTCAGCGGCAATTAGGTTGAAATTGTTTTGCAAGGACGCCTCGACCCACGCATCTAAGTTGGCTGGATCGGGAGTGACCAATTCCATTTTTTCGTTCAGTCCGGCCAGCTTTTGTGGCAATTGGCCGGTCAGTTCTAGTAGTGTCAGGCGGCTGGTGGCGAGGGTGTTTTGAGCGACAATCTCGCTGGCGGTGGCCAAATCATAGGCAGCCTGGGCTTCGTGTACATCGGTAATGGCGATCAGGCCGACTTCAAAGCGCTGTTTGGCTTGATCCAGCTGGCGTGAAATCGCACTCTTTTCAGCCTGGGCAAATTCAAGGCTGTCTCGCGCAGATAGCACGTCAAAATAGCGTTGCGAAACACGTAGGATGATGTCCTGATAGGCCTGATTCAGGTCGGCCTCTGCCTGGCGTGTGAGTGCCTCGGCTTGGTTCAATTGGGTAATGTAGTCGCGTCGATAAAGCGGTTGCAATAGGGTCAGGTCATATGAGATGACATCAAAATCGAAATCGCCAGAGACAGAGCTTGAACCCGCCGGTGCGTCGACATCGCTATTGGTCTTGGTGTAATCCGCATTGAAGGAGATGTTGGGCCGGTAAATTGACTTGGCCTGCTGCTGGCTTTCCGTGACGGCCTCAAACGCGGATTGCTGTGCACTTAGCACCGGATCGCTCTCCAGTGCGGCCCGGTAGATCTCGACGAGATCTTCTGCCTGGCTGCCGGGGCTAACCAGCAGGGCGACGACAAGTGGTGCTAGTGTGCGTTGCAGCTTGTTCATGTAACTCCTTTTGTTGCACTAATAACGTTGCATCTGTGGATCGATATTGCAGGCCCAGGCATCAATCCCGCCAACCAGATTGATCAGTTTTTCAAACCCCTGGGCCGCCATAATCATGCCTGCCCGTTGGCTACGCATGCCATGGTGACAGATTAAGACATACTCCTTATCCGGGTCCAGGTCTTCCGCGGCCTCTGCAATTTGTTGCAGTGGGATATTGGTGGAACCCTCGATAGCGCAAATCTCGACCTCAAATGGTTCTCTGACATCGATTAATACCGGTTTGTCAGCACTCTGGTTGAGTAGTTCGCTAATTTGTTGTGGACTTAATTGACGCATAGGACGCTACCTGCCTGCTCTGTTGGCGGCCAAAAATAAGTTGTTTGGTTTAGAATACAAACCGCTGGGGTTTTGTGGAATTCTCCAGGGCCTTAATCTCGGTTTCGAACAGTATTTCTGTTTGCCACTCATTTTCACCTGTGCGGGTGATCAATATAGCTTGCATAACCGGCGAATCGCCGACGAAGGCCACCAGCCGACCGCCGCGATTGAGTGATTCTTGGAAGGCTTCGGGCAAAACAGGGCTTGAACCGGAGATAAAAATCACATCGTAAGGGCGGTGTGCATCCCAGCCCTGGGCGGCATCGCCGGTTTCCAGGGTGACATTATCGATGCCCTGGGCCTTCAGGTTGGCGGCGGTTGTATCAACAAAATCTTGATGGATATCAACACTGAAAACCTGACGGCAGACCCTGGCCAGCAGAGCAGTGGCATAACCAGTGCCGCAGCCGACTTCCAGCGCCACGTCACCTTCGTGAATGCCAAGCGCCTGCAGCATGCGACCGACGTATTTGGGGGCGAGCATGACTTCGCCATGACCGATGGGGATATCGATGTCGGCATAGGCCACGTTTTCGTAACCGGCTGGGACAAATGCCTCGCGTGGCAGGGATTCCATTAGATCCAGCACTTGGGGATCTAATACATCCCACGGACGAACCTGTTGTTCCACCATATTAAAGCGGGCAAGTTCTACATTTGTCATTTTTTGCTCCCTCGATAAGTCGCACAGAATCCAAACCGCCTAAGGTTAAGCAGTTTGGCCCCGCGAAGCAAGCCAAATTCCCAGTTGAAGTGGATGACAAAAGCAAAAAAAACGACAAAAATCTTAGGGCTGTCGGTCGTTTATGCCATGAGCCGTGCCTTGAAAAAAAGCGCACGATAGGCTAACTTGATGCGCCTATGCTAGGGGTGCCCAACGAGATGAGGAACGGGCTGAGATCAAACCCTTTGAACCTGATCCGGTAAGACCGAAGTGTCTGGACCGGCGTAGGGAAGCCGTTCGCCACCTTTCATTCCAATGGCTCATCGTGCTCCCCGCTTAAATTTAAGAGGATTATCCTATGAGTGCGATTCCAGAAGCGTTTTTGAAAAAGACGGCCCAGGTGTCGGAAGAAATCACCCAGCCGTTCGCCAATTCGAAAAAGATCTACGTGGAAGGGTCGCGCCCCGATATTCGCGTACCTATGCGCGAGATCAGTCAGGCCATTACCCAGACAGACAATGGCGCGGAAGAAAATCCGCCCATCACGGTGTATGACACGTCCGGTCCCTATACCGACCCTTCGGTCAACATTGATCTATTAAAAGGTATGCCCGATGTGCGCACCACCTGGATCGAAGAGCGTCATGACACTGAATTGCTTAATGGTCCGACCTCTGAGTTTGGTCAGCAGCGCCAGAGTGATCCTGAGTTGGCCAATTTGCGTTTTGAGCACATCCGCACCCCGCGCCGCGCCAAGGCGGGCAAGAACGTCAGCCAGATGTACTACGCCAAGCAAGGCATTATCACGCCGGAGATGGAATACGTCGCCATTCGTGAAAACTGCCGCCTGCAGGAGCTGCGTCAGGATCCGCGCTATAGCAAGCTTCTGAAACAGCATCCGGGCCAGTCATGGGGTGCCAATCTGCCAGACGAAGTCACGCCTGAATTCGTGCGCAATGAAATTGCCAGCGGTCGCGCCATCATCCCAGCCAACATCAACCACCCCGAGCTTGAGCCGATGATCATTGGCCGCAACTTCCGCGTCAAGATCAACACCAACATCGGTAACTCGGCTGTCACTTCTTCTATCGAAGAGGAAGTGGAAAAGATGGTCTGGTCGGCGCGCTGGGGCGGCGATACCCTGATGGATTTGTCCACTGGTAAAAACATTCACGAAACCCGCGAATGGATCCTGCGCAACGCGCCCGTGCCCATTGGCACCGTGCCCATCTATCAGGCGCTGGAAAAGGTCGACGGCAAGGCCGAAGATCTCACCTGGGAAATTTTTAGAGACACCTTGATCGAACAGGCCGAGCAGGGCGTGGATTACTTCACCATCCACGCCGGCGTACTGCTGCGTTATGTACCGCTGACCGCAAACCGCCTCACCGGCATCGTCTCGCGCGGTGGTTCGATTATGGCCAAGTGGTGTTTGTCGCATCACAAAGAGAACTTCCTCTACACCCATTTCGAAGATATCTGCGAAATCATGAAGGCCTATGACGTCAGCTTCTCGCTCGGTGACGGCCTGCGCCCTGGTTGTTTAGCCGATGCCAATGACGCCGCTCAGTTCGGTGAACTGGAAACCTTGGGTGAACTGACCAAGTTGGCCTGGCAGCACGACGTGCAGGTGATGATCGAAGGCCCCGGCCATGTGCCCCTGCAGAAGGTGAAAGAAAATATGGATAAGGAACTGGAAGATTGCTTTGAAGCGCCTTTCTACACTTTGGGGCCATTGGTCACCGACATCGCACCGGGCTACGATCACATAACTTCAGGTATTGGCGCCGCCAACATCGGTTGGTACGGCACCGCCATGCTTTGTTATGTCACACCGAAAGAACATCTTGGTCTACCGAATAAAGAAGACGTGCGTGTCGGCATCATCACCTACAAGATCGCTGCCCATGCCGCCGATTTAGCCAAGGGTTTTCCCGGCGTGCAGTTGCGTGATAATGCCTTGTCTAAGGCGCGTTTTGAGTTTCGTTGGGAAGATCAATTTAATCTTGGTTTTGATCCTGAACGGGCACGTGAATATCACGATGAGACCATGCCGAAAGAGGCGCACAAGGTGGCGCATTTTTGTTCCATGTGTGGGCCGAATTTTTGTTCTATGAAGATCACGCAGGATGTGCGGGAGTTTGCGGCTAAGCAGGGATTGTCTGAGCAGGAGGCTTTAAGCAAAGGTCTAGAAGAAAAATCAATCGAGTTCAAATCTCGGGGGGCAGAGATTTATCAGAAAGCTTAGCCTGCTTGTTTAGTATTTTGTAAAAAAGGGGCTGCGTTTGCAGTCCTTTTATTGTTTGTTAACCCGGATCTGAGCGATGCTGGTTTTATGGCCTGTTTACATTTCTTTACATCAGTTCTATTGAATTCTATTTATAATCAATATTACAGTTCTAGCTGTATCAAATAATCAATTTAGGACGTCTCTATGAAAACGATCAAGCTGGTTGCCATTTTGTTGTCATCTTTTATTCTTGCAAGCAACGTTGCCCTGGCAGAAAAGCCAGAAGGTGTAGGCAAGGACGGAAAGCATGCCTCAAAACATGAAATGAAAGATAAACAACATAAGCGTGAGATGGACGAGGATCACGCTGAAGACGATGATGATCGAGATACTGAAGAAAAAAATAAAAAAGATAAGTCGAAAAAAGATGCTAATAAAAATGGCAATGAAAAAGATCATGACGATGATGAAGAGTCAGAATCAAAAACTAAAAAAGATAAGCTGAAAAAAGGTGCCGAGAAAAAAGGTAATGACACCAGTGCTGAGATGCAGCAGCGTCGTGATGAGCGTAAGGCCATCATGGATGAACATAAGGTGAAAGGAAAAAAAGAAGGCGACGAGATGAAAGGTAAAAAACCTTGGTGGAAGTTTGGCTCATCTGATGAGTAAGTTTTTCTTAATGGCTTGAGCATGTAAATCAGTAGAATTTGGAAGCCTGCACTTGTTTGCGGGCTTTTCTTTATTTGAGGGAATTGTGTTGTATCGCTGGCGCGATGATTTTGACCGCGGTTCGGGAGCCGCATGCAAATATAATCAGCTGAAGGCAATCAAATTCATACGCCATACCCTAGCTCTCTCGTCCAAGGTGAAGGAGGGTAAAAAATGGGGTGCCAACGCCAGAAACAAAAAAGCTTGCGTAGAGATGCGCCGGCTTTTCATTACACGACTCAACTAATCCCCTTAATCATCATCCCCGTCATCATCAAACATATCGTCATCGTCACCCAAATCGATGTCGTCAAAATCATCCTCTTTCGGTTTCTTTGCCGGTGCGGCTTGAATCGGAATGATGTCAGCTGTGGCGAGCGCTTTGCCGCGCGGGGTGAAATCTTTGGCAGCTTTATTGTAAGCTTTTTTCAGTTCCTTTTTGATGTCGGCTTCGGCTTTGCTGAGTTCGCGCAGTTTGGGTTCGACGATATCGACTTTGTACTCGATGATTTCGTTGCGTTTGAGATTGAATAAATAGATGGTGTCGGTTTTGCCGGTATTGAGTTTGGGGTCGCGGGCCACTGGACTGCTTTTGTCTCCGACTTCCAGGTAACCAAACCAGAGTGAAGCTTGGCTCATGATTTTTTATCCTCTCGGGTTGTTGTTCGTTAGTGATACGTTTTGCCTGTTGGCTTTTGTTGCTAAGATGAATTTATATCCAATTTTATTTCGGTTTGTCTTCTATTTTTTTTAGCGGATTTATCAGGCGATGTGCCGTGCTAACATTTGCCCCCTATGTCCAGCAGTTATCCCACCCCTGCCGCCAGCGTTGAGACCGAGATCGAGGTGAAGAAGAGTCGCTTCATCGCCCGGACTGCCAAGGTGACCGACCGCCCCGCTGCGCTGGCCTTTGTCGAGCAGGCCAGGCAGGATTTCCCCGATGCCCGCCACCATTGTTGGGCCTACCTGCTTGGTAATCCGGTCTCGGCTTCCAGTGCCGCCGCTAACGATGCCGGCGAGCCTTCGGGCACGGCGGGTAAGCCGATTCTGAATGTGATTCAGCACAAGGGAGTGGGGGATGTGATTGTGGTGGTGATTCGCTATTTTGGGGGCATTAAGCTCGGGGCGGGCGGCCTGGTGCGTGCCTATAGTGGGGTGGCGGAGGCGGCCATGTCAATCTTGCCGTTGGCACAGGCAGTGGCGATGCGCCACGTGAATATTAGTCTCGATTTTTCTAAGGAGCAGTTGCTTCGTCATTGGTCTGAGCAGTATGGCGCGCAGGTGTTACAGGTGGATTACACTCATCAGGTAGCGATGCAGTTGAGTGTGCCCGTGGCGGCGATGGATGCGTTGGATGCGTTTTGTGCGGCGCAGGGGTTTACGCGCCAACCGTAAAAGCTAAGATTTTGCTGATCTGTGTCAGTGATCGCCCGCTTTCTTCATGCCATTGATTGAATGCCTGTTGCACCAGCTTTAGGTCGCGTTGTGATTTAGGTTCGGTATTGATAACGCCTTCACGTTTCAGGGCGGCAATTACATCGCGACTGAGGATGAATGAGTCCTTGCCCATAAACCGTAGGAAGTATTGCGCCGAGTTGCCGCCCATGCGACTGGCCCGCTTTTTCAGCAGAATCAATAAGTCCACATATTCTTCGCTGGGCCAGTCGGCGAAAAACTTGGCAGCGCTGCCGTGCGCTTCGGCCAGGTCGCAGAGGAAGGTGGCGTTGTCGCGTACGGCGAGAATCTTTTTGGCATGGCGGATGATGCGGGTGTCTTTTAATAATTTCTCAAAATCTTCATCAGACATGTATTTCCAGCGTGTGGGGTTGAATCCGGCAAAGGCCTCTTCAAAGCCAGGCCATTTTTTGTCGACGACTTTCCAGTTGAAACCGGCGTTGAAGATGCATTTGCTCATCATGGCCAGCCAGCGGTCATCGGGAATGGCAGCCAGTTGTTTGGGCGCAAGCGGGGCGGGCAGCAGCGCCTCTAGCGCGGTTTTGCCGCCCTTGCGCCGGGCGGCGTGTTCAAACAGGGATGTTAATGTGATCATGCTAAAATTTTGTTTTTTGATAAATGGTTATTCGAATGAGTAGCGACGATTATAGTCAACGCTTCGGCGGGATTCAGCGTCTTTATGGCACGGCATCTGTGGATGTGTTACGCGAGGTGCATGTGTTTGTCGCCGGGGTCGGTGGCGTCGGCTCTTGGGTGGTGGAGGCGCTGGCGCGCACGGGTATCGGCAAGCTGACCTTTATCGATGGCGATACGGTGGATGTGGGCAATGCCAATCGTCAGTTGCATACTCTGACGGATACCTTTGATGAACCCAAGGTTGAGGTAATGGCGCAGCGGGTCAGGCAGATCAATCCCAATTGCGAGGTGAATGCCATTCATCAATATCTGAACATGGAAAACATGAACGGTTATCTCGATGGCGGCTATGACTACGTCATCGACGCGCTGGACAGTATCAAGTTCAAGTCCAACATGATTGCCTATTGCAAGCGCAATAAGATTCCCATCGTGGCCACGGGTGGGGCGGGTGGTTTGACTGATCCGTCCATGATTCACGTGGCCGATTTGAGCAAGACCTTTAACGATCCTCTAGCAGCCAAGGTGCGTTCGCGCCTGCGTAAGGAGTTTGGTTTTAGTCGTAATCCCAAGCGTTCGTTCGGGGTGGAGTGCATTTTTTCGTCGCAGCAACAGGTGTATCCGAAAGAGGATGGCACGGTGAGTCATGAGAAGCCCGGTATCCACGGCGTGTCTCTGGATTGCCGTTTCGGTTATGGCTCGGCCAGTTTTGTGACGGCCAGTTTTGGTTTTATGGCGGCGTCTCGTGCAATCAATAAGACCTTGAAGAAGCGTCTGGCAAAGTGATGAAGACTTGGTGTTGGTTGGCTGTATTTCTTTTCGTATTGATTTGGTCTGCAATACAGCCTAAAGACTATTTCACCTGGTTGCTGGAAGTGGCACCAGCGGTTATTGCACTGGTCTTGCTTGGTATGACCCGCAAGCGTTTTCCATTGACTCAGCTCACATATGTCCTGATCTTGATTCACAGTGTGATATTGATGGTGGGTGGCCACTACACCTACGCTGAGGTGCCCCTATTTGATTGGCTTGCAGAGGCCATGGGGTGGGGGCGAAATAATTATGACAAGCTAGGGCATTTTGCTCAGGGTTTTATTCCGGCTGTGGTGGCGCGCGAGATCATTATTCGTAACAGGGTGGTAAATAGTCGATATTGGCTAGTCTTTTTTGTGACCTGTATTTGCTTAGCGCTGAGTGCCTTTTATGAGTTGATCGAGTGGTGGGTGGCCTTGGCTTCAGGAGGTTCTGCCGAGGCCTTTCTCGGTACGCAAGGATATGTTTGGGATACCCAGTCTGATATGGGCTTGGCTTTGCTGGGCGCGATCATGGCACTCCTGACCTTAAGTCGTATGCACGATCGTCAGTTGCGCAAGCTTTAATCCTTCAGGTCAAGCGGATCGTTTGGATCGATATGATCCTGAAACGGTAATTTGCGATCCATGTTAGTGAGCTGATAGACCTTGCCGATCCAGTTATTAAGCACGGCCTCGGCGGTGTCGTGCCAGGTGTTATCAATCTGCTGAGTGATCAGTGCCTCGGGCAGTTCCGGTGCCGGGTCGCCATTTTTTATAGCCTTTAGCACATGTGTTTTATGTTCTTCCATGATGGCGGCAGATTGCAGGCTGAAGTAGTTTTCCGGTATCGGTGGGTATTCCTTACGCAGACCATTGATGAAGTGGTTCACTTCGCGCTTGTATTCTTTCAGCAGGCTGATGATGTCGTATTCTGGGTGGCCCTGGAAGAATACAATACGGAACTGGTCTTCGCTCACGGCCAGATGTACGCCAGCCTCCTGGCTTTCCACCAGCACATGCAGGCCGGCCGCTTCGAACTGTTGCCGGCAGATATTGTTGAAGCGAGAATGAGGCACGTCGAAACGCGTGTTGACCCCGGCCACCAGCGGGTGGTGACGATCGACCAGGTAATGCGGATAGACGCCCCAGCGTTTAAACCCCAGCGGTCTGCGTTTCTGGCTATAACGTTGTTGCATCACCGCATGGGTGGCGAGGCAGGAACACAGAGTCGAGGTGACGTTATCATAGGCCCAATCGATCACTTCTTTCAGGGGTTCCCAAAAAGGCTCCATGGCCAGGTCGGGTTGGGTGACATTGGCACCGGTGATGATCAGCGCATCCAGGCCTTCCTGCTTGATTTGTTCGAAACTCTCGTAATATTGTGCCACATGGGCGCGGCCTTTTTCACCGCGTGGCAGCTGAGGCAGGGTGAACAAGTGCATGTAAAACTGGGCGATTTGATTCGATTCGCCAACCAGTCGAAAGAACTGGCGCTCGGTTGCTTCCAGAGCAGCATCGGGCATCATGTTGAGCAGACCGATATGCAGTTCGCGAATGTCTTGATGCACCGCGGCATCGCGTTGCAGGATGGTTTCGCCCTCACTCTCCAGGCGGATGAATGCGGGTAATTCTGTATTGGCAACCAGTGGCATCGTCTTTACGTCTCTTCTAGTGCTTTTTCGACCAGTGCCAGGAAGTCTTGTTCCGTTTCTACCTTGGCCAGCTCAGTGGTGGTGATGGTGTAGCCGTATTCTCTTGCGATGGCTTCATAGCGCGGAATACGGCTGTAGAACAGGCGTGGAAAGACCCAGCGGACAAAATCATCGGGATCGATCTGGGCGACAAACTCGATCTTTTGCAGCTGCATGTATTCTGCCAGTTGTTCATCGAGGAACGCCTCGCGGTAGTAGAGCGGCTTGGGTGCGATCTCGGTGCGGCGGATCAGCTCTTTTTCATCTTGCTCGGTGGCCTGGATGTAGAGGATCAGGGTGTGCTCAGCGAGTGTTTTCAATGTCTCTTTATCATCCAGCTCGCAAACACTGCCGCCGGCATCATTGATGAAATGGCTGTAGCCGTAGATCTGTTGTGCCTTCTGAATAAAGGCCGGCACGTCGCGCATGGCGGCAATCTCGGCCTGGTGATGCAGGGCCTGGCGGCGTTTGAATTCTGGCAGCGGCAGGCCGCCCTGTTCTGGGTTGCCCAGTTTGCCGAGAAAGCTTGAAACTGGTTTCAAATTATCAAACGATAGGTTGTTGGCAATATATATAGAATCGGTGCGCAGCAGGTCGCGCAGAAACGGCACCTGCATGGCCTGTTGTTTGATGTTGTCGAGAATGGGCTCATCCAGATAACGGCTGCCGATGCGATAATCACCGGAAAAGTGAAACCAGCTGCCCTGACGCAGCATGGCTGAGAGGCGGGTTTTGCCCACACCGGACATGCCCAGCAGGGTGATGCTTTTGTGTTGCCAGTGTCTGAATTGGTCGACGCTTAACCGCACCTTGAATACTCCGAAAGTCACAAATTGCTATATTGTATTGCACAGTCGCAATTGTTTCAGGACTTTATCGTGAAGATATATAAGACCTTGGTCAGTAGTCAGGTGCTGGTGAACCAACTTACCAATCCACACTGGATCGTGGTGGATTGCCGTTTTTCTCTCGGTAATACCGAAGCCGGGCGGCGGGATTATCTGCTCGGCCACATACCCACGGCGCACTATGCCCACTTGGATGATGACCTGTCTGGTCCCGTGACAGGGGCCAGCGGCCGACATCCGCTGCCCGATCCTCTGGAATTGAGTCAAACACTGGGGGCCTGGGGGATTACACCAAACAGCCAGGTAGTGGTTTACGATGACGCCGGTGGTGCCATCGCAGCGCGGCTTTGGTGGCTGTTACGCTGGCTGGGCCATGACAAGGTGGCCGTGTTGAATGGCGGTTGGCAGCATTGGCATGCGTTGGGGTATCCGGTGCAAGAAACAGTGCCAGTCAGTTTGCCGGCGCCGTATCCCGTTGCGCAAGACGATTCGGCCTGGCTCACGACTGAACAGGTGAACGAGGCGTTGGAGGCGCAGTCGATTGTGCTTCTCGATGCTCGTACCGCTGAACGTTTTGAGGGCAGAGACGAGCCAATTGACCCAATTGCTGGGCATGTGCCAGGTGCGATCAATTATCCATTTCAATCAAACCTTGACCGAAATGGTCAATTCAAAAAACCTGGTATGCTGAGAGCAGCATATCAGGCCCAAATCGAAGACCATACGCCGAATGAAGTGGTGCATATGTGTGGCTCTGGGGTCACCGCCTGCCACAATCTACTGGCAATGGAATATGCAGAATTACCAGGCTCACGCCTGTATGTCGGCTCGTGGAGTGAGTGGCTTTTGAGCTTGTCCACACAAAAATAAACATTACATCACAATGGCCGATACCAAAAGCAGGTCTTGCGTTTTGGTCAGGTAAGCGTTTGTTTTTTTGGTTTGAATTGGGCAATATCCTTGCATAAAGAAAAAGGTTTTAATAATTCTCAAGTGGAGGCATCCATGCTCAGGATTGCTTTAGTGTTTTGTTCGTTGTTTCTGATCTCTTCCTCAGTTCTGGCTCAAGGAGAGAGCATGTATTACGGGGTTACGCTCGGGGGTAGTGAGTATGAGGAGGTTGGTTATTCTGCTGACATGCCAACGCTCACCGGTCGTTTGGGGTATGAAATAGATCATTCGAAATACACGCTTGGTGGCGAAGCGCGTCTTGGATACGGCCACAAAGGATCATTCAACAACGCGGATATCAAGATGACCTGGTTGATCAGCGCCTTAGGTAAGGCAAGTTGGCAAGTAATGGACCGGGTATTTATCACTGGCTATGCCGGTTACACCATTGCGGATACCAAGGCCACCACCACACTTGGTAGTTCCAAGATAACTGACGGTTCTTTTTCATATGGGCTTTCGTTTGATCTTTATGCCAACAGTGAGCATGGTCTGAATTTTGAGTGGATTCGATTCCTTGATGGGACTATGAGGGGTGCGGATTACACAGTCGATTATATTGGTTTGGGATATTTTAGTCGGTTTTAAACGTTCTTTTCTGAGTCAGTCTTGTTTAATGGCGCTGCTTAACCGAAGTAAAGATACGAGATAATTTAATAGGTGAGGGTTATGACTTTAAGGTTGGAGATAGGTAAACGCTTGGCTTGCCTGACGCTTGTGACATCCTTAATCACTGCTTGTGGTAACGATGAAGATTTTGGTTTTGGTGGTATCTATTTTGCGGGCCAACAACCGGGGCCAAGCGATCCTGCCGCGACTAGCTATTCCGGCAGTGGCGCACTTGCAGTGGCGGGTGGCACGTTGGAGGCAGGTGATGTTGATATTACCATTTCGGAGAATGGGGCAATTGATTCGATCGATATTTCAGTCAGTGAAACCACTCTCCCAGCATCCTTGCCAAGCGGTTTTGCCCAGATTGAACAGGTGTTGAATGTTTCAATCAGTGCTACTGATCAGGACAAGCTTAATTCTCCACTTACTATTTCGATGACCTATGGTGATGGCAGTGTGACCGATGAAGGAAAGTTACTGCTGCTGCACCATGATGCCACACAGGGATATGAAGCAGTTCGTATTGTCAGTCAAAATACCTTTAGTAACACAATTACATTTGAATCCCGTGTTTTTTCAGACTTCGTGTTGGTAGAAGTAAACGAAGCACTTGCCGTAAGTTTTGATACCGGCTTTAGCCCAAACACAAGTGGCTGGAATATTACTAACTCAGGGTCGTACTTTGCTCCTGATGGCAATGCCTTTGGTATGTCCGGTTTCGCTGCCTGGTACTACACTCGCAACGGTGATGGTCTATCTACAAAATTCACTACGGATGTATCATTGCTAGTAGCTACGCGCGCGCAAATCTCACAAAATAAGGCTTGGCCAAGCCGGACTTGGCGCAACGCTCAAGATCTCAGTAGCGATCGTCTGGGCTGGTTGATGAAGGCATACATCTCTTTGCTTGATGAGCCTTTGGTATTGATGTTTGGTAGCAGCTCTTCCATTAAACAAGCCGCTGTAGTGTATGGCTATGATGCAACTGGTTTTAAATTCTATGATGTTGATGTCATGGGGTTGGAGCAAACGGTCAGCTTTGATGGATCATCATTTGGAAGTTATGAGACCCATGATGGTTATGGCTATGCCGCGATTACTACCCTCGGACGTTCGGCGGACCTTTCTGATTTGACCACCGAAGGTGAGAATGGTTTTCCAGGTTCGAACGACGTCAATGTGACTGCGCCAACGAATGATCAGCAGATTGCTGATCACAAAACAGATTTGCAAGGGACTTTGGTAGGTAGCTTGAGCAGCGAAACCGATCTCTATGTCGAAGTAAAAGGCGTCGGCCGTCAAGTGGCAGTGGCCGGCGCAGCTTTTGATAGCGAAATTGAAATCTCATCTGGTACCAATACGATTGTATTATTGCCTGGCGTGGATTCTTCTGCCAAGTCGAATTGGTTTAAAGGCGCGCCGACGCATATTGTCGAGGCTGACGGTACTCTGCCAGCTTCTGAATTGATTGTGACCTTGACTTGGGAGCAGAACGAGATCGATGTGGATCTTTACATCACTGAGCCCAACAACGGCGAGACTATGTGGTTTAGCAGCAAAACCACTGCGAACGGCTTGACCTTGGATATCGATGATACAAATGGATATGGCCCAGAGCACGGCACCTTGACCACCACTGAATCAACGGGCACAACAACAGGCACGATAGTGCCAGGTGAATATGTTGTACGTGTCCATTATTACTCTGACGATGATCTTGCTGTTGCAGCTACCGGGAACGTCAGTATCGTAGTCAATGAAGGCGCCGCTGAGCAGGAGTCAGCCGAGTTTGAATATACGATTGCAACAGATAACTCGGGCGAGGCTGGGCCTGGCAGTGCAGGTGACTCTTGGGTTGACATTGCCTATGTGGATATCGTCAATAGTATTATTACACCGATTACTCCACCAGTAACAGGTAGTACACCGTAATCCATCAAGTTTGATAATTTGTCTTCGAACGGGCCAGTCTAACAACTGGCCCGTTTTAGTTTGCGTATCAAAAAACGTGCGGGATGGGTTGTAATTAGAGAATCTTGTTCCTGATAGCTGGATGTTCTGTCTAGATATGAAATGATGTTTGCGGCAGCCAGTGGGGCCGAGACCAAGCCGCGCGAGCCATGTCCGACGTTTATGAAAAGATTTGGTAAGTATTTTGCTCTAGGATAAAGGTGTGCTGGTTTGCCATGATGTAAATCTACATATTCGTTCTGATAAAACTCAATATCTGGCACCGGCCCAATTAAAGGCAGGTGATCCTGAGTTGTAGTACGAAAGGCAACGCGGCCTGTTGTTGAAGTGTTTGTATCAAATTCAGGCAGTTCATTTGTTAGTTTTGTCAGTATCTCTCTTTCGGACTCAACGTTGAGTTGAACTGAGTTATCGCCAATGTCATAACTTGCGCCTACACAATGCAGTCCATTGTGTGCGGGGATGATATAGCCGTCATAACAGACTGGTGTTTTTAAAGCTTCGCTTTGTTGAGTTGAGAGAAGATAGGCAAGCTGTCCGCGTACTTTCTGAAGTGTGAAGATGTCTGTATCGAGCAGGCGTTCTGCATCGTATGCATTGGCGATGATGACAGTTTCTGCCGTTGCGAGTACACCGCTTTTGGTAACAACATGCCAGATTCCATTCTCGTGTTTAAGCGTAAGTGCATCCTGGTTGAATAAGGTATTGATGTTCTCTATTTGATCTTCCAGTAGCCATTGGCATAGTGCGGGTGGATTAAGCCAACCAGCGCCGGGATAAAACAGGCCGCCGCGTTTTGTTTTTAGTCCGCAGCGCTGTTTGGCGCTATGTTTGTCACAGAATTCCAGTACATCATTTGGCAGGCCAAGCTTTGCCATTCGTTGTTGCTGTTTTTCATCACACAGTTGAAGCACACCACTCTGAAACCAGGGTAGTGTTGGGTCACGCTTCTTGAGCTGATTGAACCAGTGGGTTGTGTGGAGAAATGCGCTGAGATAAAACTGACCATCGACACTCATGTCTGCAGTCAGGCGTGGCATGACCACACCGGCAAGATTGCCGGAGGCTTCTTGTGCGACTTGGGCATGGCGTTCGATCAGCGTGATTTGCCAGCCCTGTTGCGCTAAGGAATGGCTGACCGTGCAGCCGGCCAGTCCAGCGCCAATGACGATGGCCTGTTTTGTTTTTGTCTCAACACTTGGGTATTTAAACCAGGGTTGTTTGCTTTTTAATTTGGGTGCTTTTGTAAGCCTGCCAACGGACATGTCTCGTTTGCGGCCAAAGCCGGAAATGGTGTTGACCTCGAACCCTGCTGTTTTTAGTCCACGTCGGACAACGCCAGCGGCGGTAAATGTTGCAAAGCTGCCGCCAGGGTTGCTCAGGCGTGCGATTTGATTAAACAGTGCTTCGCTCCACATGTCTGGATTCTTGCTTGGGGCAAAGCCGTCCAGGTACCAGGCGTCTGCTTGAAAATCTAAGTCGGCGAACATATCTGCGGCATCACCGAACAATAAACTGAGCGTGACGCGGCCATTGAAGAGGCGGCGTTGATGCATGCCATGTACGAGCATCGGATAATGCTCGAGGAGTGCTGCGGAAAACTTGCTAAGCGTAGGCCATGCGTTCAGGACCTGTTGCATGTCAGCCTTGGTCAGCGGATGTTTTTCTATCGAGATATAGTTGAGCTGGGCATCGGCAGGTGCGGTTTTAAACCACTCCTCCAGGGTGCAGAGAAAATTCAGTCCGGTGCCGAATCCTGTTTCCGCGATGGTGAAGCGAGTTCTATTTTGCCAGCGTTGTGGCAGGTTGTTGCCCTGCAGGAAGACATAACTGCTTTCCGCTATGCCGTCATCGGTAGAGAAATAGATGTCGTCATAGTTGCGCGATTTGGGGGTGTCTTCAAGCCAATCGATGCGGGCGGCTTCGATCGGATGGTACCGGCTCATGTTTAGTCGAGTGTGCGGCTCTTGGCCACCATACGTTTGATCGACGCATCTTGTGACAAGGACAGAGCGTCATCCAGGGTGACCCAGGCCAGGTCTTTTGATTCACTGCTGATGGTCAGTGGGGTGTGCCTGTCTGCTTCAAGCAGGAAACGTACATCATAGTGATAATGTGCCGGTTCGTCTTTGCGCGCTGGGATTAGGTGAACATCCACATCAAAGATGGTTTCAGAAACGGGACTAAGAGAATCCAGGCCCGATTCTTCCATTCCTTCGCGGAGTGCCACATCCAGAGTGTTGGGGTCGCCATCCGAATGTCCGCCAAGCTGAAACCACTGGTCCAGTTTGCGGTGATGAGTGAGCAGTACATGACTGCGGTCGAGGTCTATAATCCAGGCCGATCCGGTGATATGTCCGATGCTGAGGCTGCGTTCGAAGCAGTCGTTGTAGCGGCTTACAAACTGAATGGTTTGAGCCAACATGTCGGCTTCATTTTGATCGAAGGCTGAGTGTTGACTGAGTTTTTCCTGAAGATATTGTCTGTGCATTAAACTGTCCACCTTGTAAGGTGCAAGTTTACCACAGGGGCTATATATCTAGGCTGGTTTAATCGTCGATGTGTTTCAGGCCTTTGACGATTTCTATAGTCAATTGCTCGGGTTCGAACTTGGTCAGGGTGTGATTGGCTCCTGCGAGTTCTGCCTGTTCTGCATTCACTTTGCCATCGAGGGAGGTATGCAACAGGATGTAGATATCCTGATAGCGAGGGTTGTTGCGGATTTCACGGGTGAGTTGATAACCATCCATTTCAGGCATTTCAATATCTGAAATTATGATGGGCAGTCGTTCGGTCACATGCTTGCAATCATGAGTCAGCGTTTCGATCAGCTCCAGTGCCTCTTTGCCGTCACGTGCAGTGACATGATGAATACCGAGCTGGTCGAGAATACGGCAGGTCTGATTGCGTGCCACGGCCGAATCATCAACGACGAGAATGTCTCGGTTTTTCAGGATATCAAGTAGCTCCCGATCCAGTTGGTGTTGCTGGTGCATATTGGAGCCACTGACCTGATGTACAACCTGTTCAACATCGATAAGTTGCACCAGTTCTTTTTCCAACTGAATAATGCCGGTGATGTAGCCGCATGAGACTCCATTGGGTGGTGGTTGCACATCTTTCCAGTCCCGCACCACAATGCGGTCGACGCCGGATACCAAAAAGCCCTGCAGTGTTCGGCTAAACTCGGCCACAATCACTTTTTGCTCGTTATTCTTTTCAGTGCTGATGGCTTGTCGTCCGATAGCCATCGCTAGATCGATGACAGGAATGTTTTGCCCGCGAAGTTCAGTTACGCCGACCACGGTAGGGTCTGAATGGGGGATTTGAGTCAGGTTCGGGCGAGAGATTATCTCTCTGACCTTAAGCACATTGATTCCGAAGTGCTGTTTGTTGTTAAGGCGGAAAAGTAATAGTTCCAGCCGTGTAGTCGATGTTTTTGCGTTAGTTTGCATGCCTGATTCCACCCTGATATAGCTGTTTTCGGATGTTTGAGCTTAATCTTTACTTTTTGATGTGATTTTGCATGCTCGCCCTCACCCAGTGCAGTTGTGCGCTGAATTTGAATGAAAAAAGGCGCTACAATGGCCGCAAGGGCGAAAAGCTAATCGAAACAGGATCAAGGAGTCAGAAATGGTGGTTTTCACAACAACACTGGGTGATATCAAAATCGAATTTTTTCCGCAGGAAGCGCCGCTAAGCGTGGAAAATTTTCTTCAATATGTTGATGAGGGCTTTTTTGAAGATACGATTTTCCATCGGGTGATTCCTGGGTTCGTCATCCAAGGGGGAGGTTTTAGCACCGAAATGAAACAGAAGAAAACCCGTGACCCCATCAAGAACGAGGCAGATAACGGCGTGAAGAACACCCGTGGAACCTTGTCCATGGCGCGTACCCAGGCGGTTGATAGTGCCACTTCACAATTTTTTATCAACCTGGCGGATAACGCCTTTCTCGACAACGGCGAGCGTGACTTTGGCTACGCGGTATTCGCGCGCGTGGTAGAGGGTATGGATGTGGTCGATCAGATCGCCGCACTGCCGACAGCCGATCATGGCATGCACCAGAATGTGCCAGTTGAACCCGTGGTGGTAACTTCGGCCAAGCGTGTTGAGCAAGAGTGACCGATACAGCAAATACCAATCCAGTCTCTGCTGGGGTCGTTATCCTGCGTGACATAGATGGGCAGTGGCAGTATTTATTGCTGCGTGCTTTTCAATACTGGGACTTCCCAAAAGGCCTGGTCGAAGAAGGAGAAAAAGCATTCGACGCGGCTGTGCGCGAAGTCGAGGAAGAGACAACTCTGGTCAATCTGGATTTCTGCTGGGGGCATGATTATTATCAGACCCCACCCTACGGTAAATTTCGGAAAATCGCGCGCTACTACATCGCACAGTCAGCTGATGGTGATGTGTTTTTGCCCGTCTCTGAAGAGTTGGGACGCCCGGAGCATGAAGAGTTTCGTTGGGTGACGCTACAAGAGGCTCACCATCTCGTATCGCCTAGGGTTAAGCTGGTGCTGAATTGGGCCGAGGCCCTGCTCACGCCCAATGGCGATTAGCTTCAACATTCTGGTCGCTGCTTAAGGCATGATCAAGCGACATGACTTCGCATTTGTTTTTCAGCTTTTTGATAACTACGAGCATCTGGAGCTGGTCTAAAAAGGGTGAGTTCCCAAAACACTGGCAAAGGACTATTGTTAGTGTTTGTCTGAGTGTAACAATTGTTAACAATTAAGCCAGGGTCGGTTAGTATTTCCGGTTAGTAAGGTGTTGAGTTAATCAAAAAACCAGTCTTATTTTAATGTTATTGGGAGAATTGTTGACGCAGTATGCGAATTGCCATTGTAGAAGATGATCCGGATCAAGCAGCCCTGCTACAAGTGTGGTTAGAGAGAGATGGGTTCGACTGTCATATTTTTGAGGATGGCGCCAAGGCAGTAAAAGCCTTCCAGAAAGAGAGCTTCGATCTGGTTTTGCTGGATTGGTATTTGCCCGAGCTGAACGGTGCCGAGGTACTGAAATGGATTCGGGAAAATCTGGACTGGCGGATTCCTGTGATTTTTGTCACCCAGCGAGACAGTGAAGAAGATTTGGCCTATGCTCTCGAGAAGGGGGCCGATGACTATGTATCAAAGCCCATCGCGGCTATGGTGCTGATGGCGAGAATTCATGCCCTGCTTCGCCGAGTGCATGGACCGGATGTATACAAAGCGCAGCAATTCGGCAAATTCAGTTTTGACTCCCAAAGCAATCAGCTTTTTATAGAAAACCACCCCATCACGTTAACGCAAAAGGAGTACGAACTGGCGTTGTTTTTATTTCGCAACTCTGGACGTTTGTTATCGCGCTCCCATCTACTGGAAAGCGTCTGGGGGCACAGCACAGAATTAAACACACGAACCCTTGATACCCACATAAGCCGTCTACGCAAAAAACTGCAGCTGGGCGAAGAGACGGGCTGGCGCTTGAGTTCTGTCTACCACCATGGCTATCGCCTCGAGTCGGTCGCGGCTTAGTAGGTATATTTCTGTGCTGCACGTTGTGGTGATGATTTTAAGTCAACATAAAAAAGCACTGTGGTGATCAATACTCCCGTTCGACGTGTGCTGGCACAGGCGTATCTAGTGTTAGCGCTGGCAGTGCCCATATTAGTGCTGCTGTTTCCTGGTCAGCCACCGCTTAGGTTTGATCGCTCTTTGCTGCAGGTGAACGATCAGGGTGATTTTTCCAGTTACCGTGCCGCGTTGGGCGAGGGTGCCGACAAGTACACGCAGGATGTGGTGAGTGATCTTGCTGGCGTTATCGCGAGCGCCGCAGCCGATTATCCCGATGGCAGCAATGCACTTCTGGCCCTGTTTGATTCTCCAGCATCCGCTGTGCACGCACTTGAACATCTTAAAGACATGATTCCTCATAGAGAAGAAAATCATGATCTTTGGGCCAGCCACTTTGCCTCGCAAAGCGGCGAATATGTGATGCTGACGGCCATCGAAGATGTGCTAGTGATGATTATCAGCGAGCGCGAAGTGCTGGCGCGGGATCGTCTGGCGGCCTTGCCGGTCCTAACTTATAACGCCAACCCCGGACTGGGGGCAGTGTTGCAGCAGCAATCCTTTTTGCTACAAACCTTGGTATTGGCTTTTTATGTGGTGATGCAATGGTTGTTGCTGCGAATGTTGTTCTTTTGGGCGAAGCCTGCAGTGGGCAAGACGGATGGGGCAGCGGACGACTAGACGGCTGCGTTGTATACTGCATTGCTTGTTTTAACAGGGAAATCACTATGGATGATGAAGCAAACATAGATTTGCGCAGCAAACTGAATGCCGAAACCGGCAGGTTGGTCTGGACGGAGCTGGAACGGCATTATGCCCGCGGTGTGGTGATCAAGGTGGATGCCTCGCTTGATCTGATCGATGTTGCCGTCAGCGTGTCTGAGGACGATAAGAAAAAAGTCGAGGACTGGATGAATGCCGGTGTGGTGGGGCATCCTTCCACAGACGACGCCCGGGACTGGGTCGAGCGCCAGCCTGATTTTTGGGCCATAGTTGTCGCCCCTTGGGTGTTGGTGCAGGAAGTTACAGAAGCATCCTAGTTTCGCGGCCTTTCTCACATAAAAGACATGGGCATTTGCGCTGCAACGATGCAGTATAATGCGCGCCAAGTAATTCGATCAGATCCACATTCAAGATTAAGGTGAAGGTATTGGACAAGAAGACACAAGATTTTGCATTGGCATATTACGCTGGCGACCGCAAAACCGGTTCGGTCACCGTGCTGCGTCGTCGTAACGGTGAATTGGAACTCAAGCAGTTACCCGCTGCGGCAGAGAGCGGCAAAGACAAGGCCCTCAAGCCCGTGTTTGTCGGCCTGACCGAATCCGACCAGCCCATCACCCTAGATCCGCAAAGCAAGCAAATCAGCATCGGGGACAGCTTTGTGGTTGATGCCTTTCCGGCTCACATTTATCCTGACCCGAATTCGAGCCGCGACTGGTTCATGAATGATGGTGACAAAGAAAGCGGCAATGACACCCTCAACTGCGGTGATCAAGGCTCGTCCGTCACTGTGGTTGAAAATACCGCTAGCAGCACGGCGAGCTACCTCAAGACCATCTGTGTTGGCCGCGGCCATCACCAGTGTAATTTCAGTTATCCCTCGGATCAGGCACCCAGCGTGCCGCATCAAACCTATGTCAGTAATCTTAAGGATGGTTCGTTATCGGTGATCGGCAATGATCCCGCCAAGCCCGAAAGCTATCTACAGGTGGTGGCCACTATCAACCTTTGCGAGCCAGGCAAGGATGGTTTTGATGCGCCGCAGATGCCTAACAATGCCTTTCCTCACGGTCTGGTTTATTCAAAGGTGACGGGTAAGGTCTATAATCTGAACAATGGCTACGGCACCATCGCCGTTGTTGATCCTATCAGCCATGAAATCGAACAGCGCATTCCCTTCAAGGGCTTCAGCAATCTGTTTATCAGCCCCTGTGGCCGTTATGTGATTGGTCGCGGCGCCGACCGCAAGTCCAATGCCGATCATGTGGTTGCCAAGATGGCGGTGCTGGATGTAACTAATCACGAAGTGCTGGATCAGATCGATTTGCCGGATGTGTACATCAGTAAATATTTCTTCAATGCCGAAGGCAGCAAGCTCTACCTCACGACCTCGTCTTCCGGCAGCGAACAGCAGCAGGCCAATCTGAAAACCGATGCAGTATTGGTATTTGATCTGACTGCCCTGCCCAAGCTCAAGCTGGCGGCTGAACTGCGTTTGGGTAGTCCGGCCGGCACGCTGGATTTTCTCGCTCCGGCAGGCAAGACTGAACTGGTGTTTGCCTCGAACGCTCAGGATGGCATGGTTAGTCTGATTTGTGGCGAGACCGATGCAGTAATCGAAAAACTCACTGTGATTGAACCCCTGCCTCATTCTCGTCTTTGGTTGCTGGCTAATTAGTCGACAATCACCTTCTTGCACAGCACCGGGCCATTAATTTAGCGGTCCGGTGCTTATTGCAGCTGTATCCCGTCTTTCTTAATAACTAGCTAAAAATACGCTACTTTTTGGCGAAGTTGTCGCGTGTTAATTTGAACACCATCGGGCTCAGCAGCACCAGGGCGATGAGATTGGGTAGGGCCATCAGGCCGTTAAGCACATCCGCCAGCAGCCAGATCAGCCCCAGTTTGCCCATGGCGCCCAGAGGAATGGCGACCAGCCAAAGCACCCGGTAGGGCAGAATCACCTTAACCCCGAACAGAAATTCAGCACAGCGCTCACCGTAATAGCTCCAACCCAGGATGGTGGTGAAGGCAAAGATGACCAGTCCGAAGGTGACAATATAGCTGCCAACCCCCGGCAGGGCGCTGGCAAAGGCCTGAGCGGAGAG
>CALZIQ010000050.1:437-23259 GCA_945787735.1 uncultured Chromatiaceae bacterium | reverse complement strand
GCGGTGCATAGTGGGATAAATCCGTAATTGACTGAATAATGAAGAAATGACGTTCATGTGCTGGCTATGAGCCAGGCGATCACACGTTCGAATCGTGTCGGGCTCGCCATATTCATTCGCTATTCCCAAAACGGGCGGATCTACTCCCAGCTCGGTAGGACGCAATGCGTAGCGTGTAGCGCCGAACGAAACTGCGAAACCATTACAAGAGCCAGAACAAGTAATATTTTAGTGGACAGTTAGTTTTTAGCTATCAAGATGAACCTGCCGTCCGAGAGGAGACCATAAGTGGTTGCCTTCAGCGTGATAGCGCGTTGGTTTGGGCACGAGAGTACGACCGCTACGCACCGGCATGTCTAGGCTGATATGGTATTGCTCCAGAGTCAAATTCCTGTGCAATCTCGATAGGAGTGGGTGCTTGGGTAGCGCTACCTAAAATGGTGTAAAAATGGTGTAAAAATGGTGTAAAACGTAGACCATTTTAGACCTGCTACAGACAGAGTGTGTTTTTAAGTTCTTGATTTTTAAGGGTGTAGGGTGGTCTGGAAAGGTCTTAAATGTATACTCTGAGGGTTCGAATCCCTCCTTCTCCGCCAAATATGAACACTGAAGAAGCTGGGCATGCCCCGGCTTTTTTTGTGTCCGTGAGGGAGGGATTCGAAGCCGAGAAATTCAAATCAGCGGGTTCGACGACTGAGCGCTAGCGAGGGAGAACAGCGGAGCAAGGCGACGCTGGCCCGAAAAGTGAGATCGTAGGCCGAAACCCCATTAAGACCAATGATTGAGATGTCGGCGGCAGTGTATTCGAATCTTAATATATATCAATATATTCAACGTTCTAAACCATATTATTATTGGGACGATACCCTGTTTAGCCAAAGCAATTGCAGGATGCAGTTGATAGGGGGGTAAAAATTGAAACAGCAGAAAATATCATCCGGTCGAATACTAATTGTTGATAACGATGTATGTAGCCGGGAATTGTTATGCAGGGTGCTGCAGCATGAGGGCTACGAATGTGAAGTGGAGATTGATGGTCATGCGGTACATGAGAAGGTCATCAGTTTTCAGCCGGATGTTCTGTTACTGGATGTCGTGGTGTCTGACATGGATGGGTTTGAGGTAACACGCCGTCTGCGTCAGGATGAGCAAACCTGTCACTTGCCGATTATTCTGCTTGCATTAGTGAATAATCAGTCTTTCAGAATCGCCGGGCTTGAGGCGGGTGCTGATGAGTTTATTGCCAAGCCGGTCGAGCCAGTTGAGTTGCGCATGCGACTGAGAAATATGCTGCGTCTGAAACGTTATCAAGATGGGCTTCAGGCAAACAATCATGATCTCAAGAAAAACCTTTCAACCAAGGCGGTTGCCCTTGATGCTCAAAACAAGATCCTGCAAGATGCCCAGTCACAATTGTCTCAGTCAGAGAAAATGGCGTCATTGGGGCAGCTTGCGGCTGGGGTGGCTCATGAGATCAATAACCCAGTAGGATATATCGCTTCAAACATGGCAACTATGGCTGGATATGTTGCAGATCTGATGAAACTGCTTGATGCCTATCAAGCGCTTGAATCGAAGGTCGCCGTAGATGCTCCGGAGCTTATCCAGCTTGAAGCGCTTAAGCAAAAAATTGACTTTGCCTATCTCAAAAATGACATCCGAGACTTGATTGATGAATGTGATGAGGGTGTGGCCAGGGTAAGAAGCATTGTTCAGGATTTGAAAGGCTTTGCACACAAGGGCACTAGTGATTGGCAGCATGAAGATATTCATGAAGCATTGGAGAGCACTTTAAATGTGGTGCGTAACGAAATTAAATACAAGGCAGAAATTGTTAAGGAATATGGCGATCTGCCATTGGTTCAATGCCTTCCTTCTGAGCTTAAACAGGTATGGATGAACCTGTTGGTCAATGCCGCCCATGCGATTGAGGATCATGGCATGATCTATATCCGCACAGGTGTTGAGAATGAAAGCAATGTCTGGATTGAAATTGAGGATACAGGTGCAGGGATAAAAGCAGAGCACCAAGCCAACATTTTTTCGCCTTTTTTTACTACTAAACCTGTCGGGCAAGGCACTGGTCTTGGGCTTTCCATCAGTCACGGCATTATAAAGAAACATCATGGGGAGATCAGTGTGGAAAGTGAGTTGGGCCGTGGCACTCGCTTCCGTATCACGTTGCCTGTAAATCATGTCGATTCGTCGAAACAGGAAGCTGTAGACACAATACTCCGTGTTAGTTGAACTCTTTATTTTCCTTTGATTTGAGTGGTCAACGCCGTGTTTCACAGCCTGTTTTTTCAAATGTCACTTGGACGGATTCGCCAGTTATGCATGCAGACTGGAGAAAGCAGTGTTTGCGTCGATGATTGTAGAACAGAAGTGGCATTTATTTATCAATTAGCACTAGAAAACCTGCTATTTTTTTGTTGCTATACCAGGCAAGACACCAGCTGAAAACTGGTAAATTAAGAAATCTGTTGAGGCTGGTAGTTACTCAAAACGAAGTGTCAGTCTGGTACAAAGGCTTAAAAGCAAGTAACGAGTTAGGAGCATGCTGGAACCGGAATTTCCTAAAAACGAAGATTTGCGCATTGCGGCCTTATGCAACTTGAATGTGCTCGATAGTGATGCTGAAGAGCGTTTCGACCGTTTGACACGCCTGGCCAAGCACCATTTTAAAGTGCCGATAGCGCTGGTGAGTCTAGTTGATTCAGCACGTCAATGGTTCAAGTCTCGCCAGGGCTTGGATGCAACCGAGACACCGCGCAATATTTCATTTTGTGGACACGCAATTCTCAATACTGAAATTTTTTACATACCCAATACGCTTGAAGATGAACGTTTTTCTGATAACCCATTGGTGATAGGTCCGCCTGATATCCGATTTTATGCTGGGGCTCCTTTGTCCACCCCAGAGGGTTATCGGCTTGGCACGCTCTGCATTATTGACACTAAACCGCGCAACTTGAGCGCGGATGATATGGCGGTCTTACGCGACCTGGCAGACTTGGTTGAAGAAGAGTTGAACCAGGTGCGCCTGACCCGCATGAAGCAGGCTGTCGAGCAGCATGAATCTCATTTGAATGCAATTCTGAATACCATTGTGGATGGCATCGTTACCATCAATGAAGACGGCATAATCGAGTCAGTTAATCATGCTGTTGAAACAATATTTGGCTACAGTGCAGAAGAGGCTGTGGGAAAAAATGTCAACATCCTCATGCCTGCCCCTTATACCAATGAGCATGATGACTATTTACAAGGATACCGACAGACAGGTAAAGCGAAAATGATTGGCATGGCCAGAGAGGTGGCCGGTCAACACAAGGATGGATACAGCTTTCCCGTCGAGATTTCAGTAACAGAGCTGTGCCGGGGTGATAAACGAAACTTTGTCGGAGTTATTAGAGATCTTACCTTACACAAACGTGATGAGGAAAACATTCGTCTGAAGAATGCATTGTTGGACGCTGTATTTAAGGCGCAATCGCAGTACATCATTAGTGAATCGTCCAGCAAGATATTTGAACTACTCCTCAACGATATTCTTGCTTTTACTGATAGTGAGTATGGCTTTATAGGTGAAATCAAACACACCGAAGAAGGTGTGCCTTATCTGAAAACTCATAGTATTACCAATATTGCCTGGAATGACGAGACGCGTCGGTTTTATGAGGAAAATGCACCGACAGGTATGGAGTTTTACAATCTTAAAACCCTGTTTGGCCGAGTGATCACCGAGAAGGAAGTAGTCATCGCCAATGATCCTGCTCATGATCCAGGCGCTGGCGGATTACCGCATGGACACCCTGCAATGAATGCATTCCTTGGTATTCCTTTTTTTCAGCGAGACACTCTGATAGGCGTGGTAGGCGTTGCAAACCGTCCTGGTGGATATGATACCGAGCTGGTCGAATTGCTCCAGCCACTGCTGGCAACCTGCGCCAATATTATCGAGTCAATCCGGCATGAAAAGCTGCGCATTCAGGCAGAACAGACGACCAAGCAATATGCCGCTGCCCTAGAGCAACTGCATTCAATTACAGCAAGAAATGACCTGACATTTTTACAAAAAATTTCCTCATTACTTGAGCTTGGCAGAAAGACCTTTGATTTGCCCTTGGCGATAATATCCAATATTCAGGGTGATAGTTACACCATAGAACATATTGTGGGGCCGGAGGGCGCTCCCGCTAAAGGAACGGTATTCTCTCTCGGCGATACTTATTGTCATCACACGCTAACTGCCAATCATCCTCTGGGTTTTCATCACACTGCGAAAAGCGAAATACGCGAACATCCTTGTTATAAGAAATTTGGGCTTGAATGTTATATAGGAACACCTTTGGTTGTCGAAGGGCAGCCTTATGGCACGCTGAACTTCTCTAGTCCTGAAGCTAGGGAACAGCCATTTACAGATGCAGATTATTCGCTTATCCGCCTGTTTTCCCAATGGGTTGGAAATGAAATGGCACGAGATCGTTCGGAAGCGCGTTTGATCGAAAGTACAGCGCATATACGAGCGATTGTCGAAACCGTTGTTGATGGAATTATTACTATTGATGTCCTTGGTAATGTGCAAACATTCAATCCGGCAGCGGAGAATTTGTTTGGCTATTCTGGTGAGGAAGTGATAGGCCACAATGTAAACATGCTTATGCCTGAGCCTTATGCACAACAACATGACGGTTATCTTGGAAACTTCATGAATACCGGAGAGGCAAAGGTTATTAGTATAGGACGAGAGGTCGAAGGAAGACGTAAAGATGGTAGTTGCTTTCCGATGGAGTTGGCAGTGAGTGAGATGGACATTCAGGGTAAACGCATGTTTACTGGGATTGTTCGTGATATCACTGAGCGTAAAAAGATAGAACGCATGAAGAGTGAATTCGTCTCGACCGTGAGCCATGAGTTGCGTACCCCACTCACCTCAATTCGAGGTGCGCTGGGCTTGGTGCTAGGCAAATCTGCCGAACAAATACCAGAAGATGCGCTGGAAATGCTCAAAATGGCTGAACGTAACAGTGAGCGATTGACGTTGCTCATTAACGATATTCTTGATCTTGAAAAAATCGAATCAGGTCGTTTGGAGTTCGAATTTGGTCCATTGGATCTTGCTGTAGTCCTGCGTGCTGCGGTGGAAGCAAATGAAGGTTATGCCGGACAGCATCAAGTCAGCCTTAAAATTGGCGAACAGGTCGACGAAGCCATTATATGGGGTGATGAACACCGCATGCTGCAGGTGTTTGCTAACCTTATTTCGAATGCAGTTAAATACTCACCTACTGGCGATGAAGTAACAGTTTCAATACGAAGTGAAGGAGATATATTCCGCGCGACTGTCAGCGACCATGGACGTGGAATACCCAATGAATTTCGTTCACGCATTTTTCAACGTTTTGCTCAGGCAGACAGTTCGGATACACGTGAGAAAGGTGGCACGGGGCTTGGTTTAAGTATCAGCAAAGCCATCATTGATCGTCATCAGGGCAAGATAGATTATGAGACCGTGCAGGGTGAGGGCACACAGTTCTATTTTGAGGTGCCTTTGTGGCGAGAGACACGTGCTCGCGTAGACACCTCACCCGATTCGCAACAGGCTAGCGTGTTGATATGCGAGGATAGCCGGGATGTGGCACTCCTGTTGACATCTCTGCTGGAGCAGGAAGGCATCAGCTGTGATATTGCGGGTACCATTGCCGCAGCCCGCAAACAGTTAAACGCCTATGACTATAGTTTGTTATTGCTAGATCTGCGTTTGCCCGATGGTGATGGGATGGATCTGTTGCGCGATTTGCGGGCTCAGGAAGCCACACGTCACTTGCCGGTGGTGATTTTGTCGGGAAATGCTAATCAAGGCCGGCAGCAATTCGAAGCTGAAGCGGTCAACGTAATTGACTGGCTGCAAAAGCCAGTGACGAAGGCGCAACTTGCTAATGTCTTGAAACAGGCTTTGCAAGGCACGACGCGTTCAAGTGTACTTCATGTTGAGGATGATCCTGATATCATCCAGGTTACTCAAGCCTTGATTGGCGATATTGCCGATTATTCCCATGTTGCCACCGTGAAAAGTGCGCGTCGCTGGTTGTCGCGCGAACACGTCGACATGGTCATACTCGACTTGACCTTGGCTGATGGTTCCGGCTTGGATTTGCTGGATGAACTCAAGGGGCGATGCCCAGTGGTGATTTTCTCTGGTCAGGAGCCGGGTGTCGAGATCAGTGCTCAGGTATCGGCCGCATTAACTAAGTCAAAGGCTAGCAATCAGCAGCTGTTGTCGACGATCAAGATGGTTATGAATAAGTCTGTTGATAAAAAATAGCTGATTTGTAACGGTGTTAAAACGGTAGCGTCACATCCAGCAAGAGTTTGCCATGTTGAACTGTGACGGATTTCAACACGCTTTTAGCCATTTTTTCGCGTAGGTCTTGATCTTTCAATTCATAGACAAAAATTACGGGGAGCGCCTGTTGACTGATGTTGCTAACCATTTGTTGAATGGTGCTTGTAAGCTGGTAGTCAGTATTGGCAAAGCGGATGTTGTTGATCTTCGGTTCATGAAGATAGAACTGGTTGGTCTCATTGCGATATTCCAGATTGCCATCTATCTGGCCTCGTCCTTCGACAGGGATCATGCCCGGCATTTCAGCGCGAACAGTCACTTCTAGGCCGATGCGGTTAGTTTTGGGATTAAGCACTACTGAAGGTTTTGAATAGGTCAATTTGGAAAAGGGAGTGACTTGCTGTAGCGGAAAATAGGCTTCAGCATATTCCTGCAGTTCACCTTTGCTCAGTTCAACGGTGTAGGCTGCCGCGTCTAGGCTAAACAACAGTCCAATCAGAAGGGTAATA
The DNA here is from genome assembly GCA_945787735.1 of uncultured Chromatiaceae bacterium. Lineage (GTDB taxonomy): Bacteria > Pseudomonadota > Gammaproteobacteria > Tenderiales > Tenderiaceae > Tenderia. The sequence goes on along the minus strand of CALZIQ010000050.1, from coordinate 16,401 downwards.
ATTCGAAATTGCTTGACGATGGCTGACATGGTGATTCCTCAGAGCTCCTTGTAATACATGTCGAAATCAGCGCATGATCATAACACAACCTGGCATCACCGCATTGTCTGGGTGATGTGTTCAGGAGTGTTTGAGTTCTTGTTCCAGCGTCTCTTCATTCAGCTTACAGCCAAGGTGTTTAGCGATACTGCGCAAGTCCTGTTCGGCATTATGTAGACAGCTGGTGGCGCCTGGAGAGGGTGTCATGTTAAAAATGATACCGCTGTTTGGATTGATCTTAGCTTCGCCCAGATGAAGTTTGGCTTGTTGTTTGTCGATCATCACCGGACGAATTCCACCGATGTTTCTTGCAAAGCTTAGGTCTTTAAGTGCCAGGCTTGGGATGATTTTTTGTGCATCTTTTAGGAATAGGCGAGTTCTGATCATAGGGACTTCAAACAACATGTTCTTCAGGATGTAGTTTCTAACATCAGACACTTTGAGCAAGCTGCCGAGAGTCTTCAATACGCCGGGTTCTAAGCTGAAAACTTTGAAAAAATCGGGTATGGACTTGTAGTTGTAACGTTCCAGCATAGGCAGGATCAGTGCCGTGGGGCCGAAACGGGTTTTGCCTTCCATCAATAGATCCGGATCGCCGTGGATAGCGGCGAAGGGCAGCTTATCATTTTGAACGGTGTAGACCTTACCGTTAAGCAGTTTTGGTGTGTAATAGAAACTGCCCGCCACCGGCAGGCAGGCGTATTCATGCCCATATCCCATCTGCTGGGCAAACAATAGGCTGTGCGCACCGGCAGACACGACCACAAAACGGGCTGATAAGTTGCCGCCAGAGCTTTCGATTTCAAAACCAGTACCTGTCTGCTCGATTTGCCCAATATGGGTATTCAGTTTCAGGTCTATCTGTTTATTGTCAGTTTTGCGTGCTTGGTCAACAAAGGATTGTGCCAGGCGTTGAAAATTCACAGCACAGTATTCGTTAGTGATGGCCAGAGCCACTACTTCCTCTTGGCGTTGTTTGACTACATTCGGCTCAATCGCACCGATGCCATCATGATCCAGCAATTGCATGCTGGGGTAGTGGAGTGAAAAATTATCGAAACGCTCACGCAGCAGATTGCATTCGTGATCACCCACGCCCAGGGCCATTTTGGGGAATTTGGACAGAATTTTATTGTTGCCCGCTACATTTGTGACATAGTTGACCAGCATCTGGGCCGAGGCCTGAACCTGCAGTGCTTTTTCCAGCGTGTAGTTTGTTTCAATGTCACCACAGTGAAGTGTTTGGCTGTTGTTGCGGCCGTGAGAGTTGAGTGCGGCAATGTCGTCGCATTTCTCCACAAGGGCAATCCGCGACAGATCAGTGTATCGAGAAAGAAGATAAAGCAGCGCAGTGCCTGAAATCCCACCGCCAACGATTACGACATCATAATGAGAGTTGTTCATCGCTACTTTCCTGACTGTAATTCACAATGTCACTATGTGTAATTATCGGCAAGTGCCCTGGATTCTGTTATGAATAATAGCGAAGCCCCATTAGATAGTCGGTGGGACCTATACGCCAATTATGGAAAATAGGGGCTCTGAATTAGGCGAGGTGAATGGAAACGTTAAAAACCGCCCTTAGGCGGTTTTTAACGAATACAGACCTATCCCTCTTTCAACCAGCCTTCCAGTGCCTCTACAATTGCTTTGGCTTGGTCCGAGCTGGAGATGTTGAATTTAGATTTTTGCATATATTCGCCATTACGTTTCTGATAACGGCGGATGGTGTATTTTTCCTTGCCGAACTCCTCTTTCTTCGCATCCCAATCCTGGTAGCGAAACATGAGTGTTGCCCAGGCCCCTTTGGTCAGGACCTTTTTGTCCAGCTCTTTGACCAGCAATTGGTCGCCTTCTGAATATTCCACACTGAGTTCATCTACGGTTGAAGCCATGGTTGGTTTTATCTCCCTTTCAGTACTGTGTTTATTTAGCTGTTAGCGGTCTAAAGCGGCCAACAAAAATCCAATAAAACGTTATATGCTATGCCAAACTGGAATTAGATCATACCGTTATACCCTTATGATGCAAGTGGAATTCTATAAAGTATTGTCACAATTGCTCGTTAGAATAGTTGAAGACGTTGAAGAAAATTGAACATGGAGTGTAGTTGGAATGAGTGAGAAACCTGATTTTGAAAAGATTGGCGCATCTGTGCTTGGCGGGGAATTGACCCTGAAAGAGTGCGAAGTGCTAAGCAGCAGCATGGCCCTGCGCAAGGTCAAGGATGGGGAGCGTCTGGTCGAAGAGAGTGGTACGGAGCATACCCTGTTTGTGCTCATCGAAGGCAAGCTGAGAGTCATCAGCGAGACGGACGGTGAAGCAAAGGATGTCTATACCATGAAGATTGGTGAGGTGGCCGGTACCCGTGCCTTCGTCGATCGCACCCCGCGTAAGGCATCTCTGGAGGCGGTCGGAGACAGCATTGTTTACACAATGGAACCGGATGCCTTTGAAGCCTTACTCGAAAAACATCCGCGTATTGTTTATAAAGTGATGCGCTCGATTTTTCGTATCACCCACTCGAACCTGTTGCGAATGAATCAGGAAAAAGATCAATTATCGAATTACATTAATAAGACACACGGTCGTTACTGATTATTTTCAGTATTTCAACGATACTAGGGGGGCTTAGGCTCCCTTTTTTTGTCTGGCTGTGAAAATGGTTCAGCTGTGCTAGAATCCGCCTTCTTTGCAAGTCCCTGAGCTCAACTCAGGTAGCCCAATTCAGGGCAACACCAGTTTATGGTGGTCCGCGTCGGTCACCTCGCAACGATACATTGCAAACCCCGCCAGGCCCGGAAGGGAGCAACGGTAGTGATGGACTCGTGTGCCGGGGAGCGGCGGGCGCGGGCTGCCTCCAATTTTCTTGATTTTCTCGATGTTTCCAGCCGTGTGATGAGACGAGTTTTGGGTTAAAATCACCCGCTATGTCTAAGAATTCTGCGATAAATCTAATCCTCAGTGGCGGCCTGCCATGAGCTACCAGGTGTTGGCGCTTAAGTGGCGGCCAAAAAATTTCCCTGCCATGGTGGGGCAGGAACACGTGTTGCGTGCCCTGATTAATGCCCTGGACAACGACCGACTGCATCATGCCTACCTGTTTACCGGTACCCGCGGCGTCGGTAAGACCACTGTGGCGCGTATTTTTGCCAAATCCCTGAACTGTGAAATCGGAATAACCTCGACCCCCTGTGGCGAGTGTAGTGCTTGCCGCGAGATCGACGAGGGCCGGTTTGTCGATCTGATCGAGGTAGATGCCGCCTCTCGCACTAAGGTCGAAGATACTCGCGAGCTATTAGAAAACGTGCAGTACGCACCCACTCGAGGACGCTTCAAGGTGTACCTTATCGATGAGGTGCACATGCTCTCCACCCACAGCTTCAATGCCTTGTTGAAGACGCTGGAAGAGCCGCCCCCGCATGTTAAATTCCTGCTGGCGACGACTGATCCTCAAAAGTTGCCGGTGACTATCCTGTCGCGCTGTCTGCAGTTCAACCTCAAGCGCATGTCGCCCGAAATGATTGCCGGTCATCTGGCGCATGTGCTGACGCAAGAGGGCATCAGCTTTGACCAACCTGCCTTAACTATGATTTCCGAGGGAGCCGATGGCAGTATGCGCGATGCGCTCAGCCTGCTTGACCAAGCCATTGCTTATGGTGGTGGGCAATTGGCTGAAGACGAGGTTCGGGTCATGCTCGGTACCATCGATCGCAGTTATGTCTTTAGCATGTTGCAGGGGCTGGCGGATAACGATGCCGCTGCTATCTTGGAAACCATCAACGGCTTGGCCCAGCAGGGAATAGATTTCACCGCGGTGCTGGCCGAGTTGGTGTCGCAACTGCACAAAGTGGCTTTGGCTCAAATTGCACCTCAGGCCATCGATGGTTCAGTTGACCATGAAACCCTAGTCGCACTGGCACAGAAAATCAGTCCTGAAGATGTGCAGCTTTATTATCAGATTGGCTTGATCGGTCGGCGCGACTTGCCGTTTGCACCCGAACTGCGCAGCGGATTTGAGATGATTCTGTTACGCATGTTGGCCTTTCGCCCGGATACAGCCTCTACACAGCAAGTGCGGAAACAAGCAGCCGCTCCAGCGTCAGTGCGTTCACCCGCAACAACTGCGTCGGCACCTGTTAGTCAAGCCCAAACCACTCCGCTTGCACCAAACAGCACTAGTGCGGCCCCAACCGCTTCTATTGTTCGTTCAAGCAGCGGCGAGTGGCATGAGATTGTCGAACAACTGGGTCTGAAGGGCATGGTCTATCAACTGGCTGCCAACGCAGTATTAACCGGTCGCAAAGGTAATGTGCTTCGTCTGGCCTTGTCACCTCAACATGCCAGCCTGCGCAGCAAAGCGATGGAACAGCGGCTGCAAGATGCACTGCAGGCGTTTTATGGTGAGCCGGTCAAACTTGAATTTGTTACCGGGGCGGATGTCCAACAGACACCTGCCGGCATACAGCAGCGCCAGGCTGAGGACAAACAGCAGGCAGCCGTTGATGCCATCAATACCGACCCTAATGTTCAGCGCATTCGGGAAACCTTCAATGCGCAGGTCGTTAGCGACTCTGTGCGACCAGTTGAATAACTGTTGATTAATAATTTCATTTAAGTACATAGCGAGGTTCAAATGATGAAAGGTGGTTTGGGCGGCCTGATGAAGCAGGCTCAGAAGATGCAGGAAAACATGCAAAAGGCGCAGGAAGAACTGGCCAATATGGAAGTCACCGGTCAGGCGGCTGCCGGCATGGTGAGCGTTGTGATGACAGGTCGTCACGATGTGCGTCGTGTAACGATTGATCCGAGCCTGATGGAAGAAGATAAGGAGATGCTGGAAGACTTGCTGGCTGCTGCGGTGAATGATGCTGTGCGTCAGGTCGAACGCGAGACCCAGGAAAGAATGTCTGGCATGACAGCAGGTATGGGCTTGCCACCGGGAATGAAACTTCCTTTTTAATTTCTGATTCTACTTAAAGGGGAGAACTGTGTATCTCCCCTTTGTAAACCCCATTACAGAAGGAGCGCCTTTGACGGCGCGACGATTTGATGAAAGACACCTCCCTGATCGGCGAATTGATTGAAGCCTTGCGCTGCTTGCCGGGCGTAGGGCCTAAGTCCGCCCAGCGCATGGCTTATCATCTGCTTGAGCGTGATCGTGATGGTGCACGCCGTTTATCTGCAATGCTAGAACAGGCAGCGGATAAAGTGGGGCATTGCACATCATGCCGCACCCTCACTGAACATGAGCTGTGTTCTATCTGCGCCAGCCAAAGCCGTGATCGCTCGCTGTTGTGTGTGGTTGAAATGCCCACCGATGTAGCGGCGATCGAGCAGTCCAATGTTTATCGGGGACTCTATTTTGTGCTGATGGGGCATTTGTCACCTTTGGATGGCATCGGTCCGGATCAGATCGGGCTGGATGTGCTGGCCACCCGACTGGCTCAAGGTGAAATCAAAGAGATTATCTTGGCCACCAATTCAACGGTGGAGGGCGAAGCTACCGCTCATTATATTGGTGAACTGGCCAAGACAAATGGCGTCGCCGCTAGCCGTATCGCCCGTGGCGTGCCCATGGGGGGGGAGCTTGAATATATCGATGGTGGTACGCTGTCTCATGCCATGGCCAGTCGTCAATCCATCTGAGGAAAATATATGATAAGCGGTACTCTGTTATTTGTAATCGCTTCATACTTCGTGATGGTTTGGGCCTTCCTGTGGGCCAAGCGGCGTGTCTTTCATATACCGGTGATGGTCTCGGTGATTGTCATCGATGTATTTTTTCCTGTGTATCTTGTCTTGACCAAGGACTGGTATCGCCGTCTGATCGAGCAGGAAGAGATACTTTCTTTTATGATCTGGATGCACTTCATTCTTGTGCTGTTCTTATACGCGCTGTATTTTTTGCAAATTCAGACCGCTAGAAAATTAATGCGAGGTGACGACGTTGCACGCGCAGAACATCGCAACCAGGGTAAGGGGATACTCATTGCCAGAGGTCTGGTGATTTTGTCCGCCAGTTTATTGATCGAACCTGTTGACCAGGTGGAGTAACACAACCCCGGTACTCAACGATGCAGCTGACCGTTTATACTGATTACTCATTGCGTGTATTGATCTATCTAGGTATGCGTCCGCAGCAGCAAGCTACCATTACCGAAATTGCTGAGAGTTATGGCATCTCGCGTAATCATCTGGTCAAGGTGGTACACAATCTTTCCAATATGGGATACATCAATACCAGCCGCGGCCGCGGTGGCGGTATGATATTGGCTTTCACGCCGAAAGAAATCAATATTGGTGAAGTGGTGCAAAAGACCGAGCCCAACTTTGTTCTGGTGGAATGCTTTGATAAGGAAAACAATACTTGCCCGATTGCGCCTGGCTGTGCCTTGATCAAGGCATTAAAAGCGGCCAAGTCAAGTTTTCTTGATGTACTGAATCAATACACCTTGGCGGATGTGGTCGCAAATGCGGATCAACTGGCGGGGTTGCTGAAGGTGGATCTTAAAACGCTCCCTAAGGGGTAAGGTGCGCACCCTACAGCGTTGCCAGAATCTCGAGGTAATTTTTGTAACGTCGGGCATTGATGGCACCGTTATCGACCGCCTGTTTCACAGCGCATTGTGGCTCAGCATTATGTATACAATTGTTGAATTTACACAGACTGATAAGTGGTCGAAATTCGATAAAGTTATAGGCTAGAGCTGCCGGCTCGATTTTGCTCAGACCGAACTCTCGTACCCCGGGTGAATCGATCAAGTTGCCGCCGCTGCCAAGGTGATAAAGCGTGGTGGAGGTTGTGGTGTGTTTGCCCTTGCCGGAGCTGGCCGAGACTTCACCCACACGAATTTCAGTATTGGCCAGCAGGCTTCTAATGATGGATGACTTTCCTACACCGGACTCACCGACAAAGACACTTGTGTGTGGTTCGAGCTGCCTGGTCAAATCTTCAAGACCATGCGCCTGTTTAGTGCTGGTGTGAATCACCTGGTAGCCGATTTCCGTATAAACTTGTATATCCTGCACGAGACGTTGCCGTTCTTCTTCAGTCAGTAAATCATATTTATTCACGACGATTACTGGTGTGATATCCAGGCTCTCGGCGGCAACGATGTAACGGTCGATTAGATTGTGATGGAGATGATATCCCTCATTATTTAAGGCTTTCACCGTGCTAACGATGATGATTTGGCTAATATTGGCGGCAATGGGTTTGTCGCGGCCGATATCATCGGGTCGTGCTAGCAGGGTGCTGCGTGGCAATAGGCCTGCGATGACACCTTCGTTATCGTGTGTCGACTGCCATGTGACCTGATCACCGCAGATAATTGCGCCGAATTTACGCCTTGAAGTGCAGCGATAAATTGTCCCGGTGTCATCTTCTACATCGAGCTTGGCACCATAACTGGCCACTACAAGGCCGTTATGTATAGGTTCGGGATTGGTGAGTTCTTGCTTATCTTGTTGCTTTTGACGGTGGGGTGGGCGTTTACGCGACATTGACTGGCTTAAGGTTTGGGAAACTTGTAATAGCTGTCGTTGAGATATTCGATCACTTGGTTGATTTGGTCGTCATTCCAGTGAGCTTTGCTTGCGTTCTCGCAGAATTCCACCCGTGCTTGAAGTTCAGGGTAGGATTGAAGAATGCTGTTGCTGCGGGTGTAGATGTCGTTGTCGTGGCATTGCTGGCAGTTGCTGTCGACCAAGACTTTGCCGGGGTGCTCACCTGTCTGGCCAATTTGAACAAAAACGATCTGTGAGAGAAGCAGGGTAAAGACTAAGTTTTTCATATGCGCCTCGTTATGATTTCGCCAGGTTCATTCTATCCTAATTCATAAAATGACCCCAATCTGCACGTTAGTCGTCAACACGACTATCTGTTGCTAGAATAGCATGACACACCCAAGCGCTTGAGGATGGCATGACAGTAAATCAAAACAACCTAATCTGGATCGACCTTGAAATGACCGGGCTGGATCCGGATAACGACGTCATCATTGAAATCGCCACCATTGTTACAGATTCGGAGCTGAACACCTTGGAGGAGGGGCCGGTGCTGGCTGTGCATCAGCCCGATGAAATACTCAACAACATGGATGAGTGGTGTACTCGCCAGCATGGCCAGTCGGGTCTGACTGAGCGGGTTAGGAGCAGTACGATCAGCGAAGCAGATGCTGAGCAGCAAACGATAGAATTTTTACGTAAATATGTGCCGGCCAATACATCCCCCATGTGTGGCAATAGCATCTGTCAGGACAGGCGTTTTCTTTATCGCTATATGCGAGGGCTGGAGGAGTTTTTCCATTATCGCAATCTGGATGTCAGCTCACTCAAAGAGCTGGCTGCGCGTTGGGCACCGCAGGTGGCGACAAGCTTCGACAAAAATGCAACTCATTTGGCGCTGGATGATATTCGCGATTCCATTCGTGAGCTGCAGCATTATCGTGAGCATTTTATTAAACTGCCGGAATAATTTTCTATCTAGTAAAGCGATCGTTGCCTCTCCCCCATGAGGGAGCTGGGTAGGGGGTGTAAACAACATTCTACAATTGCTAGGCAATGCACCCCTCATCCTAACCTTCTCCCCTTAGAGGGGCGAAGGAACTCTTTGGGGGTTCTGCTCCAAGGCCCAGCGCACATGCTCCCTTACCATCTCTGAGGCGTGGTCAAGCCGCTCATTCAGAGCCTGCTGGACCGCCTCGGTTTTTGGGCCATTGCCCAAGGCGACAGCAATGTTGCGCAACCAGCGTTCATGGCCGATGCGGCGAATGGGTGAGCCTTCGAGCCTTTTGTTGAATTCCGTTTCGTCCCAGCTGAACAGATCCAGCAGCTGTGGTGTGTCGAGCTGGTGGCGCGGCAGAAAGTCATCTTCCTGTGACAGTTGGGCAAAACGGTTCCAGGGGCAGACCAGCTGGCAGTCGTCACAACCATAGATGCGGTTGCCCATCATAGGTCTGAGTTGCTCAGGGATGCTGCCATGTAATTCAATGGTGAGATACGAGATGCAAAGGCGTGCATCCAGTTGATAAGGCGCGACGATGGCCTGAGTCGGACAGATATCGATGCATGCCCTACAATTGCCACAGTGATCGCTGACCCTGTCATCAGTTGGAAGGGGTATGTTGAGATAGATCTCCCCCAGAAAAAACCATGAGCCTGCCTCACGGTTGAGTAGGTTTGTATGCTTGCCGATCCAACCCAGCCCCGCTTTTTCCGCCAGGGCCTTTTCCAGCACCGGCGCGCTGTCGACAAATACACGGTAACCAAACTGGCCAATCTGTGTTTCGATAAAGGTGGCCAATTGTTGTAAGCGTTTGCGCATCACCTTGTGATAATCACGGCCTAGGGCATAGCGCGAAACAAATCCCAGATTAGGATTATTCATGACCATCTCTGAATCTGTCGAGGGAGTTTGGTAATCCATGCGTACGCTGATCACACGAACAGTGTCTGGCACTAGCAGCTCAGGCTGGGCGCGTTTGTCCTGATTGCGTGCCATGTAGTCCATGCCGCCGTGAAAATTCTTTGCTAGCCAGTCGCGTAGACGTGCTGATGCCTCTGCCAGATCGATATTGCTAATCGCTACCTGCTGAAAGCCGAGGGATTGCCCCTGTTGCTTAATAAGCGCTGTTAAGGCTACATAGTCGACAGGCTCATGCGGCTGCGGTAATTTGTCATCTTTCACCATACGCCAATGATACCCGCCATGAGTCAATTGCCCTACACACTTTATCGTGCCGCCGATGTACGTGAACTGGATAGAATTGCCATCCATGAATTTGGAATCCCCGCTATTGAGTTGATGAACCGCGCCGGTGCCGCGGTGTTTGATGAGCTATGCAGCTGCTGGCCCGAGGCACGTCATCTGATCATTGTGTGTGGTGGCGGTAATAATGCCGGCGATGGATATGTGGTGGCGCGGCTGGCGAAAGAGAAGGGTCTGACGGTGTCGGTTCTGGCCTTGGTTGATCCAGCTGAGTTAAAGGGTGATGCCAAAACGGCCTGCAGTGCGGCGCAGGCAGCAGGTGTGTTGGCAGCGGATTTCGATGTGGACGTACTGGCCAAGGCGGATGTGGTTGTGGATGCCATCTTTGGCACTGGTCTGGATCGTTTGGTGGAGGGGCGCTGGGCCGAAGCAATCTGTGCTATTAACGCTGTAAATGTTCCGGTGCTTTCAGTAGACATCCCCTCGGGGCTACATGCAGATAGCGGTTGTATGCTCGGCCATGCCATTCGGGCAGCAGCGACAGTGAGTTTTATTGGTTTGAAGCAAGGGCTGTTTAGCGCTGATGGCGTTGATCATTGCGGCCCTGTGCGCTTTGATGATCTCGGTGTGGATGCCGCGGTCTACCAACAGGTTGATGTGGCCTGCGAGCGCATCGACTGGCTAACGCTGCGCAGCCAACTGCCAGCCCGGCGCAAAAGCGCTCACAAAGGGCTGTATGGTCACACCCTGATCATCGGCGGCAATCACGGTATGGCCGGTGCAGTTCGCCTGGCAGCAGAGGCGGCGGCGCGGGTTGGCAGTGGCCTGACCAGTGTGGCAACACGGCCTGATCATGTGGTAGCGATGGCAGCAGCACGGCCGGAAGTGATGTGGCAGCCGGTGGCTGATGCAGCTGGAATGAGAAAGGCCATGCAACATGCCACGGTGATTGCCATCGGCCCCGGTCTGGGACAGGATGCGTGGGCGTGTGAATTATTTGAAGTTGCGCTGCAAAGTCACCTGCCTTTGGTTGTGGATGCTGATGCGCTGAATCTGTTAGCGCAGGAGCCATCGCAACGTGGACACTGGATTATTACACCTCATCCTGGTGAAGCAGGGCGTTTGCTTGGCTGCAGCAGTGCAGATATCAATCAACAACGGTTTGAGTCAGCCGGGGCGTTGGCAGAAAAATTTCATGCAGTCACCGTGCTGAAAGGTGCAGGCAGTCTTGTCTGCGATGAGCATGGTGCGTTGTCACTTTGCAGTGATGGTAATCCAGGCATGGCCACAGGGGGCATGGGGGATGTATTGACTGGCATTATTGCCGGCTTGGTGGCGCAGGGGCTGGATCTGGATGCGGCTGCCCGTATGGGAGTAGCGCTGCATGCGGCGGCGGCTGACAAAGTCGCCGAGACAGGCGCGCGAGGCATGTTGGCGGGGGATGTGCTTAAGGTGTTGCGCGTGCTGGTGAATTAAGCCCGTACTCTGCCATTAAGCCCTTGGCACTCATGATGCCGCTCTTGACAGCGCCTTCGAGGGTCGAGGGGTAGCCCGTATTGAGATAATCACCCGCCAGCCATAATCCCTTGACCGGTGTTTTGGGACCTGGTCTTCTGGATTGAATCGCCGTTTCGCAGCCAAAGGTGGCGCGTTTTTCACGCATGACCCGCCAACAGTTGGCGGCGGGCCAGTTAGGATAAAAATCAGACAGTTCATGCATGACAGTTTGGGCTAGTGTTTCGTTATCCATGGTCATGTGTTTGCCAGGGCCACAGATCACCACTGCCATCAAGCCGGGTTGGCCGTTGATGCCGCGATCAAATACCCAATGGCCAATACTGTCTACCAGACCGATTAACTCAGTACCAAGCCGAGCGGTGTCCGGGTATTGAATATAGACTGTGCAGATTGGGTGATGGTGAAATTGTTCTAAGTCATGGCTAAGTGAGCGCGTGGCCTCATGCTGTGCCAGTAGCTTTTTGGTAACCCAGGGCGGCGTCGCAAGTATGAGCTGTTCGCAGGGCTGAAGCTCATCCTCGAGATAAATGCCCGTCAGTGTATTTTGTTCAATCGCCAGGCCGGTGACTCGTTGACTGAGATGGATTTTGCCATGGTGTTGTTCGATAAATTGTTTCGCGTGTGTCGGCATGCAATCCGTCAGCGCGGGCAAAAAAAACAACATGTCTGAGTCTTCTCGTTCGCGGCCGAAATTCTTTTTTAATATATGCAAGAAAACTCTGGTTGATGCTTCCTTGATGGGGGTATTGAGAATGGCCAGGCAAAGCGGTTGCCAGAGAAACTGTATCAGACGCCGGGTCTGGCCGTTTTGCAGCAACCACTTTTCCAGCGGCAGATCTTCGCTGATGTTGAATTTGTTTCTGATGAGTCTGGCGCCAAGACGCAGTGCTGTGCCACGTTCATGCAGGTCTAAGCCTTTAGCGCGCATTAGTCCCCAGAGCAAGTGCATGGGCGCGGCCACATTCGGGACTTTCAGGGTGACGGTATTGCTGTTGTTTGCATGCATTTCAAGTTGCAGCAACTTGCGTCTAACCACTTTACGTTCATGTACGCCGAAGCTGCTGAGTAGGTTTAGGGTGTGGTGATAAGAGCCGAGCATGATGTGCTGGCCATTGTCGATGAACCATTCTCCGTCAGTGACCGAGCGGGCTCTCCCGCCTAACTGTTTGCTTGATTCAAACAGATTTATGCTGATGGCCTTTCGGCTTAGTGTCGCTGCTGCTGCCAGACCGGCCCAGCCAGCACCCGCAACAGCAACTTTCATGCAGCTTGCTTCCTTTTCCGAAAACGTTTTTTCTCACCGCGTGCAGTACGCCAGGCAATCCAAAGTTTGCGCACTGGGGTTAATGAAATGCGTTGATCAAGTACGCGGTAGTCATCGTCTTCGATCTCTTTCAATGTGGCTTGGTAGATGGCAGACATGATGATGCCGCAGCGTTGACTGAAGCGATCTCCATCGGGCAACAGGTCAAAGGCCTTCTGGTAATACTCATGGGCGCGTTTAGCCTGGAAGGCCAGTAGTTGACGGGCATTGTCGCTCATCTGATGATTAAGGATATCGTCCTGGCTGACATTAAACTTTTTCAACTCATCCTGAGGTAGATAGATTCTGCCGCGGGCAGCGTCTTCAGCCACATCGCGCAGGATGTTGGTAAGTTGGAATGCCATGCCGAGATTGTGTGCATACTTTAAGGTTTGACGATCTTTATATCCGAATATTTCCGCCGCCATTAAACCGACCACAGAGGCAACACGATAGCAATACAGGCTCAAATCCTTGAAGCTATCATAGCTAAACTGATCAAGATCCATGGCCATGCCATCGATGATTTCGAGGAAGTGCTCTTGTGGTAGATCGAATTGTTTTATTGAAGTGGCCAGTGCCTGCGTCACCGGGTGGGTGGGGTTGTCATTAAAAAGATTGCCGATTTCGTTGCGCCACCATTCCAGTTTGGTGGCGGCCAGGCCGGGATCGGCACACTCATCCACCACATCATCCACTTCGCGGCAAAAGGCATAGAGCGCCGTGATGGCCTGCCGTTGCTGTGGCGGCAAAAACAAAAAACTGTAATAAAAGCTCGAGCCGCTCTTGGCTGCTTTGTCCTGGCAATATTGATCTGGTGTCATGGTATGTTGGGAGATACCGCTGCAAAGCAACATAGCATACCTAACTCGACTTCGTGTTGCGAGTCAGTAATTACCATACGAGGGAAAACTGTGTTCGACTCAGGCGCTTTTCTTGGTTTGTTCTTCCGCCGGCAGCGGATCGTTGATCTCGGCGCCATCCTGCATACGCTTTTGAGCATCGGCTGCAGTTGAACCAAACACGGATACAGCCCGGTTATAACTATTTAGCACATTGCCAAGCTCTGAACCCAGCTCCGCGATCAGTTTAATGAAGGTGCCAAAGCGTTTGTACAGATGCACACCTGTTTCACGAATCTTTCGGGCGTCACTGGAAAACTCTTGCTGACGCCAGCCGAAAGAAACGGTTTGGAAGAGATTGAACAAGTCAGTGGGAGTAGCTAAGATCAGGTTGTTTTTTTGCGCCAGTTGCAAAAGATCATTATCGATCTCAAGTGCGGTGGCCAGGTAATGATCGTTCAGAATCATTAAGATTTGGGCTGATGGCTTCTGCTCGTATTGTGACAGATAGGTGCGGCTGGTCATTTCCATGATGCGTTCACGCAGCTTGCGGGCATGGGTCTCTTGATGCCAGTTTCTGATGCTGGCATCGGGGGCCTGACAGATATTGACGTAGGCTTCCAGCGGGGTATCTGGGTCTATGGCGATCTGAGTTTTGTTGGGCAGTTTAATGAGGCAGGGGCTTGGTTTTTGTGTGAGCTCATCATCAGGTGAATCATTCATGCGGTAATGATCAGTCATGTAGGTCATTTCGAGCAGATTCTTGAGTGTTTTAAGCCCCCAGCGGCTCCGGGTTTCGGCATCGCCTAGGGATGTTGCCAACTCTTTAACATCGCCGCGGCCGAGTTGTAGCGGAGCGTGCAAAATGTCCAACTGCTTTTGGATCTGGTGTTGAACCTTTTGGCCTTCACGGATGATGCGTTTGGCTTGTTGGTCGGCACTGCGAAGGGATTCTTGCAAAGGCTTTAGTAGCGTCTCGACAAAACGGTCCTTGTCCGACAAGTCTGCCTCAATTTCATTTTCACTGGTGAGCGAGGAAAGGCTGTGTTCAAGATCTTCTTTCATTTTCTCAACGGATGAAAACTTTTCCGTTGTATCATTTTTATGCGTGCTGAGTTTATCGTTCAGATCGATATACTTCTGTTTTACCTTGTCGATCTGATGACGTGAGCTGAGTGAAGACAACACAAAGCCCAGCGCCGAGGCAAAGATGCTGATGATGATGATGATGGAGAAAAATGCGGTGTTATCCATATCTGCTACCTGCTAAGTTTACTCAGACGTCTTACCGGCCAAGCCAGTTCAAGATTTCCTGCGGCTGCTCAATCATGCCGTCGGCACCCCATTGCCCTGGCTGGTCATGCTCGCCAATGTAACCAAACAGGGCGGTCAGTGTTTTCATGCCGGCACGGCGACCGGCTTCGATATCGCGTTCGGCATCACCAATGTAAAGGCACTCACGAGAATCAGAGCCAGCAAGTTGGCTGGCAAACAGCATGGGTTCCGGATCAGGTTTTCGTTTTGAGGTGGTGTCACCGGAAACGATGCAGGCAGCGCGCTGATGCAGATCCAGCTCGCGCAACAGGGGTTCAGTCAGCCAGCTGGGTTTGTTGGTGACCACGCCCCAGTTTAGGCCGCTGGATTCAATCTCTGCCAGCACCTGCTCCATGCCCGGGAAGAGGCGGGTCTTGTTGGCGATGTTGCTGCGGTAGATATGGAGTAACTCTTCACGGATGTCGTCAAACCCTTCCTCGCCGGGAGAGAGTTCAAAGCCGAGGTAGATCAGTGCATTGGCGCCGTGGGAGACAATCGGGCGAATCACATCAAATGACATCGGGTTGAGACCGTGTTGCTCGCGTACCTTGTTGAGCGCATCGGCCAGATCCGGGGCGGTGTCTGCCAATGTCCCATCCAGGTCGAATAATACGGTTCGCACAGTGAAGTTTTCCTTCGTCATTGATTTGTTATGACAGGTTTATCGGCGTAACTGGCTGTTTTTTTATCTTTTTCGCAATAAAGATGGCTAGGCGCCAGGCTTTTTGGCGTGGACCAGGTAGTTGACGTCAATGTCTTGGCCGAGTTTGTATTGGCGGGTCAAGGGGTTATAGCTCATGCCCGCGATATCGATCAGCTCCAGACCAGCATTGCGCAGCCAGTGGCCGAGTTCAGATGGGCGGATAAATTTGGCGTAATCATGGGTGCCTTTAGGCAGCATCTTGAGCAGGTACTCAGCCCCGACAATGGCGAAAGCGTAGGCCTTGGGATTGCGATTGATGGTGGAGAAAAACAGATCCGCCCCCGGTTGGGCGAGATCGGCGCAGGCCTGAATTACCGAGGCAGGATCCGGTACGTGCTCCAGCATCTCCATGCAGGTCACTATCTCAAACTCGGCAGGATGCTCAGCGGCCAGAGACTCGGCCGTTGTCTGCTGGTAATCGACGTTGATGTTGGACTCGAGGGCATGCAGTTTGGCCACTGTGAGTGGCGCCTGACCAGCGTCGATACCACTGACGATCGCACCGCGTTTGGCCATGCTTTCAGATAGGATGC
>CALZIQ010000050.1:0-427 GCA_945787735.1 uncultured Chromatiaceae bacterium | reverse complement strand
CCGCAGCCGATATCTGCTACCTTTTTGCCAGGCAAGGCGGCGCGCTGATCGATATAGTTTAGTCGCAACGGGTTGATGTCGTGCAAGGGCTTGAATTCACTGTTTGGATCCCACCAGCGTGAAGCGAGTTGTTCAAATTTGTTGACTTCGGCCGGGTCGATGTTTGAGGTCGCTGTGCTCATGGTTTCATCCTTTACTGCTTCTGGTCTGCGGCCAGAATCTTCTTGCCCCATTCAATGGCTTTTTGACGAATCAGCTTCTCGTCCAGGGTGGTGAGTGTAGCATCCTTGACCACGTGTTTTCCGGTCACCCAGACATCACTGACCTTATCGCGACCGGTGGCGTAAACCAGCTGAGATATAGGGTTGTAGACCGGCAGGCTATCAAGGTTGCCTAGATTTACTGCCACCACATCTGCAGCCTTGCC
>CALZIQ010000049.1:5743-23270 GCA_945787735.1 uncultured Chromatiaceae bacterium | reverse complement strand
CCACCCTCTGCACCCAACACCAGCGCCAACGGACCGCGCAGATCAGCCTGATAGAGACTGTCGTCCGTTTCGCCAGCCGCGCCAATCAGCCAAACACCGGCCTGCTGCAAATCGCGTAGGGTACGGGCCAGATTAGTGACCTGATAAAATGGGGTATCCTCGGCTGCGCCGCAGGCGACTTTGCGTACCACCGGCGTTAGGCCCACCGCCTTATCCTTAGGCGCAATTACCGCATCCACGCCTACGGCATTGGCGGAGCGCAAACAGGCCCCCAGATTATGTGGATCTGTCACCCCATCAAGGACAAGTAAAAATGGAGGATGGTCCAAACCATCAATCAAGCTCATTAGGTCTTGTTGCTTGACCGCGGCAGTATCCTGAGCCAGATGGGCAAGCACCCCTTGATGTCGTTCCCCCTCAGCTAACTGATCCAGCTCTTCACGGGAACGGCGCACAATTTTGACCCTCTCGCGTTTAGCCAGGTCAATTAACTTACTCAGCCGAGGATTGGGTTTCTGCCGTTCATCCAGCCACAATTCATTGACCGCAGACTTCTTCAATGCCGCCTCAACAGCATGAATCCCAAAAACGATATTCACGATTCTGATTTCTTCTTCGAACGCCGTTTACGACGGGCCTTCTTTTTAACTGTCTTTTTTTCTTCAGTCTTTTTTTCTACACTCTTGGCCTTGGTAGCCGGCTTTTTACGCCGCTTTGCCTTGCTCTTCTTTTTAACCGCACCACCAGGGACATCATCCAGCTGCTCAGAATCAGCCAGATCGAAATCGATGCGCTTGCGATCCAAATCAACTCGCGCCACCTTGATCTTGACCTTCTCAGCAAGGCCATAGCGCTTGTTGCTGCGCTCTCCAACCAGGCAGTGCTGCACAGGATCAAACTCATAATAATCTTTTGCCAAAGAGGTAATGTGTACCAGACCCTCGACATAAATATCTTTCAACTCGACAAACATGCCAAAGCCGGTAACACTGGTAATAATCCCTTCGTACTCTTCGCCGACACGCTCCTGCATATACTCACACTTAAGCCAGTCAACCGCATCGCGGGTGGCATCATCGGCGCGGCGTTCAGTCATGGAACAGTGCTCACCAAAAGCCAACATATCGCTCATACCGTATTTAAACTGTTTGACTGAGTTACCACGCACGACATGACGAATCGCTCTGTGCACAAGCAGATCTGGGTAACGTCTTATGGGTGATGTGAAATGACCGTAGGCGTCAAAGGCCAGGCCGAAATGGCCAGCATTGTCCGGCGTATACACGGCCTGACTCAGGCTGCGCAACAGCACGGTCTGGATCAGATGAAAATCATCCCGACCATTAATCTGTTGCAGCATTTTAGCATAGTGTCTTGGCTCCGGCTCATCGCCGCCACCTAACGTTAAACCAACCGATGCCAGGAACTCACGCAGCTTGGTCAACTTGTCTTCAGACGGCCCTTTGTGAACGCGATACAAGGCCGGCATTTTATGTTCGAGCAGAAATTTGGCAGCGCAGACATTAGCCGCGATCATAAACTCTTCGATCAGCTTGTGGGCATCGTTACGCTCCACTGGCACAATCTGTTCAATCTTACTATCACGACCAAATACGATGCGTGTCTCAGTGGTCTCAAAATCGATGGCACCACGGGTATCGCGCTTAGCACGAAACACCTTATACAACTCATGCAGATTTTCCAGATGCGGCAACAAGGTTTCATGCTGGCTGCGCAGCTCATCATTACTCTCAACAACCATCTCGGCGACTTCGGTATAAGTCAGCCGTGCCGCTGAACGCATCACCCCTTCGAAAAAACGATGACTCTTCACCACCCCGGTTGCAGTGATAGTCATCTCGCAGACCATACACAATCGATCCACTTTCGGATTCAGAGAACAAAGCCCATTGGACAGAACCTCAGGCAACATAGGAATAACACGACCAGGAAAATAGACCGAGTTACCGCGATTACGGCCCTCATTGTCTAGAGCCGTGTTGTAGTCAACATAGTGAGAAACATCGGCGATGGCTACCAGCAGGCGCCACCCCTTGCCCTGACGTTCACAATAGACTGCGTCATCGAAATCACGGGCATCCTCACCATCGATAGTCACCAATGGCAGACCACGCAGATCTTCACGGCCCTGCTTGTGTTCTTCCTCAACCTCTTTGCCGAAGACCTTGATCTCCTGCTCCACCGCCTCGGGCCATTCGCGTGGTAACTCATGGGCACGGATGGCAATATCAATCTCCATACCTGCCGCCATGTGATCGCCAAGCACCTCACTAATCTCACCGATTGGCTGCGCCCGGTTTGAGGGTTGCTCAATAATCTTCGCCACCACAATCTGACCACTGGCAGCCGAACCACGCGACTCGGGCGGAATCAAAATATCCTGGGTGATGCGTTTGTTATCCGGCACAACAATACCGATGCCGTGTTCAAGCATAAAGCGGCCCACGACTTCGTTATGGGCCCGCTCCAGCACCTCGACGATGGCACCCTCACGACGGCCACGGCGATCAACGCCAGAGACACGCGCCAACGCCCGGTCGCCATGCAACAGGCTGCGCATCTGCCGGGCCGACAAAAACAAGTCATCACCGGCATCATCCGGCACCAAAAAACCAAAACCATCGGCATGACCAATCACACGGCCGGAGATAAGTTGCATCTTGCTCACCAGGCCATAACCATTGCGCCGATTCAGAACAACCTGACCATCGCGTTCCATTGCTCGCATGCGACGACGCAGTGCCTCAAGTGAGTTCTCATCTTCTAACTCCAGCTTGGCAGCCAGTTGCTTGAAGGACAAAGGACCCTCCTGCTCACCGAGCAGCTCCATAATCATCTCCCGACTCGGAATCGGGTTTTCGTACTTTTGCGCCTCGCGGTCAGCATGAGGGTCAGTTGGCTTGTTTTTACTCATTTAAATGGATATTCCCCAAGGTTCTCTAATTCCTGAATTATTTTAATAATCTGGCACATATTGTACACACCCAATGATTGACGAGGTGATTTTATCTTGATAAAGTGCGCGGCCTTAGACGTCGACACGTCGGTTCACTTCTTCATGCCGAGGTGGTGAAATTGGTAGACACGCTAGCTTCAGGTGCTAGTGGGGGCAACCCCGTGGAGGTTCAAGTCCTCTCCTCGGCACCATATTCCCTAGACCATCCCAGACAATCAAAAACAACGTAAACGCTGTTATTTTAGTGCGTTGCGCCATATAGTGTTTTTAGCGATTTTGTCTGGGATGGTATCAACTTGTCTCGGTGTTAACTGTCTCCGTGTAGTAGTGTGATTACCGAGGGAAACTGACGGTCAGATTACCTAAAGCATTGTGACCCGCTTTTAAATTCCAGCAACCCACTGAAGCGTTAGAACTGCTTCAGTGGATTGGTTATTTGAAATTCTCTTAAAGAGCCACTGATTAATTCTGGGCGGAATGATGGGCGAGTCAAAATTTTCAGATTCAAGGCGCAAAGCGCAGATAATAGCGAGACTATTGCCAAGATTTGCAACACAGACGCTGGAAATTTTGGCCGCACACAACCGCTCATGAATTAATCAGAGATTCCTTAACTTAGTGCCATAGATCACACTCCGCTTTGGCGCGTTTAGTGTGGATGCGTCTGGTAAGGAAAGCAAAATTAGGAAAAACCATAATGTGGATATCCACCACCTGTAATCTTGAATTTCAAATGGGCGACCCAACGCCCTTGATCTGCATGCTACGCCCTCGCAGTGGAATACAGCAGTGGATAGCACGCGAAGCCTACACACTTTCGCCAAGTATTTCAGTGATGGAGTATACGGACATCTTTGGCAACCTTTGCCAGAGGATGGTCGCTCCGGCCGGGGATTTCTCTGTTCATACCTCAGCCGTTGTAAAGACCACGGATGTAATGGATAAAGCACCGGGCGCTTACTTTGTTGAGATTCAAAATTTACCCGATGCAGTACTGATGTATTTACGCCCAAGCCGCTATTGCGAATCGGACAGATTTGGCAATCTCGCCAGAGAAATAGTCGATGACGCACAGTTCGGCTACGATCAGGTTTATAAAATCAGTGAATGGATTCGACACTCTATTCGCTATACCCCCGGATCTAGTGCATTTCCACTATCTGCTGTCGAGGTGAATATTCAAGGTAATGGCGTGTGTCGCGATCTTGCCCATCTTGGTATCGCACTCTGTCGCAGCATTAGCATCCCGGCACGCCTGGTGGTTGGTTTTCTTCATGGGCTTGAACCCATGGACATGCATGCATGGTTTGAAGCATATATTGGTGACCGTTGGTATACGTTCGACCCAACTGATGAAATGCTTCGTGGTGGGCGACTCGCCGTGGCTTATGGTCGCGACGCAGCCGATGTTGCGATCTACCATCAGTTTGGCCCGCCGGCTATTTTCAGCAGTATGGATGTTCGGGTGGAGTTGCTGAATGGTCCCCCCAGCTGAAATTTGCCATGGGTTTCCACGCACCGAAGCGGCACACCAACCAGCAGAGCTCGCCTCTATCTGGTCCATTGAGCTATCACCAGTCCACCTGTATAAGGTAAATTCGTTTGACCAGTAGCAACATGGCTATAGGCGTAGTTATTGCTAATGTATCGGAAGGCAGTATCCTAAAAGCCGCTGTTGCCCGCTATGGAGTTGCATTAAGTGCTTGAAATTATTAAATGGCTTATTGAATTCGTATTTCACCAATTGGGTGAGTACGCTACGACCTGTAGAACAGCCCTGAGTATCCACCAGGCTATACAAAAAAACTCGTTATTTCGCTACGCCAGTCAAACACTCAGAACCGCCGTACAGGCCGTCCAACTGCGGTTTTTAGGATCATGGCACGCAGCTTAGATTCTGTGCCTGCCGAGCTTTGATACGCAATCGAGAAATGAGCAATGACTATACGTGTAGCGCTTAACCACAGAACTCAATACCAATACGATAAACCGGTGCAGTTAAGCCCGCATGTGTTCCGACTGCGGCCCGCTGTCCATTCGCGCACACCGATTGAATCTTACTCGCTGCGTATCAAGCCTGAGGACCATTTCATTAACTGGCAGCAGGACCCGTTCGGCAATTACCTGGCGCGTGTGGTATTTCCGGAAAAGACGCAGGAACTGTCGATCGAGGTGGACCTCGTCGCCGACATGACAGTGATCAACCCCTTCGACTTTTTCGTCGAAGAGTATGCCGAGAAGTATCCCTTCATCTACGACGCCCAACTCAGCAAAGAGCTGGGGCCATACCTGGAGGTCAAGGAGCGGGGACCACTGCTAGAAAAATTACTCAGTGAAGTCGACCGCTCGCCAACACCGATCGTCGATTTTCTGGTGGGGCTGAACCAGCGGCTCTACGAGCACGTTAACTACACCATTCGTCTCGAAGTGGGAGTGCAGAGCTGCGAAGAGACCTTATCCAAAGCACTCGGTTCGTGTCGCGACTCAGGCTGGCTACTGGTGCAGATGCTGCGCCACATGGGTCTGGCCGCCCGCTTCGTCTCCGGCTACCTGGTCCAATTAACCGCCGATGTGAAATCGCTGGATGGCCCCTCGGGACCGGAACAAGATTTCACCGACCTGCACGCCTGGGCCGAGATTTACGTGCCGGGAGCCGGCTGGATCGGCCTCGATCCCACCTCCGGCCTGTTCGCTGGTGAGGGCCATATTCCCTTGGCCTGCACCGCCGACCCGGTGAGCGCGGCGCCGGTGACCGGCGGTTTCGAAGGCGAGAGCAAGACCGAGTTTCGCTTTAACAACAGTGTTCAGCGCATTCACGAAGACCCGCGTGTCACCAAGCCTTATAGCGAGGAACAATGGGCCGCCATCGAGGCGCTCGGGCACAAGATCGATGAGGAGCTGGAACAAGGCGACGTGCGCCTGACCATGGGCGGCGAGCCGACCTTCGTATCCATCGACGACATGGAATCTGCTCAGTGGAACACTGCCGCTGATGGCCCCGAAAAACGCGAACTTGCAGGTGAATTGATGCTTCGTCTGCGCGATGCCTTTGGCCCCGGCGGCATGCTCTACTACGGCCAAGGCAAATGGTATCCGGGCGAGCCATTGCCGCGTTGGCAGCTGGCCTGCTTCTGGCGCAAAGACGGCAAGCCCGTATGGCATAACCCGGATCTTCTCGCGGACGTGAACAAGGACTATGGCCACACCCGGGAGCATGCCGACCAATTCATTCGACAACTAGCGCAACGGCTGGGCGTACCGGCCACCACCATCAAGGCAGGCTATGAGGACCCCCTCCACCACCTGTTGCAGGAAGGAATGCTGCCGGCCAACCTCGACCCACTCAAAGTCAATCTCAAAGACTCGCTGGAAAGAAAACGACTGACCAAAGTGCTCAGCGACGACCTGGGTGCACCGGTAGGCTATGCCCTGCCCTTACATTGGGATCGCAAAAAAAGTGCGTGGGCGAGTAGTCCGTGGACGTTTCGCCGTGACGAAATGTTTCTAATCCCCGGTGATTCAGCCATGGGCTTACGCTTGCCTCTGGACTCGTTGCCCTGGGTGGAGCTGGAAGACAGAGAAGAAGAACACGAACGCAGCCTGTTTGAGGCAGTTGGCCCGCTTGGCGATGTAGCCGGCGAAGTCGCCCGGCGCTACAGCGAATTGGTTGAGAAAGAAGATTTACACCCAGAGGTTCATGAACAGGCAGCCGCCGACGCGCCCAAAGAACCGGAATGGATTCCTCACACCGCCCTGTGTGTCGAACCACGCAACGGCTGCATGCACGTTTTTCTGCCACCTACCACCGAACTCGAACACTATCTTGACGTAGTGGCGTCGGTAGAAGCGACTGCCGACTCGCTCTCCATACCATTGGTGCTTGAAGGCTACCAGCCGCCGCGCGATTTACGCCTGGTGCGGCTACCGGTCACCCCTGATCCGGGCGTGATCGAGGTCAACATCCATCCGGCGGCAAGCTGGGATGAATTGGTGCGCAACACCACCACACTCTACGAGCAGGCACATCTAAGCCGACTCGGTACCGAAAAATTCATGCTCGACGGCCGCCACAGCGGCACTGGCGGCGGCAACCACGTCACCATTGGCGCTGCAACGCCCGCCGACAGCCCGGTGCTGCGTCGACCGGATCTATTGCGCAGCCTGGTGACCTACTGGCAGCACCACCCGGCGCTGTCTTACCTGTTTTCTGGCCTGTTCATCGGCCCCACCAGCCAGGCGCCGCGCGTCGACGAAGCGCGACACGAGAACCTCTACGAACTGGACATCGCCTTTCAGCAGATGCCCGAGGGTGAAGTGCCCGAACCCTGGCTGGTCGACCGCCTGCTGCGCCATCTGCTTATCGACGTCACCGGCAATACCCACCGCACTGAATTTTGCATCGACAAACTCTACTCGCCGGAAAGCGACACCGGCCGCCTCGGCTTGGTCGAGCTGCGCGCCTTCGAGATGCCACCCCATGCCCGCATGAGTCTGGTGCAGATGTTACTGCTGCGATCCCTGATCGCATGGTTCTGGAAAACACCGTACCAGCACGAACTGGTGCGCTGGGGCACAAGCTTGCATGACCGCTTCATGCTGCCGCACTACGTTCGTAACGATATGCAAGACGTGGTGCGCGACCTGCAACGCGCCGGCTATCCATTGCAGTTGGAATGGTTCGAGCCGTTCATGGAATTCCGTTTCCCCCATTACGGCACCGTGACAGTGAAGGATATCCAGCTCGAAGTGCGCATGGCCATCGAACCCTGGCATGTGCTAGGCGAAGAGGTAAGCAGCACCGGCACGGCGCGTTACGTCGACTCATCGGTGGAGCGCGTACAAGTCAAGGTCAGCGGTATCAGCGGCTCGCGCTACGTGGTCACCTGCAATGGCCGCCGCGTGCCACTGCGCAGCACCGGCACCCAGGGCGAAATGGTCGCTGGCGTGCGCTATCGCGCCTGGGCGCCACCCTCCGCCCTGCACCCTACCATCAAGGTACAAGCGCCCTTGGTGTTCGATATCGTCGACAGCTGGAATGGCCGTTCTGTCGGCGGCTGCACCTATCATGTCACCCACCCCGGCGGCCGTAGCTACGACGTATTCCCGGTCAACGCCTACGAGGCAGAGGCACGGCGCGTCAGCCGGTTTTGGAAACACGGCCACACCCCAGGAGAAAAGTCTAAGGTGGAAAAGACGCGGGAGCTACCGCATGAAGAGATCAACAAAGACTATCCACATACCCTTGATCTCAGGTGGCGACCACGACATTCATAGACAGTTCAGATGACAGAAGGAGGACCCACATTGCACAGAAAATCACACTATGCGGCAGAAGGCGATGCGCTCTTAAACCCTTTGAGTATTTCCTACTTATCGAACTCACGGCATAGAGCTCAACCCAACCAGCTATGAACTGTATAAACCCATTACCTAAACCAACGGAGCACCTTCGACATGAATAGATATATTTTTTCAATCTTGACTATTGCTATAGCCAGTATGGCAACGACAGCTTCTGCAAACCCGGATGGACAACAGCTATTCAACAGCAAGTGCCTGATGTGTCACTCCCTCGACCAAAAAAAGATGGGGCCGTCGGTCAAATCAATGAGTACTGATCCCGATTCACTGCGCACCATTATCACCATGGGTAAAGGGATGATGCCTGCCTATGAAAAAAAGTTGAGTGGCGCTGAAATCGATATGCTTGTTGACTACCTGATCGCAAATCAATAATTCTGACGGGTTGTTGTTTTGGCCCGCTGAAGCGGGTCAAAACAATTAAGAAATAGTCGCCGGCGTCATCGTTCTATTTTTTCAGCCAGAATCGCAAGGCGCAAATACCAAAGGGCACAAAAGCGCAGCGTTCATGCGTCAAGTTTTTTAACATCCACCGACACCTCCATTTTATGTTCCCCACCACCGAAAACAACGCCTTTGAGCGGGTTTACGTCACCGTAGTCGCGTCCCCAACCAACAACAATATGCTGGTCAAGCGGGATTTGATTATTGGTTGGGTCGAAATCCATCCAACCCAGTTCAGGTAAGTAGACCGAGAACCAAGCGTGTGAGGCATCGCTGCCGATCAGCTTTTCCTTGCCGGGCGGCGGCAGTGTTTCGATATAGCCACTGACATAACGTGCGGCAAGTCCCTGCGCGCGCAGACAGCCAATGGCGAGATGGGCAAAGTCCTGGCATACGCCGCGGCGGTGTTTGAGTACTGTCGACAACGGCGTGGCGAGCGTGGTGAAGTGGGGATCATAGGTGAAGTCCTTATGGATGCGTCCCATCAAGTCATGCACTACTTCCATTAAAGGACGGCCAGGCGTGAATGAGACCTGCGCATAGGCCGCCAATTCTGCATTTGCTGTAACGAACGGTGAGTCCAGGGCATATTGCAAGGCGTCCAGCATTTGCGGGTCGCGCTGCTGGCGTAGCGCCAGGCGAACACTTTCCCAAGCCATTCCCTGGGAAAAATTCAATTGCGCCTCTTGAGAGGCAATCTGTACCTCGCTGGTAGCCGTGACGACAAAGCGCTGGTGCGGTTCGCGAATGGAAAAATAGGCGACACGGTTGCCGAAAAAGTCTTCGTGCTCCCGATACTCGGCCGGCAACGGCTCAACCAGCAGCTGCGCGTAATTGCATTGCTGATTAGCGCTCAGACGCGGCAAGAGCCTGGCTTCATTGTAAGATTGGCCGACCGTTTCGTCGTAGTCGTACTCGGTTTTGTGGATGACTTGATAGCGCATGGTGTTATGTTGCCCTTAATGGAGCAAGCGGCTGAGGCGCGCTTTCGTGGCGGAAATATGCAGCAGTGACGGCATCAGACAAGCCCAGCAGCAGGTATGTCAGTCGCGCAATCAATTGATCCAATTCTTGACGCGTGCCCCCCTCAGCAACCACCGTCAGCGCATCTATCACGACTAACCGCACTGCAGACGACGCCTCCAATGCCAGGCGTTCCTCAGGGGTCAACCGGCCGCCCACCGTATCGCGCGGCAGTTTAGAGACGTGTGCTTGTAAACATGTGGTTTGATAGGCCAGCGAACGCGGGCTGTTTTCGTCTAGCAGTAATTCGAGAAAGGAGGTGAGTTCGATGTTGTTGCGATAGCGTTGGCGATAATAAATTAGATTATCACTGGTCTCCAACAAGGCTTCGATCAGCAGACTTTCCACGGCTTCCGGCCGTTGTTTGGGCAATGTGCTACGCAGCAGAGAGAGCAGTAACACGCTCCGTTCCAAACGGCGACCGAGATCAAGAAACAACCAACCGTTGCCGCGTGTCATGCTCTCCGTCACCATGCCACCAAAAGCGGCAAACTTTGTGATCAATTGACTCATTAGATCCTGTACCTGCCACAGCGTTGGCTGCTTCATCTGTTTGATGTGTAACAGGTGCCCTTCCAACTCGTCCATGACGCGCCAAGTATCGGATGACCACAAGTCGCGCACGGCGTACGCTGTTTGCACCAGGCAGCGCAGGGTATTGGCGAGGCTGCCGATACGCGCTTCGTCTAGCACCACGGACAACAATTCTGCTTCGGGTTCAGACAGCAGTGATTGCGCATCGTCCGCCAGGAAACCGGGCTGAGTGCCCGTCAGTTGCGTTACGCTACGCAGCAGGCAATGCAGACTTTGGGAGTATTCGTCAGCGCTGTGGTCAGGATCGCCGTATAACCTTTTTATTGTGGCGCGCAGCAGCCTGATTGTGCCCTCGGCGCGCTCGACGTAACGACCAACCCAGAAAAGATTGTCTGCTGCACGGCTCGGCAGCGCGCCGCTCAGGCTGGCGGCCACTTGCGCCGGGGTCGGCTTCGTCGTCAGGTCGATCGCTTTCTCCGGCTCGGAAGCCAGCACCCAGGTATCCTTACTGAGGCTGCCAGCCTGGTTGGAAACCAGCATGTCATCCTTTTGCAGCGAACTACGCGTCAGTCCACCCGGCATTACTACATAGCCGTCGGCACTCGCCACCACGAAGCTACGCAGGACCGCATGGCGAGGCTCCAAACCTTCACCGGAAACAAATGAGGGCACGGTGGAGAACCCTTCACGCTCTTGTCCAACGAAGAACCCAGGTCGAGCGCGGATACGTGCGCGCAATTCGGATAATTCTTGCTGGCTAAGCAAGTGGCCAAACACGGGCCGAACACCTGTGCCGCGATAGGTCTGTTTAATCACCAACTTGTCCAGATTGGCCAGCACATAATCAAGTTCCTTGGGCTGGCCGCACCACCAGGTCGCTGCCGTCGGCAATCGTAGTTTGTGCCCCAGGAAATGTTTGGCAATGCCAGGCAGAAACGCCAACAATCCGGGATTCTCGAGAATACTGCTACCAAGTGGATTGGCAATAGCAACGTTACCACGCCGCACCACCTCCACCAGGCCCGGCACACCGAGACGTGAATCTTCGCGCAGTTCGAGGGGATCACAGAAGTTGTCATCGACCCGCCGCAGGATGACATCGATCCGCTCCAGCCCATTCAATGACTTCAGCCACAGATAGCCATCACGCACTGTCAGGTCATCGCCCTGGACCAGCGGATAGCCAAGATAGGTTGCCAGATAGGCATGTTCGAAAAAGGTTTCGTTGAGCGGGCCTGGGGTCAACACGACGACATTCGGACTCTCTATACCCGCAGGGGCGATAGCATTCAGGCCAACCCGTAGCGACTGGAAAAACATCGCCAG
This sequence comes from uncultured Chromatiaceae bacterium, assembly GCA_945787735.1. Lineage (GTDB taxonomy): Bacteria > Pseudomonadota > Gammaproteobacteria > Tenderiales > Tenderiaceae > Tenderia. Next base: position 11,605 of record CALZIQ010000049.1, on the reverse strand, counting down.
GCGATGCACATGGGAATCACGAAACAGGCTCGGCAAAACGCGCGTCATGGCAAGCCTGTTTTCGAGCGCGTAACCGGCACCTGACGGCGCCTGGGTACGGTCTCCAAGCACCCACATGCGGTTGTCGGGGCCGCGCGCCAAGTCTGCCGCGTAAACCACAAGTTGATGCTTGCCGCGCAGCGTGATCTGATCGCAGGCACGCAGAAATCCGCCGTGGTTATAGATCAGTTCGAGGGGCAGCAGCCCTTTGCGGATCAATTCGCGCGGACCGTAAATGTCAGCAAGAATCAGATTCAAGAGTTCTGCTCGTTCCAGCAAGCCGGACTCGATAGCCGCCCACTCCTCGCTGGAGACTAGCAGCGGCACCGGATCGAGCTGCCACGGCCGACTCTGCCCGACCGGGTCGCTATAGACATTGTAGGTAACGCCGTTTACGCGCAGCAGCTTAGCCGCCTCGACACCGCGCCGCTCTAGTTCGACTCTGCCGAGGCTGCGTAAGGCGCGGATCAGATACTCCCAATGGGGCCGTATCTGACCATCGCCATCAAGCATTTCATCATAGTCACCCGGTTCGGTCGGGTACCACTGATCCGGTCCACTCGGTTGGGTTTCTGGAGGTATGGTCGTCATGTAAACCTGTTGTCATTGGAGCCTGGCTTGGCCAGACAAAGCGATTTTCATTCTATCGCCTATGTATTCCAGTCGCCACCCTAGCACGACACATCACCGCATCATGCATCTGAAATATCAACACAGCTGCAAGGCAAAAATCACTGCTTCTGACTATGGCCCATATTTTGCCGGCCATAGGATAATTGATACTAAACAATATACTATTTTTATCGGCGTATTTATCATGTGTTGGTTTTAGGTATATTGTCTAGAGTTGTCTCAAATCATCCCCATAGTGGAGCGCGAGACCGAGTGAATTCCACGTTTGTCTTGTATTACGTTTGATCAAAGATAGACGCCGTTCTTATGATCGATTGGAACGACAAAGCCCGGCTTCATCTCTTATGGATAAGAAGCACCAAGTCGATAAGCGCACGGAAACAAGTCAGCCACTAATGAGTCTCATTTACTGATCCACTTAATCCATCTCCGCCATAAACAACACATGCTTTTCTCAGACGGGTTTCTACCTTTTTTTACGTGATGAGAATTCAATCTTTTCATCCCCGGCGTGAGAGTGCTGCCAGTCTTTGGTTATTGGCCTGCAATCAGACGTTCAAATCCTCCATAAACTGAAGCTTGCTAGGCTGCAAAGCAACCGGCTCGATTTTTAATGCAGTTACTGCGTACAGATAATAATGAGGTGTAGAGATGAATGCCCAGTTCCAACCAAATTTTAGCGTCATTTTAGACAGCAATTCAATGTTATCCCCTTTGATCTGGCATCGCTAAGGGCACTTTATATGAGTATGGCCTTTTACCTTCTCCACAGCCACGACCCAATTCATCCGTAAGTGTGGAAATCGTAATAGCCCTCCTCTCTTTTTAGATTTTAAGCTGACTCTGTAGCAAATAGTTCATCGGACCGAGAAAAGTTTTTTCATAGTCTGACGCTCAACCTACTAAGGCATAAGCATCTTTGTTAAGTGCTGGCTTTAGTGGTTAGATCGCTTTGCGACAAAGCCTAATTAATCAACCATGGGAACTTTTATTGTGCTTGATGAAATATCCGAGCAAGGTTTTGCATTCCTATTTCATATTGCTGACTATAATTGTTTATTAGGCATATTTTTCTGATGACATAAAGTTTTCATACGTTGGCCAATACAGCAGACAATATCTGGAACTTGTTTACCGCCGTAATGTTCATGGGCGGACTCACGCTGCTATTGACGACAGTTCTGGTATTAATCAACAAGCGCTTTACAATAAAAGATGATCACCGCATCGCCCAGGTCGAAGACCTGCTACCCCACACCAACTGTGGCGCTTGCGGTTATCCCGGATGCTATGCCTTTGCCAAAGCCTTGGTGGCGCGGCAAGTGCTACCGGGGCAATGCAACGTTAGCCCGCTTGAAGCCAAGCAAAAGATTGCCGCATTCTTGGGCAGCGAAGTTGGTGCGACGGAAAAGCGGGTTGCACGCCTGGCCTGTGCTGGTGGCAACAATGTCGCGCGCAACCGCGCCCACTACGCCGGTCTACCTTCTTGTCAGGCAGCGACTCAAGTCAGCGGCGGTGCTAAAGTTTGTTCATGGGGTTGCCTGGGGTTTGGGGATTGTGAGGTCTCCTGCGACTTCAATGCAATTCACATGGACGCGCATGGCCTGCCCCACGTCGATGAAGATCTATGCACCGGCTGCGGCGATTGTGTGAAGGTCTGTCCCAAGAACTTGTTCAGTCTTGAGGAAATTAGCCATCGCCTGTGGGTTGCGTGCAAAAACCAGGAGGCGGGCGACGCGTTATTAACAACCTGCGAAGTGGCCTGCACCGCCTGTGGCCGCTGTGCCATGGATGCACCGGAGGGACTGATTACGATGAGCAACAACCTGCCGCTTATCAACTACCATCTGCCCCACAACACGCAGGCGCCCATTCAGCGTTGCCCCACCGGGGCCATCGTTTGGCTCAATGCCGACGGCTCTGTTACTAAAGGAAGTGAAAGCAAGAAGATCATTCGACAACAGGCCTTGGCCACAGTGGCGACATGAGTACTTAAAAGAACACAGGGGTGTGATGTAAATGGACGTGAAGCACATCAAGTATCCGGGGACCCGGGCGGCCATGGACGGTAACAGCGCCGTCATCAGTTGTGAACGCGAATCCAGCGACGCCGCCGGCGCCTACCCCATCACACCATCGACGCAGATGGGCGAATACTGGGCCGAGGCCGCTGCCGAGGGCCACATAAACATCTCGGGCCGGCCGTTGATCTTTATCGAACCCGAGGGCGAACACGCCGCCGCCGCGGTTACCGCTGGGCTGTCCATGTCCGGCCTGCGCGCCGCCAATTTTTCCTCCGGCCAGGGCATTGCCTATATGCATGAGTCGCTGTACGCGGCGGTGGGTAAGCGCCTTACCTATGTGCTCAACATGGGCACCCGCGCCATGACCAAGGCCAGTCTTAACGTCCATGCCGGTCACGATGATTATCATTGCATTGATGACACCGGATTTTTTCAGCTGTTTGCCAAAAACGTTCAGCACGCCGCCGACCTCAACATCATCGCCCATCGCATTGCCGAGTTGGCGCTTAATCCCGGCATTGTGGCCCAGGACGGATTTCTCACCACACATCTGATCGAATCGTTTTTGGCGCCCGAGCGCGAGCTGATCGCGGAATTCCTGGGCCAACCGGACGACATTATCGCCACGCCCACCCCTGCACAGAAAATGATCTACGGTGAAACAAGACGGCGTATTCCAATTTTGTGGGACGTGGACAATCCCATCATGGCCGGCATTGTCGAAAATCAAGACGCCTACATGCAAAGCGTGGCGGCGCAGCGGCCGTTCTTTTTCGATCACATCGCCGCGATTGCCGACGAGGCGTTTGAGGCCTTCTATCAACTCACGGGGCGACGCTACCAACCAGTGATGAGTTATCGGGCCGACGATGCCGACTATCTCATCGTCGGTCAAGGCAGTGTCATCCCCAGCGCCGAAGCAGTGGCGGATTACTTAAGAGCAGAGCGCGGCATAAAAGTCGGCGTCGTCAACATGCTCATGTTCCGGCCCTTTCCCGGCGCGCTGCTGAGTCAGCGTCTAAAAGGCAAAAAAGGTGTGGTGGTGTTAGAGCGTGTCGATCAACCCCTGGCGGCGGACCTACCTTTGATGCGCGAGATCCGCGCCACGGTCAGCCAATGCATTGAGAACGATCTCGAGAAGGATCAAGCGCAGATTGATCCGCCCTATCCCGATCATGCGATCTATGCCCATAGCCATATCCCGCCGCTCTATTCTGGCAGCTTTGGCCTCGGCAGCCGCGACCTGCAACCCGAGGGCATCATCGCTGCGGTGGAAAACATGCTGCCCAAAGGCCCGCGCAAAAAACGTTTTTATCTCGGCATAGACTTCATTCGAAAACCGGCCCTCAATCCGAAGCAAGAGATTTATCAGCAACAGATCGAGGCGGGGTATCCCGGCATTGCCGAACTAGCGTTGCATGGTTCGGAAAATCCCAACCTCATGCCCAAGGACAGCATCACCGTGCGCTTTCATTCCGTCGGCGGCTGGGGTGCCATCGCCACCGGCAAGAACCTGGCGCAGACCTTATTCGAGCTGCTGGGCTATCACATCAAGGCCAATCCCAAATACGGTGCCGAGAAAAAGGGCCAGCCTACCACCTATTATCTCGCCGCTGCGCCGGAGCCGATCCGCATTGTGTGCGAATACACCTATGTCGACGTGGTGCTGTCGCCGGATCCAAATGTCTTTAATCACACCAATGCCTTGGCGGGACTGAAACCTGGTGGTGTATTGATCATGCAAAGCGATCTGCCCTCGGCGCAGCAGGTATGGGCAGCGATTCCGCCGGCTTATCAAAAAACCATCGTCGATAACGATATCAAACTGTTTTATCTCGATGCCTTCAAGATCGCGCGTGAAGAGGCCACCGACTCGGACCTGCAACTGCGCATGCAAGGCACGGCCTTTCAGGGTGCGTTTTTTGCCGCCACGCCAGTGATGGCCAAGGCCGGTTTTGACGAGGGGCAATTGATCGATGCCATCCAACAACAACTGCAACACAAGTTCGGCGACAAAGGCGCACGGGTGGTGGACGACAATCTGCGTGTGGTCAAACGTGGCTATGATTCGGTGCAGGAAGTTATCGAAAAACCCATCAGCGCGACGCAAAGCAGCACCGCCAACCTGCCCGTCGTGCCTATCATGTTAAAACGTATGCCGCAGAGTCAGGCGCCAGCGACGGACACACATCGCTTCTGGGAACAGACCGGCAACCTCTATGCCCGCGGCTTGGGTAATCACAATCTGGCCGATCCTTTTATCGGTCTCGGCGTCATGCCCGCCGCCACCGCTGTGTTCCGCGACATGAGCGGCATTCGTTTTCATCATCCCGAGTGGATTGCAGAAAACTGCACCGGTTGCGGCAACTGCTATAGCGTCTGCCCCGACACCGCGATCCCCGGCCTGGTCAACGACATCAGCCAAGTGTTGGATACCTTGGTGATGCGCCTTAAGAAACACGGCCACAGCGTCGAACATCTGCCCAAGGCCGTAAGGGAATTAGAGCCCAAACTGCGCGCGGTTTTCAATCAAGCCCAAGAACAAGATTCAGTGCGCGCCATGCTCGACGGCGTCATAGATGAGCACATCGCCAATGCCGACGAACAAAGCCGACCCGCCCTGGCAAGTGAGTTCGCCCTGCTACGTGAGGAACTGGGCAGCGCGCAGTTCGCCCTGACCCGGCCGTTTTTCACTGTGGCGGAAAAACGCAACGCCGGCAGCGGCGCTCTCTTTAACATCAGCATCAATCCCTATACCTGCAAAGGCTGCGGCGAGTGTATCGCCGTCTGTCCCGATGATGCCTTACGAGAAGTACCCCAAACCGAGCAGTCTCTCAAAGAACTCAGAACAAACTGGGGCTTTTGGCTCGACCTGCCCAACACGCCGCCCCGCTTTCGCGAAGTCGATGAATTCGAACAGGGCATCGGCCCCCTGCACACCATGTTGCTCAATAAGGATGCCTACCTGGCCTTTACCAGCGGCGATGGCGCCTGCATGGGGTGTTCGGAAAAGACCGTGTTGCATCTATTTACTGCCACGGTGGAAACCCTGATGCAGGCACGGGTCAAAAAACACGTGACCTATCTCAAGGATTTGATTCAACGCCTTGAGCAGCACATGCGCCTCAAACTGATCGAAGAGATCGACGTCGATGACACCGACGCC
>CALZIQ010000049.1:0-5733 GCA_945787735.1 uncultured Chromatiaceae bacterium | reverse complement strand
GTCCGCCATTGCCGACCAATTCGAGCACTTGCAAGGCCAACAGCCGGTCGACGCTGATTGGTTAAGACACGTGACCGGCATGCTCGCCAAGCTAAAAAAACTGCTCTGGCAATACAGCAATGGCACCACTGGCCGCGGCCGCAGCAGTATGGGCATACTCAATTCCACCGGCTGTAGCTCCGTGTGGGGCAGCACTTATCCATTTAATCCCTACCCCTTCCCGTGGGCCAACCATCTGTTTCAAGACAGTGCCTCCATGGCCATGGGTGTATTCGAAGGTCACATGGCCAAGATGGCCGAGGGCTTTAAGGCAATACGCATAACCGAGCTGGAGCTGGCAAACAAGTATCGTGCAGACGAGCACGATGATTTTTTCACCCACTTCAACTGGAAACAATTCAACGACGAAGAGTTTCACCTCTGCCCGCCTGTGACGGTGGTCGGCGGCGACGGTGCGCTCTACGACATCGGCTTTCAAAACCTGTCGCGCGCCATGATGTCAGGCAAGCCACTCAAGATCGTCGTGCTCGACACCCAGGTCTATTCCAACACTGGCGGCCAAGCTTGCACGTCCGGCTTTTTCGGCCAGGTGTCGGACATGGCACCCTTTGGCAAGGCCAGGCCCGGCAAGCAAGAGGTACGCAAAGAGATTGGCCTGATCGGCATGGCCCATCGCACCACCTACGTCATGCAGAGCACCATTGCCTATCCCCATCACATGATCGAAGGTTTTATAGAAGGCCTCAACAGCCGCCGCCCGGCGCTGTTCAATTGCTACACCTCATGCCAACCGGAACACGGCATTGGTGATGACATGGGCCATCAGCAGGCCAAGCTGGCGGTGGAATCGCGCGCCTATCCTCTATTCCGCTACGATCCGGATCAAGGAAAGACGCCGCAAGAATGTTTCACCCTCGAAGGTAATCCAGCCAAGGAAGAACTCTGGCCAAGTTATAAACTGCAATACCTTGAAGGCGGCCAGCATAAACACATGGAACTGCCACTCACCTTTGCCGACTTCGCCATGACCGAGAGCCGTTTTCGCAAGCACTTTCGTCTCGCGCCGCCTGATACTTGGCATGACAACATGGTGGCGCTGGCGGATTATCTCGACTTGTCCGAACAGGGGCGCCAAGGCAAATACCCGTTTATCTGGAGTCTCGACAGCAAGCAGCAACTCAGCCGTTTGTTGGTTTCCCCAAGCATGATCACCTCCAGCGAAGACCGGCGCGATTTTTGGATCATGCTCAAGGCCCTCGCCGGTGTGGAAGAGAAGACAGAAAGCCCGGTAGAGGTCGAACAGCGAATTCGACAGGATGTGGTCAGCAAGATCGCTAGCCGCCTGATGGAAATGGCCCGTGGCGAATCCAGCGGCGAACAAGGTACAGCAGCACTCGATATCACAAAAGCCGAGACCGAAGCAGCAGTGACACCGCCAAGCGATGCCGACTATCTGGCACCCTGGCTCGACACGGAAGACTGCACCGCCTGTGGCGAATGCATAGACATCAATCCTTCGATGTTTGCCTATAACGATGAAGAAAAGGCCTATATACAAGACCCGAACGCTGGCCCGTATTCCGACCTGGTCAAGGCCGCTGAGCGTTGCACGGCGCAGGTGATACACCCAGGCCTGCCCAGGACGCGCAAGGAAAAAGATATGGAACAATGGATTAAGCGGGCAGAAAAATTTAATCACTGATGGACCAAACTAAGTGATGGGAATCAACAAACAACACAAAACTTTTGTTCACGGCATCAATCCGCCCGATCACAAAGACGACACGTGTCATCTGTCCATTGCGCAATTCCCGTTCGCGCCGCTGTTGACGATTCCCCTCGCGCAACACATCGGTAAAGCCGCTGTGCCGATAGTGCGTGAAGGTCAGGAGGTCGCGCGCGGCGAAATGATTGCCAAGGCCGATGGCTTTATGTCGGTGCCCATGCACGCGCCCGCCTCGGGCCTTATCAAACGCATCGCCTTGGTGCCCAGCATCACAGGCAGCATGGTGCCGGGCATTTATCTCGAACCATGGCCGGGTTCGACGCAAGAGGTCATTGAAGGCACGCCGTGTGAACTCAACAGCGCCACGCCAAAACAGATCATTCAAGCAATACAGGATGCGGGCATTGTCGGCCTGGGCGGCGCGGCCTTTCCTACCCATGCCAAGCTCGCGCCCCATCCAAACCAGTCTATCGATACCTTACTCATCAACGGTGTTGAATGCGAACCCTATCTCAGCACCGATCACCGTGTCATGCTGGAACAAGCTGCCGACATCATGATGGGCATTCGCTATGTGCTCAAAGCCACCGGCGCCAGCCAAGCCATCATTGCTGTTGAAGCCAATAAACTAGATGCCGCAGATGTCATGAATAGTGCTGTTACAGATGATTTACCCGTTCGCGTTGAAGTGCTGGCCGTGAAGTATCCGCAAGGCGCGGAGAAGATGCTCATAAAAGCATTGTTGGGGCGCGAAGTGCCGGCAGGCCAACACGCCAGCGCGGTCAGTGTGGTCGGCATCAACGTGGCGACATGCGCCGAGATCGGCCGCCTGCTGCCGCACGGCCGCGGCATTCAAGAGCGAGTGATCACTATCAGCGGCCCGGCGCTGAAGAAGCGTGGCAATTTCCGCATTGCCATCGGTACGCCGGTACGTTTTGCCTTGGACTATCTAGACGTTGCTGATGATCTAAGCCAGGCCTTTCTCGGTGGCCCCATGATGGGCAATGCCCTGGCCAGTCTCGACATCGCCATCACCAAGGGCACCTCGGGCCTGATTGCCTACACTGAAAAAGAGACCGGCCTAAAGCCAAAGATCTATCCGTGCATACACTGCGGCGCCTGTGTCGATGCCTGCCCCATGTTTCTCAATCCATCGCAGTTGGGATTGCTGGCCAAACAACAGGACTATGAGGGCATGGCGCAAAGGCATGACTTGGGCGATTGTTTCGAGTGTGGAGCATGCGCGTATGTATGCCCTTCGCACATCCCCTTGGTGCAATATATTCGTAGCGCCAAGTCTTATTTAAAAAAGACTCGAGCGGCCTGATGGCAAAGTTTAACAAGACGCTGCAGATCAGCACCTCGCCCCACTTACATAGTGGAGCTAGTGTCGACAAGATTATGTTTCACGTAACGTTGGCCTTGCTGCCGACAGTGGTGTTTGCCGTTTATGTGTTTGGCCTGGCAGCCTTGGTGTCCATCGTGGTAGGCACTGTCTCGTGTCTGCTGACTGAACATCTTGCATGCCGTGTCACTGTCCAGCCGTCTAGCATCAAGGATGGCTCAGTGTTGATCACCGGCTTGATCTACAGTCTGACCTTGCCGCCAGGCCTGCCGCTATGGATGGTGTGCCTGGGAGGTGTTATCGCGGTGACCTTGGGCAAGCTCATGTTTGGCGGCTTAGGCTGCAATCTGTTCAATCCGGCTTTAGTGGGGCGCGCCTTTCTGCAAGCGGCCTTTCCTAGCGCCATGACCACTTGGTATCCAGCCATGCATGCTGAGCGCTTTAGCAGCCTGCCCTCGTCGAGCCTGGCCTTGCCCTTCTCCACACCCAGCTATGACGTGGTCACGGGTGCCACACCCTTGGCGGCGATGAAGTTTGAACATGTAATCAGCGACAGCGGCAACTTGTTTCTTGGCTTAACCAGTGGTTCGATCGGCGAGACCAGCAGCCTGTTGATCCTGGCCGGCGGACTGTATCTCATCGCGCGGCGCATGATGCGCTGGCAGATTCCCGCCGGTATCTTCATTGCTGTACTTATTGTAAGCCTAGCCACACATCAGCTTGCGCCAGAAGTATATCCACCGCCCCAGTTCATGTTGTTCTCCGGGGGGTTAATGCTCGGCGCCCTATTCATGGCCACCGACCCAGTGGCCTCCCCCATCACGCCGCGAGGTGGCTTTTTCTACGGTGTGCTGATTGGCACCATGGTGGTGATTATTCGGCTGTGGGGCGGCATGCCCGAGGGTGTGATGTATGCCATCCTGTTTGCCAATGCCTGCTCACCGCATATCGATCGCTGGTTGCAGCCGCAACCCTATGGCCATGGCAAGTCGCCACCATGAAGACAATCGACTTACCCGATCAATCAGACAATCAACAAAGCTGGCCCATGTTGCGCGCCATGGTCGGCATCGGTATTGTCTGCGCGCTGCTCATTGTCGGCGTGTTTCAGATCACCGCGGCGCCTATCTTGCACAATCAGGTCAAGCTTTTGGATAAGGCCGTGGTCAGCATTTTTCCAAAGGCAGCTAGCAAGCGCGCCTACATAGAAACATCAACGGGTGACTTGCAGCAGCAGGGTGCTGGTCAAACCTTTGAAGCACCCGTCTATGCGGTATTAGACGCGCAGCAACAGTTATTAGGATTCGCCATCAAGGCCCAAGGCATGGGATATCAAGACACAATTCGCTTACTTTATGGTTATGCACTCGAAGATGAGGCCATCATCGGCGTCAAGATTCTTGCCAGCCGCGAGACGCCGGGGCTGGGTGACCGCATCAGTAAAGACAAAGACTTTCTGAAAAACTTTGTGCGCTTAAGTGTCGCGCTTAGTGCTGACAAGCGCCAAATTGTTAATCCTATCGAAAGCGTCAAGGCAGGCAGCAAGACTCAGGCCTGGCAGATCGACAGCATCAGCGGCGCAACCATCTCATCGCGCGCGGTGGCTGATATTCTCGCGGCCAGTAGCTCATTCTGGATTCCTAAATTGGCGCAACACCAAAGGCAGCGTGATGAGTGAGCGCGATCCGCAACACAGCCCCGCCGACGAGTTCATCAAGGGCTTATGGCGCGAGAATCCGGTCTTTGTGCAGGTGCTGGGTATGTGCCCGACCTTAGCGGTAAGCAACTCCGCCATCAATGCCCTGGCCATGGGCCTGGCCACTTGTTTCGTATTGGTTATGTCCAATGGCTTGGTGTCATCTTTGCGCCGCGTTATTCCGCTCCAGGTGCGCATTGCCAGTTACATACTCATCATCGCCACCTTCGTCACCATCGTCGACTATCTGCTGCAAGCCATTAGCCTGCCCTTGCATCAAGCGCTGGGTGCCTTTGTGTCCTTGATTGTCGTCAACTGTATCATCCTTGGCCGCGCTGAGGCCTTTGCTTCCAAGAATACGGTGACGCGCTCGCTGCTCGATGGCGCGGGCATGGGGCTGGGTTTCGCCTTTGGTCTATTGTGTCTGGGCGGCGTGCGCGAACTACTGGGTAGCGGCTCGTTATTTGGCGTTATGATGCTGCCGGATAGTTTTGAAAAATGGACGGTAATGTTGTTACCCAGCGGTGGATTTTTTACCTTAGGTGTGTGGCTGCTCGTCATCAATGGTTTCAAGCGCCGCCGCGCCCGCATCGAGGTGGCAAGCTCATGAACGAACATTCGCTTTGGTCCATCTTTATCAATGCTAGCCTGATCAACAATTTTGTGCTGGCCTACTTTCTCGGTATCTGTCCGTTCTTGGGGGTGTCGGCTAAACGCCAAACTGCATCACGCATGGGCGTGGCGGTCACCTTTGTCATGGTCATCAGTTCGCTCAGCGCCTATGGTATTCACAGTCTACTGACGATGATAGATGCACCTTATCTGCAGTTGATCTCGTTTATCGTTGTCATCGGTTCAACGGTGCAGGTGGTGGAGATATTGATCAAAAAGATCAGCCCGGCCTTGTTCCGCAACCTAGGCATCTTTCTACCGCTGATTACCACCAATTGCGCCATCCTCGCGGTT
>CALZIQ010000048.1 GCA_945787735.1 uncultured Chromatiaceae bacterium | reverse complement strand
TAGTCGATATGACCAGATGAAATTTGGTCTGTAGGCTAGCCGCCTTGGGCGGCTCAAGGTTTTAGGCGCCTTTGAGGCGCTCACCTAATAAGCCCCCGGCTTTGCCGGGGGTAATTTAACTCTGGCAACAGTTAATCAGCACAACTCAAGATTTCTGCTGATTTTATTCATCTTCACCAGCACGTTAACAATATCAACTAAAAGAAAAATTCAAGTTGCCGATGTTGTAGCTGAGAAGTTTTTTCTGGGGAAATAATTCATATCCCGGATGTAACACCGTCGCTGTAGTTAGAAAGGACGACGACACATTGCATGGAGCGAGGACAAGTCGGTGTATCTTGAATACTTTGGTTTAAAGCGCGCACCTTACCGGATTACGCCGGATACAGATCTGTTTTATGCCGGCGGAGAACGTGGTGCGATCCTTGATGCTTTGGTATTTGCTATCTCCAGCGGCGAAGCTATCACCAAGGTTGTGGGTGAGGTCGGCACAGGTAAGACCATGCTCTGCCGAATGCTGGAACACAAACTGCCCGACAGTGTAGAAGTCGTTTACCTCGCCAACCCCAGTCTGCCGCCTGAGAATGTGCTGCATGCCATCGCTTTCGAACTCGGTCTGCCTTTTACATCCGACGAAAATCGCTTAACAGTGATGAAGGGCCTGCAGGATTATCTGCTCCAACGCCATGCCGAAGGCAGACAAGTGGTAGTTTTTGTCGAAGAGGCCCAGTGCATGCCTTTAGCGACTCTGGAAGAGATTCGTCTGCTCAGCAACCTGGAAACAAAGCAGCACAAACTGTTGCAAGTTGTGTTGTTCGGGCAACCAGAACTAGATGTTGGCCTGAGTAAACCAAGCGTTCGGCAGATTAAGGAACGCATTACCAACAGTTTTTATCTTTCACCGCTAAGCTGTCATGAAATTGGTGATTATCTTGCGTTTAGATTGCACTTGGCAGGATTTCGCGGTACGCCGGTATTTTCAAAAGCTGCCAGCTGGCTGATAGCACATTATTCAAAAGGTCTGATGCGCCGCATCAATATTATCGCCGATAAGGCATTATTGGCAGCGTATGCGACAGGGCAACGCGAAGTGACGTTGCGTCATATCTTCTCAGCCCTCAGCGATTGCGAATTCATTAAACCGAATATCTTATTACGGCCGGCCTTTCTGGTGCTTCCCATGGCTATCCTGTTGACTGCGATCGGTGGTTGGTCCCATTTCGATACACAGGCTGCCAATAAGCAGCAGCACGCTACAGTTGTGACTGTTACACCTCAGCTTGTGCAGATAAGCGCGGAAAAGCCTGTGCAGCAGCGGTATCTGTCCGAAAATGAAACCCAGATAGATGGGAATCTATTGGATCAGCGTTTGCTCGTTACTCAAAACTGGCTGGCACAGGCAAAGGCCAACAATTTTACCGTGCAGTTGTTGTGGGCAGAACAAGATGAACTCTATTCCCTGGAGCGCTTTTTACGGCTGGCAAGCAGTGAAGGGGTGCTAGACAGAGTGTTTGTTTATCGTGCCGGCGGTGTTGAAGGCGCCCTGAGCGTCGTGCTAGGCGAGTACGACACGTATTCCCAGGCAATAGACGCGCTTGAATCGATGCCTGCGGCATTAAAGAAATACCAACCCTATCTGCGCAATGTGCGCGGTGTTTTTGCAGAAGCGCGAATTGAAATGGCTGGCGCTGCTGGAAATACAGACTTATAGGGGGCATGAGACTGACGATGGAGTGTTTGAGAATTATGCATTGCAGATTAATTAAACAGCTGGCAAGTGTTGCCATCGTATTATTGCTGACAGGCTGTGCTGCCTCCCGGCCACCTGAAGTCTCTCCTTTGCACCTGGAATCAAAAGCATCTCAATCTGTAGAGGAAATTCCGACCATCATCACGGGTGCACCGGTGCTGCCTCCTCCTAAACCACAGCCCAAACAGGAAACTTTTACCGTGGTTGTGAATGAAGTGCCAGCAGATGAGTTGTTGTTTAGTCTGGTGCGTGACGCCAAGCTTAATATTGATATTCATCCGGGCATTGAGGGTAATGTCACTCTGAATGCGATTAATCAAACCCTGTCGCAAATTCTCGATCGCATCGCCAAACAGATTTCATTGCGTTATCACCTTGACGGTTCCACCCTGGTGCTGGAGCCTGATAAACATTATTGGCGCACCTATTCGGTGGATTACGTCAACATGGCACGCGATAGCTCGAGTGAGGTTGGTGTAGCAACGGAGATTTCCACCACTGGTGGCAGCGTCTCTGAAAGTGGGTCAGCCTCGAGTGGCAATATCTCCAATACACGTGTCAACAACGTATCCAGTAATCACTTCTGGGAAGTGGTGGAAAAAAATCTTATCGCCATCATTGGTGCTGGTTCCAAGACAGATAGTGAGGCAAGTTCACCGGTGGTGGTGAATGCTGTCAGTGGCATAATCTCTGTCTACGCGCCGGATTATCAGCAACGCGAAGTCCAAGCTTTTCTGGATAAGGTGCTGGCCAGTGCCCTGCGCCAGGTGTTGATTGAAATGACCATTGTTGAGGTGGAGTTGGGTGACCGTTACCAGGCAGGGGTAGATTGGCAACACCTGGCCAGTGGTGGTACTGGCCTAACAGCGCTCTCAGCCATGACCGGTTCGAATTTGTCTACAGCGCCGGTTTTTTCCCTGGGCTACCAGAATTCCACCAACTCCGGTCGCACCTATTCCACCACGCTCAAGATGCTGGAGGCCTTCGGTGATGTGAAGGTGCTTTCCAGTCCAAAGATTATGGCGCTGAACAACCAGACTGCTCTGCTTAAGGTGGTCGATGAAAAAGTGTATTTCACTGTCGATCTGGAAATTGAAAAGGACGAAAATGGTCAGGAGACCAACCGCACCTATACGAGTGAGATCCATACAGTGCCTGTCGGTTTGGTGATGAGTGTGACACCGCAGATCAATGATATTGACAGCATTACCCTCAACATCCGTCCGACCATATCCAGGATCACCGGCTATGCCGCTGACCCGTCGGCGCGCCTGGCGAACGCCAATTTCGATAATCTGATTCCCGAAATTCAGGTACGTGAGATGGAGTCGCTATTACAGATTGCCAATAGTCAGATGGTGGTGATGGGCGGTTTGATGCAAAACAAAACCGATGAATATTCTCAGGGTATCCCATTCTTATCCCAGCTGCCATTGATAGGATCCTTGTTCAAGTTTCGTGATGACGAATTCACCAAATCAGAGCTGGTTATCTTTTTGCGTCCGACAGTGATCAAGGGTGCGGGAGCCAATATGAATCTACAGGCCTATGATGATCTGCTGCCTGAAGCTGAAGACCTGTCACAGGTAGCGCGCAAGGAACCCCGATGAGTCTGTTGATGGATGCCTTGAAAAAGGCGGAACAGGCAAAAGCAAAATCTGATGAAGGCCAAGTGTCTGCGTCAGTCGAACCCGTGGCAGAGATTCAAGTATCTGAAACAGATAAATCTATTGAAGCCAACACCGCATATGATAAGCCAACGACTGAAAGTGAAGAGTCATTCTCGCTTGAAGAAGTTGAGAAAACACCGGAAGCAGAAACAGAAACGCTTGAATTTTCTATAGAGAATGTAGAAGCAGTAGATGGAGCGCTGCCGGATTCAGTCGAGCCGACACCGGCGGAAGAAGAAACTGTCGAAAGTCCTGCCGATATGATCGAGCCAAGTGCTGCAAAAACGGAACAACAGCCGATTGAGGGTTTACAGACGCAAGCACCAGAGCCCAAGCGAAAGACAGAGCAACAACCAGAACCGGTGGAAGCACTGTCCCCTGTCGCAGAAGTGATCCACCAGAGAGAAGACGATAGACAATCCGCGCAAGCGCCAATGCCTGCATCAGACGTCAAACCTATAGAGGCAGAAAAACCCCCGCACGTTGCTGAGGATAAGCCCGATAAAGCCGTGCCAATGTTAATCGGTAAACGTAGGTCGCATCGACCTTATTTATGGGCCGCATTGATTATATTGCTTATGTTTGCGGGTATGGGCTACTACTTCTTTGCCTTGATGGATTCGACGCAAGCACAAAATGTGGCGTTGGTGGCGAATTCCGACTGGCAAGCACAACAGATTGAAGCTGAGGCCCAAACGCAAATTCCTGCAACTGCATCAGAACCGCAAAAATCAGAATCCATAAATGAAGCGCCAAAAGCAATCTCAACAGTAGCGCCTGCATCTGTAGAAAAACAGCCTGCTGTACCCGTAAAACCAGCGGCTGAGAAGACTGTTGCGCCTGTAAAGCAAAAGCAAACTACTGTTACACCTAAGCAGGCCTTAGCCAAGCAGCTGCAAATCAGTCGTATTGAAACACAAGATCCGATAGATCGCGTGCTCAATCGAGCCTATCGCCACTATCAGTTAGATGAGATGGACCAGGCAGAACATTACTACCGCATTGCTCTAAAGTCTGACCGTATTAACCGTGATGCCTTGCTGGGCCTGGCTGTGATCGCACAACGTGAAGGGCAGGTTGATACAGCAAGCAGTCTTTATCGTCGTTTGTTGACACTTGATCCAAAAGATAGTGTGGCTAGAACCGGACTAATGTCGTTGCCCGCAGCTGGTAGCCGTACGCGGAATGAAACACGCTTGAAATTGATGCTGGATGAGGAACCAACCGCAGCCCACCTGCATTTCAGTTTGGGGAATGAATACGCATCCCGCTCAAGCTGGCCTGAGGCACAACAGGCCTATTTTCGTGCATACCGCTATGCTCCAGACAATGGTGATTATGCCTTTAACTTGGCTGTGAGCCTTGAGCAACTGGGGCAGTCTGAGGCTGCTTTGAACTATTACCAGCGCGCGCAGGAAGCCGCCGCTGACAGCGCTGTTGGATTCGATCGGCAAAGCGTGGCTCGGCGCATCGTAGCACTGAGCAAAAAGACAGACGCTCAATAAAGGAGATAAGAGCCGTGCGTTTAGGCGATATGCTCATCGACAAGGGGTTGATTACGCAAGACCAACTGCGTATTGCTCTGATCGAGCAGAAAAAACAAAATCAGCCGCTGGGTAAGATCCTAGTTCAAATCGGATTTCTGAGCGAAGCAGTGATGCGCGATGCCCTAGGTGACCAGCTCGGGCAAGAGAGTGTCGATCTGACTAAGATCGTACCAGATAGTGATGCCATTTCCATGGTGCCCAAAGATCATGCCCGTCGCTACAATCTGTTGCCGATCACCTATGACAAAGAACTAAAAGTGCTGACTGTGGCTATGGGCGATACCTTTAATGTCATCGCGCTTGACCAAACAGTTGCCTTGCTCGGTGATGGGGTAGAGATCAAAGCCAAACTTGCCTCAGAGAGTGAGATTGAAGCGGCCATCGATCAATTCTACGGGCATGAACTGTCAGTTGAAGGCATTCTGCATGAGCTTGATACCGGCGAGATCGACTATACGAGCATGCGGGCGGATGCCGATGAATACAGCCAGCCGTTGGTGCGCCTGGTGGATGCCTTGTTGATGGATGCTGTTAAACATAGTGCTTCTGATATTCACTTTGAACCGGAAGATGGTTTTCTGCGTGTACGTTATCGTGTTGATGGTGTATTGAATCAGGTGCAGACGTTGCACCGCAATTACTGGTCCGGCATCGCGGTACGTTTGAAAGTGATGTCCGACATGGATATTGCTGAGACACGTGCGCCACAGGATGGACGTATCTCACTCACCTTGGCCGGACGGGCAGTGGATTTTCGTGTTGCGACACAACCGACCACGCACGGTGAAAATATCGTATTGCGTGTGCTGGATCGCGAGAAGGGTATCGTCCCGCTCGAAAAACTGGGGCTGACCGACGAGACTCTGACCTTGCTTAAGCTGATGATGGCCCGGCCTGAAGGCATCATCCTGGTTACTGGGCCGACCGGTAGCGGTAAGACCACCACGCTGTATTCCATGCTGAGTTACCTTAACAGCGAATCGGTCAACATCATGACTCTGGAAGACCCGGTCGAATACCCTATGAACATGATCCGGCAGACGTCTGTTAACGAATCAGTCAAGCTGGATTTTGCCAACGGCATACGCTCTATGATGCGCCAGGATCCGGACATCATCCTGGTGGGTGAGATCCGTGATGAAGATACTGCCACCATGGCCTTGCGTGCTGCCATGACAGGCCACCAGGTCTTTACTACCTTGCATACCAATTCGGCGCTAGGGTCAATTCCACGTCTACTTGATATCGGTGTCGTGCCGGATATTCTGGCTGGAAATATTATCGGCGTGGTGGCACAGCGCTTGGTACGTCGACTCTGTTCCGAGTGCAAAAAGCCGAAGGAGGCTGATGACATTGAACGTCTTCTATTGGGCATAAAGGATGGTGAACCCGCCACCATCTTTGAGCCGGAAGGTTGCCCACAATGTAGTCATCGAGGGTACAAGGGGCGCCTAAGCCTGATGGAAGTGCTGAAGATGGATAAGGATCTGGATGAACTGATTTCAAATCGCGCATCTAACCGTGAGCTGTTAAATACAGCACTGAGCAAGGACTTTCAGCCGCTGGCTGAGGATGGCATTCGTTATGTCCTGAACGGAATCACCAGCCTCGAAGAAGTGAGTCGCGTGGTCGACTTGACCGATAGGGTGGGCTAATGGCGATTTTTCGTTACAAAGGCATCAATAGTGACGGAAAAGTTAGCCAGGGCCGCATTGATGCGGTGAATGATATTGACCTGGAGCAACGCCTGGAAAGTATGGGCATGGACCTGATTTCCTGTAAGGAAGTAAAGGCGTCTGGAACGGCGTTTATCGCAGGTAGAAAAATCGGTCGACAGGATCTGATTGGATTTTGTTTTCACATGGAACAGATGACGCGCGTCGGGGTGCCCATCATCGAGGCCCTGGTAGATTTACGCGACAGCTTGGAAAACCCTCGTTTTCGTGAAATTGTCTCTGCCATGATCGTTTCGATTGAAGGGGGAAAAACTTTTTCTGAATCGCTAGCGGAATTTCCGCGCGTGTTTGATGATGTGTTTGTCAATCTGGTGCGTGTGGGTGAGCATAGCGGTGAGTTGAATACGGTGTTACTCAGCCTGACCGAGTCACTTAAATGGCAGGACGAACTCGCTGCCCAGACCAAAAAAGTGATCATGTACCCTGCCTTCGTCGGCACTGTGGTGACAGGGGTTGTCTTTTTTCTGATGATCTATCTGGTGCCACAAATGATCGGCTTCATCCAAAACATGGGGCATGAGATCCCCATTCATACTCGCATGCTTATTGCGGTATCAGACTTCGTTAGCAATTATTGGTATCTCATCTTGTTAACGCCAGTGTTGCTGTTTTTCGGGATTAAAACTCTCGCCAAGTTGAGGCCGGGTGTGGCTTATAAAATTGACGCTTTAAAGTTGCGCTTCTGGCTCGTTGGACCGATTCTACGAAAAATCATACTTAGCCGGTTTGCCAACTATTTTGCACTGCTCTATGCCTCTGGTGTCACTGTTTTGCAGGGCATGCAGATTAGCGAAGATATTGTCGGCAACAAGGTGATTTCTTCTGCATTGGCCAATGTGCGCCAGCAGATTGAAGATGGCAAAAACATGAGTGAAAGCTTTGAAGGTGTTGGGCTCTTTCCGCCGCTTGTCCTGCGTATGATTAAGATCGGTGAAAGCACTGGGGGGCTCGACACTGCCTTACAGAACGTGAGCTATTTTTATAACCGGGATGTAAAAGATTCAATCGAAAAACTGCAGAGCATGATCGAACCGATGATGACGGTTGTGTTGGGTCTAATTCTTGGCTGGGTCATGCTATCTGTGCTTGGCCCAATTTACGACATTATCAGCAAAATAAAGATGTGATATGGCTGGAAAACGCATATTTTATATCGCCTCAAATGAACTGACCGCGGTTTACTGTGACGGTGGCAGGGTCCAGCTATTGGGTGATTTTCCTGCGACGCCAGAAGGCTTTGAGATGTTCGGTGAATATCTTAAAAAAGAGCCGGATTTTCCCAGTGCATTTCTGGTTGATGTCATCGAAGAAGAATTTCGTATCGATACTGTCCCTCATGTCATGGGGCTGGATCGTATCAAGCTGCTTGAACGCAAGTTGGCCGGACAGTTCCGCTCAACGCCTTTCAGAAGTGCAACCATTGCCGGGCGTGAAAAAAATGGACGCAAAGATGACAGGGTGCTTTTTTCCGGTTTGACAAAACCGGAAACCCTGGAGCCCTGGTTAAATGAGCTGCGCCAGCACAAGGTGCCGCTGATGGGTATTTTTTCTGTCCCGCAGGTGATGGCGCAGTTGGTAAAAAGTCTTAAAATCAAGCATGCCAATACATTGGTATTGACGATTGAGAAAGGGCGTTTGCTACGCCAGACCTTTTTCAGTCATGGAGAAATGAAAATCAGTCGTCTGACACCGATGAGCTCAGACAGCATAGATGCCAGCATTAACAGCATTAAGAACGAGGTTCAGCGTAACCAGCAATATCTGGGTAGGTTGCAACTTCTGGTATTCACCGAGCCGATGCAGGTCTATTTATTATCCGAGGGTGAACAACTTAATCAGTTCAAGAGCCAGTGTGAGGGTAGTGAAAAACTTTTTTATCACGCTCTTGACGCCAACGATGTCGCAAACAAAACAGGCTTAAAAGAGACACAACTCGCTGGCCACAACGAATGGCTGTTTTCCCATCTGCTCAGTAAAAAATTACCATCAGGTAACTATGCTTCGAAACAGGAGAGCGCCTATTTCTCGTTTTACAATCTGCGCAGGCAGGTGGCGGCGGCGAGTGTGGTGCTCGCCCTTGGTGCCACAGTGTGGAGCGTCAATAAGGTTTTTGATGGCCATAATCTCAAATCTCAGTCAAATCGAATCGCCTCGGAAACACAGCAAATACAGATGGAATATGAACAACAGGCGGCCCGAATGCCACCTGTGCCGTATAAGCCAAGGGTAATGCGCGCTGCAGTCGAATCAGATGAGGCGCTGGCCCAGCACAAGCCGGTTCCCATGCGAGCCTTGGCCCTGATTGGGCAGGGCTTGATGAAACACTCGAATATCGAACTTGATGAGGTGAGATGGAACACAGCAGCTGAAGTCGATATGGCGATGATGGATGAATTTGCGGATGAGATGACGAATGAATTCAGTGAAGAGCCGATGACATCTGGTGGTAGTGCCACAATCAAGGCTCATTTGAAAAGCTTTCCGAAAAATTATCAGATGGCCTTCAAAGAAGTTGAGTCATTTATTGAAACACTAAAGCAAGATCAACGCATTCAGGATGTTAAGACGATTGTCTTACCTTTGAATACAGACCCGAAAAAAACTCTGGTGGGTGAATCACAGCGTCTTTCAGGGCCACCAGTGGCCAGTTTTGAGTTGGAACTTGTTATGCGAGGGTTAGACCGTGAAGCTTAAGGTCGACTGGCATTATCTGCGTCCCGCACTTATTGTTGCGTCGCTTTCTATGGTGTTTTCAGCAGTGTTGATCTTTCTTGGACACAATTACCATGCGGATATGGTCGACCACCATGCACTTAAGAATGCTGAGTTCAGTGAGGCAGAGATGCAGATGGAGGAGTTGAGGGAGGAGAAGGAAATAATTGCTGCCTACCTTGATAACTTTAATGTAATGCAGAAGTCAGGGATATTCGATGCCAAACACCGAGTCGACTGGGTGGATAGTGTGAATGAAGCGCGCCGAAAAATGAAGCTGCCCATCGTGAGGTATCAGATTTTTCCTCAGCGGGCATACAATGCAGAATATCTTGTTGATGAGGGTTTGGTGAATGTTGTGACGAGCCAGATTAAGCTAGAAGCCGGGCTATTGCATGAAGGGGATCTGGCTGACCTTTTTAGCTGGATGGACAAATATGCGCCGGGGCAAATTCATCTCTCTAACTGTGATTTGAAACGGGTTGAATTAGTGTTCGGTTATTACAGTCATGGTCCAAACTTAAATGTAAATTGTGAACTTGAGTGGTTTTCGGTTATTCCTCTGGAGCAAGAATAGGCCATGATGACGGCGAGAGTAAATGTATTATTAATTATCTTGATGTATGGATTGATGTATCAAGTGTCAGCATATTCGGCGCAGCCGGACGATAAGAACCTAGGGCGTTTGTTCACATCGTCGAGCGAGCGTTATGCACTCGACAGGCAGCGGCGCGAAGATCTCTTCCAGGGTGACAATCTTCAAAACCAAGAAGAAATAGCTGAAGAAGCTAAGACCGGGAGTTCAGTGGTCATGAATGGTGTGCTTAAAAGCAGCAAGGGCGAAAAAGTTGTTTGGATCAATGGCAAAAAAGTCAATGGAACAAAGGGGCCGGGTGATGTACGTGTTTATCGTGGCCCAGACAGTAATAACAGAATTGTCGTTGGTGTTCCGGGTAAGCGTGCGGTGAAATTGGGGCCTGGGCAGCAGTTACGTCTTCCCGATGGCAAAGTTGCAGAAAATCATCTTGCCAATTGAAGGCAAAAAACGAAGTGGTTTTTTATGTGAAGATTTGTTGGTCAAATTAAATCAAACACATAACCATGCCGATATTTTGATTTAGAACCTACATTTAATCGACCAACGATACTAATCTCGAACTAAAGAATAAATCACTTATGATTCGGCTCAGAAGAACAAATCAAGGCTTTACTTTGGCGGAAATGGCCATTGTGATTGTGATTGCGGGCATCCTGCTGGTGACTGGTGTAAAGGTTCTGACGGCTCAGATGGACAGCGCTTCATACGCTGCAACTCGGACAAAGCAACAAGTAATCAAGCAAGCAATGATTACTTATCTAGCAAGATTTCAGCGTCTTCCCTGTCCGGATACACGTCAAGGGCAAGGGCCGGGAGCGTTGGCATTTAGCATTGCAGCTCCACCTGATGGTTTGGAAAATAGGGCCGTTGCCGCGGATGTAACATCTAACTGCAGTCGATTTTTTGGTGTGCTGCCCTATGCAACTTTGGGGCTAACGCGTGAGACAGCCCAAGATGGCTGGGGTAATCTGCTTTCTTATCAGATAGCGAATGGCTGGGAATTGACTGCTAATTTTGCCGATACCAATGTAGGCAGTGCGACTGTCAATGACAGGGATTCAGCCGGAGCAGTTGTTGCATTGACCACTCAGTCTGTGGCGACAGTTATCTCACATGGCAAGAACGGCACGGGTGCATTCACTTCGAAGGGGACGCGTGCAGTGCTGCCGGCTGCAGGCACAAATCCCGATGAGCGTGAAAATACTGACAATGACATTATCGCTTTTAAAAGGGAATATACAGATGATGCCGGTGCGAACGGTGGCTCATTTGATGATGTTGTTTTGCATATAATGGCGGACGATTTGATTATGCCGCTGCGGCGTGATGGCACTTTACAAAATATGAATTCCACCGCCTCACAGCAATTGGAAGGAATTAGCCAGGCGGTTGTCGGGTTTATGATGGGGGCTGGCTGCAATACCCCGGGAAATATATCCGGGCTTGGTGTATCGACTATCGATACATGGGGAACCACAATTGTTTACACGACAAATTATTCATCTCCCCCGGCAGCGCGCCAGTTAACTGCAAGTGATGTGAACCTGAACCCGGCTGGTGATTCGACAACCACCGCGTTGATATTGACTTCTTATGGGCCAGACCGTGCAGCAGGCGGTGGCGATGATGTGGTTTTAAGCAGAACTGTTGGCCAAATGCGTGGGCTGTTGGGCACGGCTTATGCGAGCAGATGCCCATGACTGTATTTGTCAAAAACACAAAGTCGTTTAGATGCCAGCGTGGCTTTACCTTGATCGAGATGGCTATTGTGTTGGTAATTATCAGTCTGTTGGTTGCTGGGGTAATGCAGGGCCAGTCGCTAATACGTGCCGCCCGGGTGAATGATGTTATTTCGATAGTCAATGATTTAAGGTTTTCGGTCAATGCGTTCAAAGATAGGTACAAAGTGCTGCCTGGGGATCATCCAACAGCGAGCGCAGAGATTCCGGGTGTGACGGCTAATGGCAACGGTAATGGCCTAATCACAAATTTCGGTAATCCTGATGAGTGGGATTTGGTGCCTGACCATCTATTTAACGCCGGCTACATCAAGGGTGGTACCGGCACTATAAGAACCAGCTATGGCCAGGCCTGGATTGTGGCGCGGACAGTTGCAGTAGGCGGCGGTTCGCCCTGTGGAACCGCAGTAAACAATACTGCTCCAGCACCGTTTGTGAATAATATGATTGTATTCAGTGATATTCCCGGTGATGCAGCCGAGGAAATTGATGCAAAATTTGATGATGGTGTATTTAATACGGGCGCTGCCAGGGCGTCAGATAGCTACGCGACAGACACCGTGCGTTGTTTGGCACTGCCACTTTAGCTGAAATTACATTCGTTAACATTTTCCCTGCGAATTTTCGATCTTTTCAAGAAGTTATTTCTTCTCCATTCTAAAGAATTTTTTTATCGAGCCGATCTTTTTTCTAGCAGTGGTGTGAATCTTGTCACAGTTGAGCAAGGGGTCACACTAAATAGACTAGGTGTAAATATTTGGCGCGACCAGCTATAAAGGAAGACAGCAATGAAACAGAAACAAGCAGGCTTTACATTAATTGAGATTGCAATTGTACTGGTAGTTATTGGCCTATTGCTGGGTGGGGTTTTAAAGGGTCAGGAAATGATTGAAAACGCTAAGATCTCAAACCTGCGTAATGACTTTGATGGTGTCAGCGCCGCCTTATACGCCTATCAGGATCGTTATCGCATGCTGCCAGGTGACGATAATCGGGCAGATAATGCCAATCGTGGTTGGGCAGATGCTACGGCGGGAAGTGGAAACGGCGTGCTGAACAATAATAATGCATTTGATGCAGGTAATAATGAAAGCCAGCGTGCATGGCAGCATCTTCGTTATGCTGGCCTGATTACCGGTGATCCTTCCGGTACTACGAATAACATAGCTGGTCGTGCCAACCCAAGCAATGCCTTTGGTGGCAAGATTGGTTTTACCAACACCACCGCAGCATGGGGTCTGGGTTTGTCAGGGCATGTGATTTGTGCCAGTAATATTCCTGGTAAAGGAGCGGCAGCCGTTGATAGTGCTATGGATGATGGTGCGGCAGATGCAGGTCAAATACGAGCGCTTGCAAATACTTCGAATAATCCAGCAACTTTTGAGCCGGCAGGGACTACGCCTTCGACAGCATACCTGGAAGATGGAACGGTTTATACAATTTGTAAGAAGTTCTAATTTGTAAACATAATCGATTATATAAAAGGCCCCGCCATTTTGGCGGGGCCTTTTTCGTGGCGGGTCCATTGTCGAATGCGGATTATTTATTAAAATTTACATTGTAGTTAGAGAAAAGATGAGTTTTTTGTGAACTGGTTCGCAGTCAGAATTTTTGCACTTTTTTGATATTTTGAATTTCTGTTTTTAGCTTCTATATCGCTATATTAGTGTTTGATTTCATAGCTTAAAATATTTTTACCTATTCAGTTAAAGTCTTGTGCTTTCTGTCGATAACAGCATTACGGTTTAGGAAGTCTTCCTAATCTTGATCGCCAACGGATGGTAGTCAAAGTGATGTGGGTTGCGGAGTGAGGGGGACTCAAACTCTGCAAAAAATAATTTCGATCAGGAGCATGTATGAAAAATAAGTTTGTAGTAAGCGCGGTATCCGCAGCAGTGGCATTGGCATTATCAGGTTGTGGCGGTGGGGGTTCAACAACAGCCACGAGCACCACAAATACGGATGGTGAAACCATTTCAACAGTGACATCAGGTTTCAGTCTTCCCACAGAGATTTCAGCAGTTCCGGCAGACACTAGCAACGTAAGCAGTTCCATGAGAAGTCTGGGTGGTGCTGTGCGTCAAATGGCGCGTGCGGCAACAGATTTGGCGGCTGACACTGACTACAACAGGGTGCAAACTAAAAAGTTTGTTGAAGAACGCGCTTTGGAGCAGTTCGAAATTATCGAAGAAGTACTCAGTGCTGTTGCGCAAACTAACTATGCAGACGAAGCGAATGTAAACGCGGGTCCTTATACAGCCATGGTGGCCTGGACTGATGATCAAGATGGCCGTGAAGTAAAAACCCTTGAGCCTTGGGTGGTTGACTCGCGCATGATTGTGACTAATGGCGTCGATGTGAATCGTGTGCTGGCATGGATTGAAGAGCCTGATTATGACAACCCAGGCGAGACAGCACTTGTTAAGGCAGAATTTCTGATCACTCAAGCGGCTACCACGAATGCAGATGGTTCTTTCGCTGATTACGGTGTGTGGGAATTGAATGTAAGTTTTAATGATTCAGTGGACAACTATTTTGCTGCTTCATCCACCATTGACTCTGACGGTGTCAATACCATTAAAGTACATGAAAAAGGAATGGGCGATTTTGGTAGTGAGATGAAGGGTATTTTGGTTCGCTCTGGCACGTCCGGATTTGGTAAAGTTTCATACCCTGATTGGGAGTCTTGCTGGGCAGGTGGCGACAACGGTTGTAGTGAAAATAGCCCACCACCGGTAAAAGAGGCACAATACGCCTATAATACCGACTATCTTGCCGTTGATGATGACACCACAAATGGTACCAATGATTCGATCTACAAAGATCGTGATCCAGCTAATTCAGTAGAAATGACCCATCGTTATGGTCTGTTTTATGATGAAACCCCATCAGCTGATGGGGTCGCTGCCGGTGATGATGTTGAGAAACATACCTCTTTCGGTTTTCCGGTTGCGCTGTCTGCTGGCGGTGTTGGACAGCACGCCTATTATGGCGCTTGGCAAGGTCGTCATGAACTCTGGAGCGGCAATGAAAATGGCATCACTGCTGGAACCACCGTTTCACGTGATGACCGCGGTCCAAATAGCACTGCTGAGACTTATGTTGTGTCTGAAAAATTCAACGGTACGCTGACTAAACGTACCTTGGTAGATGGTGCGCTAGCGGATATTCAGAATATTCCGGTCGAAACCTTTATTAATAAAAACTATGACCTGCGCTGGGACAACACTGCTGGCGCATGGAAGTTTTGTGAAGGTTATCAAGATTGGCAATCGAATCCTCCAACCTGTAGAGACTTTGCTGACGATAGCGTGAAAGTGGTTTCTAACTTTACTGATTTTGATAGTTTGGTAGTTGCAGAGGGTGACCGTAAACATGTCAATATTGGTCGCTGGACTGGGTCATCGAATGTTGAATATATGTATTTGAATGCAGCCCCTGCGACAAATGGTGGTTTTTTCACCGTGGCTGGTTTTTATCCGGCGACTTTTAATCAGCAAGGTGGTGGCATGACACCAACGGGTGATGGCGTTTACACGCCTACCGATGGTGACAACCTTTGGGTAAATGTGGGTGGTTCAATTTACATTGAATTTAATGGTACAACTTGGGTTCAGAAAACACTCACCAATTTTGATCAGCAAACCTGGACGCCAACCTTTGATGATAGTGGTGATATCTCATTCCAGCCTGAGCTGGGTCGTGAATATTACATCAATAACCAGGGCGCCAGTTTTGTTGTGAAACGTATCGATACAACTGGCACCGCTGCAGACGATTATGAGGTTAAAATCGAACTGCAGTCTGCGGCTAACCCTGTCAATGCAAGTTCTATTCTGCCGACCGGCACCAGCTATCTGGCAACGCCATGGCAGCCTGAGTTGCAGTATCAGTTGGTAACAGACGCAGCAGATTCAAACTACATGAAGCTGGTGTATGTGACTGACGATCCGAATACTCAGGACGTTGATGAGTCAGCGGTTACGACTGTGCTGACAGATGGTCAATGGGGTCTGCAAGCGTTTGATGCATCAGGTGATCCTTTGGATGGTGATGGCACTGTTGTCACAGTTGATGGCTACGGTATTCCACAAGGTTCTACTCGTCCTGTCGAGTTCAACTGGGAGTATTCAACCGGTGGTTGGGGTTCACAACAATTCCTGTGTTCGCCAGACTGTAGTGTGGCAGGGAATTACATGATTCTTGATAACCCAATTATGTTGAGTCCATTTGATATAGATACAGATGGTGACAGTATTAATGATAAGACCTTGTCCTTGCAGTTTGATGGCTGGATGCATGGTCTGCCTGATATGTACCATGAACTGGCTAAGAACAACTGGCAGATGAGTGCGGATATCAGTGCTAAGGTCATTAATATCCCTACGGGTACGGCAGTCACTGACGGCACTAATAATTTCTATATCAAACCGCTGGAAATTAGTGTGTTCTTGGCAGAAGTGCCAAACAATACTGCCGGTGTGCCAGACATTACGTCTGCGGCGAGTGTTGATCTGGGAACAGTGCCAACCTTTACCAATCATGGTATGGGTGCCAAACCAGCAGGTACTGTAGTGAAGTACTCAGAAGGTAAGGCTGTGGAGTAAAGACTACAACACGTGCATGGATGCGCGATAACAATGGGGGGGATTTGACTCCCCCACAAAACTCAAAAACCCCATCAATTATTGATGGGGTTTTTCTTTTTGGGGCTAAGTAACTTATTTGATGCTATAGCGAAAACTGCACAACAAACGGCGCATGATCTGATTCCGGATATTTCTTATCTGTGGCAAAGGCGATTGATTCATCGTGCAGGGCTTCGTTATGTATTTCAGCCGCTTGATAGTGTGCTAACAGGGCGCGGGAAATCATCATGTGGTCCAATAGATTTCCGTGCCCTTCGTGCAGATGGCTGTAACGCGATTCTTTTGGAATGGAATTGCTGCATGGCAGCAGTTGTCTGTGGCCAAGGCTTGCATTGCCGGTATTCTCGATACGCCCGGCGATGGCCTCGACGGGGACCTGACCAGGCTCGGCATTGAAATCACCACAGACAATGATCTTGGCATCGGGCTCGTCATCAAAAATTTCGTCAACCATGAGGCGCACTTCCAAGGCCTGACCGACACGTTTCATGGATGAGATGAAATAACCTTCTGCCCAGCCGCTGACTGTTCGATAGGCGAAGCCCTCCCTCTGTCCGGGCACAGCCGAGGGCAGGCGGGATTTTAGATGGATGTTGATGAGGTGAACAGGCCCTTGCGGGTGACCTATTTTGGCGTAGAGTACGGGGCGTTCCCAGCCGACTTCCTTGGCCTCCGGTTCATGTGGTGAGGCGGTGATGCGTCGGTACATCAAGTCATCCACATATTCGTTACGCACCTGACGTGTCTCCAGGATCGGATATTTGGACAGGATCACCAGATTGCGCTTGTCATAGGCCTGCTCCGCCGAGGTTTCTGTGTAAGAAATATTGTAACCCTGGTAGGGGGTGTCCTTGATCAGCGCCTGCAATGCCAGCAGTTCACGCGGTCGGCCATCACGTTCTTGACCATGAATTTCTTGAAGGCAGAGAATGTCTGCGTCCAGTCGCATTAGCTGGGGTTTAAGTACGGCGATTCTGTCTTCCAATGTGGGGGATGTGGTTTCATCCAGATTTTCAATATTAAAGGTGGCTATTCTCATTACACCGCTCCCTGGTTTGTGGTTGTTTTTATCGAAATTGAATCCTGCCAGAAATGATGCGCTTTTTGGGGCATCACTTCAATTGGGTACGCTATTTTGAAAATGGCGCCCTTGCCAGAAAGGAGCATCATGTTTGATTTTGGATAAAAAACGCGCACAGGTTTTGTGCTGGTGAGGATCCCAATTTCGCTTATCTGCACTATGGTGGCCCATCTTCACCCAGGGGAAAATCTTGCTTGGATTGACCTTGTGAAATGTGGGATAATCGCGGCCCGAACGGGCTTGAGTCATCAAACCTAAACACGGGTGTGGAATAATTATTCCCCATCATTATTGTTATTTTATGCCACAGGAATTTTCCAAAGGTTTCTCATGAGTCAGCGTTTCTCTCTCCATTTTTCGCATCTGCCCTTGGTGCAGCGTGTTCTTTACACCTGTACTTTATGTGTTCTGGGCCTGGGTTACACCTTTGCCATGATCTACATCTTTGCCTCGCACCACGGTCGCGACGGTAATCAGATGTTGACTGTGCAAGATATCGTCATTGCTTATAGTGGTAGTAAGACGGGCACGAAACTGGAGTCCGCACTGAAAGGCCCCATGTCGGGCATGCTGCCTGCTGATGAGAACTTGAAAATTATCAGCTGGGTGCGTGAAGGTGCCAGTGAAAAGGCGTATGAGTCAGAGGTGAAGGCAATTTTTGATAATCGCTGTATCACCTGTCACAACAACCGCAACCCTCACTTACCTAGTCTTGAGGATTATGCTGGAGTTATGCACACGGCGGAAGAAGACCGCGGTGTCGACATGTTTACGCTTGTGCGTGTTTCGCATATCCATTTGTTTGGTCTGACCTTCATCTTTTTTATTGTCGCCGGCATCTTTATCCACGCCTATCTTCGTCATGAGTGGCTCAAAATCACTATTATTGTGATTCCGTTTATCTCGATTATTTTCGATGTGGCGTCCTGGTACATCACCAAAATTTTTGAGCCGTTTGCCTGGGTGGTGATAGGCAGCGGCACACTGATGGGTATTTGTTTTGGCTTGCAGTTCTTCATCTCCTTGTATCAGATGTGGTTCTACAAGCTGCCAGACGATGTGCAAATGAGATTCTATTGTTCCGTGGTGGAAGAGTAATTCCATCGAATAAGGAACTTGGAAATGATACGTAATCTTATTGTTATTGCTTTGTCGTGCTTGGTGCTGTCCGGCTGTGATCCTGTTTCAATGGCGAGCGACGCCGTCGCCGCTATTGAATTGTCGGAACCCGCCAAAGACATGCCGCGTGTTGGTGATGTTAACAAAGGCAAGCAGGTTGCCCGACAGTGCGCCGGCTGCCATGGATTAGATGGCGTTAGCGCCCGCAGTGGTGCGCCATTTATCGCCGGTCTGGAGCAGGATTATCTGGTGCGGTCCATGCTGGCCTATCGTAACGGCGCGCGAAATCATGCTGAGATGATGCAGGCCAGCGAGGCACTCAATCCGATCGCGCTGGCGGATGTCACCGCCTACTACGCCAGCCTCGACACGGCATGGCAGGGAGCCGTGGCTGGTGAAAAATCAAAATCCATTCTTAAGGATAAAAAGGCACGCAGTGCCGCTCAACATATCGTTGAGAGTTGTCGTTCTTGCCATAGCCAGACTGAGCGGTTTCAGAAGAGCGAAGCAATCCCCAGCCTGGATGGGTTACCCGTCGAGTACTTTGTCCCCGCCCTGAAAAGCTATGTCTCGGGCGAGCGCAAGAACGAAATCATGGCTCAGTTCAAAGGCAGCTTGACGGAGCAGGACATCTATAATCTGGCCGCCTATTTTGCCGCAAGGGTGCCTAAAAAGGCGCCGGCGACGGGCAATGGCAATGCAGCAAATGGCAAGCTTGCGGCGCGTGCTTGTGCCGGTTGTCATGGTTATGATGGCAACAGCCTGAATCCCAACATCCCCAATTTGGCCGGGCAGTCGGCCCGTTACCTGATCAAGGCTACGCGTGATTATCGTGACGGCGCACGTCGTTCGCAGCTGATGAGCACGCCGGTGAAAAAATTGAGTGATAAGACCATTGCTAATCTCGCCGCATACTACAGTCGTCAGCAGCCGCAATCACAACTTCACAAAGATATCTCTTCAGCAAAGGCCTTCGATCCGCTCGCCGATGGTGAAAAAATCGCCGCCTCATGCAACAGTTGTCATGGTGACAAGGGCAACAGCCGCAAGTCCGGTGTGCCCAGCCTAACTGGCATGCATGTGAAATACATCACCCGCGCCAGCCAAGCCTATCAGCAGGGGCTGCGCAAGCACGCTGCCATGCAGGACATCATCTCTTTTTATAGCGATACAGACATTGAGAAGGCCGCTTATTATTACGCCACTCAACTGCCTGAGTCCGGGCAAAAGTCAGTCAAGGCTAATGTGGAGAATGGCGCCGAATTGAGCGGCGCTTGTATCACTTGTCATGGAGATGGTGGTGTTAGCACTGATCCGGCAGCCACGCCCAGCCTGGCGGGTCAGGACGAGACTTATATTGTGAATGCCACGCTGGACTATGCCAGTGGCAAACGCCAGCACGACGGCATGCGTGATGTGGCTGCCAAGCTGGATAAGCAAGATTTACAGGACTTGGCGGCCTATTTTGCCAGCCGAACTCCCAAGCAGGTGGTCACTTACCTGCCGGATAATCCTCAACAACTGGTTGAAGAGCGCTGCAACCGTTGCCATGGCGAGCATGGCTACAGCAAAAAGCCCGGGGTGCCCAGGTTGGCAGGGCAGGTCGAGTCCTACATCGTGGTGGCGATGAAGGAATATCAAGAAGGCATTCGCAAAGATAAAACCATGGTCGCCATGGCGGGTGTGCTCAGCCTGCTTGAAATTAAGGCCATTGCCGCCTATTACGCCAAACAATAGCTTTTTCGAAATAAATCACTCTATCCCCTGTTGCAACGACGCGAGTGGAGTTAGAATAAATCAGTATGGATTGTAAGGGCATTCCAGTATGGGGTGTACTGCAGTTGCGGACGTTGTCACTGTTGAGGGAATCAAGAGATGAAAAAATCGCTGTTATTAATGCTTGCTATGGCGCTGGGTGCGGTGGGTAGCGCAACGGCATCAGAAGAGGGTGCGGTACAACGAGGTGCCGCTAAGGCTTTTTACTGTACCGGCTGTCATGGCTATAACGGCATGGGAGGAAGCACGGCTGTGCCAGTGCTGGCTGGCAAAGACAAGACCTATCTTGTCGAAAAATTGATGGCCTTCAAAAAGAAAAAATCATCCATCATGGGTTTGCAGTTGGCCAAGTTCAAAGACGGTGACCTGAAAGATTTGGCGGCTTATTTTTCCTCCCTGAAAGCAACAGGCCACGGTGAGGCCAGCTTCGAGCGAGATATTCAGCCGATTATCCAGTGGCGTTGTCTCAGTTGCCACACCGCAGGCGGTGAAGGTGAGGCTAAAAGTGGTCTGAGCCTTGCCAGCTATGCAGACTTGATGGAGGGTACCGAGCAAGGTGGTGAGCTGATTGTGCCAGGTTCGGCTGCAAACAGCAGTTTTATGGTGATGGTGACCCGCAAAGACCATCTCAGAATGCCATTTGGTGCACCACCGCTGGCGGATGATGAAATTCGTGTAATCCGAAGCTGGATAGAGCAGGGTGCGAAAAATAATTAGCTGCTGTAACAGTACATGGGTGTGAAGGGGGCAATCGCCCCCCTTTTTTGTGCTTCGAGCTTGGTCAAATAAAAAGCGAAGAAATTCGAAACCATTTTTCTAGCAAAAACCAAGTGTTTAACTCATGTAAATACTTGAATTGTCGAAAATATTTACACTTTTGCTGTGTGCGTAATCTGCCTTTTCTCTAGGTTGCTGTTTTTACGTGCTTTTTATGCGCTGGTTCAGCATATGCATGAACCAGTTTAGTGCAGGGATTCCTTACAAACACAACAGGAGAGCACGGTCATGAAGAGGATGTCGACAGTCATACTAATGGTACTGTTTGCTTGGGTTGGCGCGGCGCAGGCAATGCCTTTAACGGGAGATCACTACAAACCCAAGTGGACGCAGTTGCCGGATATGGTAGATGGCGATGACAATCTCTCCATGCACAGAAGTGGGGGGCCGGTGGTCGCAGATGACTTTGTCTCGGACGGTAGGGTTATCGCGGGCTTCCATTGGTGGGGTTCTTACTTCCAGAATGCTGGGCAAAGCCAGACTGAGCGGACTGTCCAGTTCGAAATCAGCTTTCATGAAAACTGTCTCGCGGGCAGCGCTGACCCAGACTGTATCGATCAAAATACAGGCCAACCTCACCCGTATTCGACACCGAAAGATCGCACAGGTGCATCTTATTTCTCTCAGATCTATGATGTCGAGGAAGACTTCTTCGGCACGACTGACGATGGCATCGATATCTATGAATACTGGGTTGCGGTCGATGATACATCTGCCCCCTCTTTTTTAAATTCTACTTGGGAGGAAATCGCCGGTGAAACTTATTGGGTCGATTTTGCCTGGGCGGCAGGTCAGTTTGGTACCGCACCTAATGACGATGTTTGGGGTTGGGCCAAGGCCGATAATGGCGGCACTTGTATCATTGACTGTGCAGTAACTACGGCGGCTGGTGTTGGCGGTAACCCTCATATAGGTCCATGGACATTGTTGGCCGGAGAGGATAAAGCCTTTGAAGTCATTACTGTGCCGGAGCCTAGCAGTATATTCTTGATTGCACTCGGACTAGCCGGATTAGGTCTTGGCTTCAGGCAGAAGGCCAGAACTTAAATATCATTTATAAATCCCCTAATTTGCGACCCGCCTCACGGCGGGTTTTTTTGTGTCTCATATTTGGCTCAAAATTCAGATTGAATTATCAGCTTGGGCCGGCAAAAGTTAACGGTCGGCGCACAATAATGCTGACTAGGTCAGAAATGCAATCGCTAGAAATAGCAACAGCACTGCTGAGAAGGTCTGCCAAACTTCATTAGATGGACCAATCATTTCAGCCTCCTTTGTTTTGAGTGGTTGAGTCTTCGCTGGGCTTGGTATTAGGTTCATCTAAATAGCAGTGTAATAGCTGTAATATTGCCATGAAGCCATGCATTTATTATAGGTAAGTAGTTGCTGAAACTGGTCTCGAGCATGCTGAACGTAAAAAGGCAGGCCTATGAATGGCCTGCCCGCATGCTATGTCAATCAAAGAGGTTTGTTAAACAATAAACGCAATCAAAAGCATTGCGAGTGCAAGTGCTGAAATTTTCTCCATAGTGTTGAATGATGTTGTTTTCATGATTTTCCCCTCTCCCATATTTTGTTGGAAGTTTGATGAATCTTTGCTTCGCCGATAAAAAGATCCATCCCGTTAAAAGTAGTTGAGATTTTTGCATAAAAAACCATGGCTAATGTATGGGGAATTACTGTTCCCTAGCGCCTTGCCACGTCAGCGATTAAAAAACTTATGCCAATGCAAAGGTATAAATTAATAGGCGTGAATGAATTGTGAAATTAAAGTGATTACGCAGGAACGGCTTATTTGTTTAATGAATTGGGTGAAATAGCTAGCGGAGAAAATCAGATGAACAACTTAACAGCTAAATCCTTGGCTAGCTGCCTTGTGTGCTGTAGCTCTAGTCATCAGTGTCTGTAGCCCGGCTTCTATCGATAAGGCACAACAGTATGGATCAAAGCATGGAAGAACAGATTGTGGAGCAGATAAGTAAAGTAATGGATGATTCGATGGCCGCGAAAATATTGCGTCTGTCAGCATAGGGGGGTGAGTCGTTCTTGCTCACCACCCCGTGATCGACCCACTTAAGAGTCTTGTGAATCAGTCTCATGATTGAGACGGTAGTCGGAGATGGCGATGTAGAGGATAAACATGACGATTGTCACCAGTGACGCTATTTGAACATATGCCCATTCCATTATTGTATCTC